>JAOZSE010000073.1:0-3774 GCA_029939835.1 Pontiellaceae bacterium
CTAAATAGGAAACACCATGATCCTCTCTTTTTGCAGAACTTTCAGCACATTACCTAATTGCTTTCTGTTCAGAAAGTTATAACTTTACATGTATCATACCTTTAAAGGTATGATGGAACTGTCCGCCGTCGCCACCTGTGAGGTTCTGAGTACACACTTTCGAGAATATCCGCTTTTCATGGCAGCAAAAAAGCGGATATTTATCTGAAAGGGGAGATGATTAGAAAAACATATCAGATTTTGGCATAGAAATGGTTATGTTTTAGCAGCCAATGGGAATTGGCTTTAAAAACAGGATTAATTTTAGTTAAAAAATCAATCAATTTTCTTGTGCATGTCAAAATCAGGTGTATTTTTTGTATAGTTTTTTGAGTGAAAAAGTTTTTCAGGGAGAAAAATGATGGAAAAAATGGAAATGGATGGAGCTCAAGCCCTGATCCGCTGTCTGGAGGCGGAGGGGGTTGAATGTATGTTCGGGCTTTCGGGCGGATCGGTGATTCCGATTTTCGATGCGCTGATTACGGTTCCGAACAATATTAAGTTTGTTTTGGTTCGCCACGAACAGGGCGCAACGCATATGGCCGACGGCTACGCGCGCGCAACCGGCAAGCCCGCCGTGGCGCTGGTCACCAGCGGACCGGGCGCCACCAATACGATCACCGGCATCATGACCGCGCATATGGACTCGGTTCCGATGATCGTTTTGACCGGTCAGTCGGTTTCGTGGATGCTGGGCAAGGACGCCTTTCAGGAGGCCGATATCTTCGGCATTACGATGCCGGTGGTGAAGCACAGCTATCTCCTTAAAGAGACCAACGATATTCCGCGCATTTTGCACGAAGCATTTCATATTGCCACGACCGGACGACCGGGGCCGGTTCTGATTGATATTCCTAAAGACGTCAGCGCCGGAACTTTCACGGGCGACCTGTGCGCCGAAATGGATATCCCCGGCTATAAGCTGCCGCACGGTGAAGTGGATACGGGAACCGTTCGGGAAATTGCCGAGGCGATCAATAAATCACAGCGGCCTCTCATTCTCGCCGGCCACGGCATTATGATTTCTGGAGCCGAAGCGGAGCTGAAACAGCTGGCCGAGACGCTCAATGCACCGGTCACCACGACATTGCTGGGCAAGGGTGCGTTTCCCGAGACGCACGAGCTTTCGCTCAGCTGGCTCGGGATGCACGGCACGGCCTATGCCAATAAGGCGATCTGTGCCTGCGACCTGCTGATCAATATCGGCTCGCGCTTCGACGACCGCATTCTGGGCGACCCGAAACACTTCTGTGAGAACGCGACCGTTATCCACATTGATGTCGATCCGGCTGAAATCGGCAAAATGATCCGTCCCGATCACTATTGTGTCGGCGATGCGCGCGAGGTGCTCACTGAACTCAACAAGCACGTCGCACGGCTCAATACGGCTGAGTGGCTCAAAACGCTCGACGGCTGGAAAAAGAAATATCCGCTCAAGTTTAAGCGGCAGGGCGGACTCAAGATGCAGCACGTTATCGACGAGTTCTATAAGCTCTCCGAAGGCAAAGCGGTTGTTGTGACCGACGTCGGCCAGCACCAGATGTGGGCGGGCCAGTTTTATAAAACCGATCACCCGAACAACTTCATCAGTTCGGGCGGGGCGGGCACGATGGGCTTCGGTGTTCCGGCATCCATTGGCGCGCAGCTTGGACGGCCCGATGATACGGTTATCGCTTTTTGCGGCGACGGCGGTTTTCAGATGACCGAATGCGAACTGGCCACGGCGGCGCTGCATAACCTGCCCGTAAAATTTGTGGTCTTGAACAACCACTACCTCGGAATGGTTCGCCAGTGGCAGACGCTCTTTTATGGAGACCGCCGCAGCGGCGTTGACCTCGAAGGAAATCCGGACTTCGTCAAGCTGGCCGAATCTTTTGGAATCAAAGGGTTCAATCTGCGGCGCCCCGGCGATGTTAAACGCATCGTAAAAGCCGCGCTCGCTTACAACGACGGGCCATGCCTGATCAACTGCGAGGTCGAGAAGGTTGATAACGTCTTCCCGATGATTCCGGCGGGCAAGCGGATCGAGGATATGCTCATTGAGGAGCCGAAGCCCGACGTCAAACTTGAAAAACCGACGGGATCCACATAATCAGGAGTCAGGGGATAGGAATCAGGGGTCAAAAGTCATTGGCTCCCGACTTTTAGACTTTAGACAAAACGGAGTTGCAAAATGATAAACAATAAAAAGATTCATACGCTCAGCGTTTATGTAGCCAACGAGCCGGGCGTGCTGGCCCGGATTGCACAGACCTTTTCGCGGCGCGGGTTCAATATCGAGTCGCTGGTGGTTTCCCCGGCGATCGACGGGCATTTTTCGCGCATGACGATCGGGGCCAGTGGCTCAGAAGCCGGTCTGGAGCAGATCATCAAGCAGGTCAGTAAACTGATCGACGTGCTGCATTGCACCGACCACACCTTTGATGAAGCCGTCGTTAAAGAAATGGGCCTCATCAAAATTGCCGTCAGTGCGGAAGACCGCGGCGAGGCTTTGCAGATTGCCGAGCACTTCGGCTGCAAGACGGTCGACCTCACCGATGAATCGATCATGCTGCAGGTCGTTGGCGATCCGGACAAGATTGATGCGCTGATGGAAATGATCGAGAAATTCAAAATCATCGAAATCGTCCGTACCGGCAAGGTGCTGATGGCCCGCGGTGCCGAAACCACCTAAGGAACAACATGAAAAGTATAACACCCAATTCGGAGATAACCGCTCAAGCCCGCAGCGCCCTTTCGGGGAATTGGGGCAGGGCTATCGGCGTTTTTTGCGTATGGTATCTTCTAGCAATGGGTCTTGGTTTTTCCGATTCACTTTTACGTATTCTGGTTTTTCCGCCGGAGGTTCCCGTGACCATTTTTTCCTGGATTTTCTCTGGCCCCATGACGGTGGGGCTGGCGGCCTTCTTTATTTGTGTGATAGATGACCAGGCGCGGTTCTCGCAGATGTTCTACGGGTTTAACTGCTTTGGAAAATCGGTTGGGGCTTATTTCATGTACAACCTGTTTATTCTGCTTTGGACGCTTTTGCTGATCATTCCAGGCATTATCAAAAGCTATTCGTATGCAATGACGTTTTATATCATCGCAGATGATCCCGAAACGGGCCCCATTCAGGCCATCACCCGAAGCCGGGCGATGATGGCTGGCAATAAATGGAAGTACTTTCGTCTTCAGTGGCGCTTCTTTGGCTGGGTTCTACTTTGCCTGCTGACGTTGGGTATCGGCTTTATCTGGCTCGGTCCCTATATGAGTACCAGCATGGCCGCCTTTTACCGTGATGTGGAAGCGGGCGCGTAAATGGGGATTGGACTTGCCAAGGACGGGGGCGGACTCTAGCATGTCCGCCTTTACGTTTTTTCGGGAAAATTAAGGGAGAATCAACATGTTTATTCAGCAGATTGCTATGGCCGCACCTCCGGCCGCCGCAGAAGGCGGACAGCCCCCCTCTGGAGGCTTCACCATCGGATGGCTCGTTTTTATGGTCGCCATTTTTTACTTTGTCATGATCCGCCCGCAGCGCCGCCGCGAAAAAGAGCGCAAGGCCATGATCGCCGCCGTGAAGAGCGGCGAGCGCGTACTGCTTACCAGCGGCATTATCGGCGAGGTGTGCAACGTCAAAGAAAAGACACTGATTGTGCGCATTGCCGAAAAGACAAAAATAGAGGTGCTCAAAAGTGCCGTCTCGCAGATTTTAGAAGAAAAAGGGGAACTCCCCGCCGACGTAAAGGCTTA
>JAOZSE010000073.1:3874-8674 GCA_029939835.1 Pontiellaceae bacterium
TATGAACAAAAATGCAATGTGGAAGTGGCTGGTGCTGATCGCGATTACCGCGTGGTCGCTGGCTTTGGTGACACCATTTAAGGAAAAGGTGAGGCTCGGTCTCGACCTCAAGGGCGGCACGAGCTTTACCGTGCAGGTGGATCGCGACGAAGTCCGCAAGCTGGTGCTGGAAAAGGACGAGACGCTGGAGGAGGGCGCTGCGCTCGAATCTGCTGTTGAAGATGAAATCAAGAGCACGCAGAGCGTTGCGCTGGAAGTCATCCGCAGCCGCGTGGACGGCCTCGGCATCGCCGAACCGGAAATCTATCCGCTGCTCGACGACCGCATTGTCATCCGCCTGCCGGGCGTGGATGTGGAAAAACGCGCCGAAGCCAAAGCCTCGATTCTCAGCGTGGCCTTTCTGGAATTCCGTCTGGTGCACATCGACAGTGATGAATGGGTGAACGGACTGTTCAATGACGGTCTCGTTCCCAACGGTTTCCGCATCAGCCGTGTCGAGAATGGCCAGTTCTATGTGCGCGACCGCGATGCCGTTTCCGATGAGGAAATGGACCGCGCGTTCTGGGATGAACTCAAACGCTTTGGCGCCAAACGCAGTTCCGAGTTCATGTTGATGAAGGATGTATTGGCCGACGGTTCCACCGTTTATACACCGCTCTATATTGAAATACGCAAACAGCTGACCGGCTCCGCGCTCAAAGACGCCAAGGTGGACTATGACCAGTACACCCGGCCCTACATTTCACTTACCTTCAACCGGGCCGGCGGCGAACGCTTCGGCAAAGTCACCGCGGCCTACGCGCCGCGCGGCGACAACAACCTGAACAGCGACACCGGCCGGCGTCTCGCGATCATTCTCGACGGCAGGCTCACCTCTGCGCCGGTTATTCAGGAAGCTATCTACAGCGGAAAAGCCCAAATCTCCGGCTCTTACACGGTGGATGAAGCGCAGCGGCAGGTCAACGTGCTGCGCGCCGGTGCGCTGCCCGCACCGGTCACCATTGTTGAAGAGCGCACTGTGGATCCGTCGCTCGGCAAAGACTCCATTCAGAGCGGCATGCGTGCGCTGATCTACGGGGGCGTCGCCGTTCTCGCCTTTATGCTGCTCTATTATCTTCTCGCCGGGGCGGTCGCCAACGTCTCGCTTCTGTTCGTGATGGTGCTGCTGCCATTCGGAATGTGGTTTACCTCCGGGTTCCTCGGCCTCTTCACGGCTGGCGGCGGTGTGCAGGCCGGACTGCCCGTGCTGACGCTGCCCGGTATCGCCGGCATCGTGCTCACCATCGGGATGGCCGTGGACGCCAACGTACTCATCTTTGAACGCATGCGCGAAGAACTGGCGACCGGCAAAAGCGTTTTCAATTCGATCACTGCGGGCTACAGCAAAGCGTTCAGTACCATTCTGGATGCCAACGTCACCACGCTGCTCACGGCCGTCATACTGTTCTGGCAGGGCTCCGGCGCTATTCGCGGTTTCGCCGTCACGCTGAGCGCCGGTATTGTCGTCAGCATGCTGATGGTACTGGTCTTTACCCGCCTGTTCCTCGAGACGCTGGCCGAAAAAACCAGTCTCAAATCGCTCAAGATGCTCACCATCATCCGCGGGAAAACAAAAATCGATTTCGTCGGTAAACGCATGGTCGCCGCGATCCTTTCGCTGACGCTGATTGCCGGAACCTGGTTCTTCTTCATCCAGAAAGGGCAGGATAATTTCGGCGTCGATTTCACCGGTGGAACGGCCATCAGCTTCCGCTTCGACGACAAACAGCCGACCGACGCGGTTCGTGCTGTGCTCGATGAAGCCGGGATTAAAGATGCAGCTATTCAGTATAATCGCGAGTTGGTGGCCGCCGCCGCTTCGGAAGTGCCGGAAACACTCGAAGTCAAGGTTCGCTATGAAGACGGTGCGGTGGCACTGGATGCCGTCAAGTCCGCGTTTTCCGCACAGGGCTACACCGACATTGCCAACGATACCGTCGGCCCGCAAATCGGTGAGGAGCTCAAGAAAAAGGGTATCACTGCCCTCGTGCTGGCGCTCCTCGGCATCATTATCTATATCTCCATCCGCTTTGAGTTTGCCTTCGCGGTCGGGGCCATCGTTGCGCTGCTTCACGACGTGCTGATCACCATCGGCATCTACTGCCTGCTCGGTCGGCAGATCAGCCTGCCGATCGTCGCCGCGCTGCTCACCATCGTCGGGTATTCCGTCAATGACACCATCGTGGTGTTTGACCGGATCCGCGAAGACATCAAGCTGCTGCACGGCAAAGCGTCCTACCGAGAAATCGCCAACCTGAGTATCAACCAGACGCTTTCGCGTACGGTGCTGACTTCACTGACGACGCTGCTTACCGTCGTGATGCTGCTGCTCTTCGGCGGCGGTGCCATCGACGACTTTGCGCTGGCGCTGTTCATAGGGATTATCGTCGGTACCTACTCTTCCATCTTTGTCGCCACGCCGGTCGTCCTGCTCTGGCACAAGGAGAAAAAGGTATAGTTATTGGTTATTCGTTATTGGTTATTGGGAAACAGCGTGGAGCCAACGGCCCGCGCTGTTTTCGTTGAAATATGAATAAGCTGTGGAAATTTAAATCGTGCGATGAAGCACTGACCGAAGAACTTTTCCAAACCTTGGAAAAATCCTGTGGGGCAGACGCCCCCGTCTGCCAGAATTTTCCAAACATTGGAAAACTGCCAAAACCCCTCGCGGCGCTGCTCGCCCAGCGCGGATGCAAAACCGCCGAGGAGGCCGCGCTTTTCATGAGTCCCTCGCTCTCCGCACTGCGCGACCCCTTTGAACTGCCCGACATGGACAAAGCCGCCGCGCGCATCCGCCGCGCGCTCGACGGCGGCGAAAAAATCACCGTGTTTGGCGACTACGACGCCGACGGCGTCTGCAGTACCGCACTGCTGGTGCGCGTCCTGCGCGAACTCGGCGGAACTGTTTCCGCCTTTATTCCCAGCCGGTTTGACGAAGGATACGGTCTCTCGATCGACGCGCTCGCCGCCTGCATCGCTGAACATCAGCCTTCGCTCATCGTTACCGTAGACTGCGGAACCGGTTCCGTCGAAAGCGTAGAGAATGCCCGCGCTGCCGGTGTAGACGTGGTCGTTACCGACCACCACGAGCCCGATGCGCAGCTCGCGCCCGCTGTCGCTGTGGTGAATCCAAAGCGCGAAGCAAACCACCCCGACTCTATTCTCGCCGGGGCAGGGGTTGCCTTTAAGCTCTGCCACGCGCTTATCAAAAATGGGCGCGACAGCGGCTGTGCCGTTTCCGCATCGGTTGATCTCAAAAGAGTTCTCGATTTTGTCGCCGTCGCCACCGTGACCGATATGGTGCCGCTGCTCGGCGAAAACCGCGCGCTGGTGCGCGCGGGTTTCCAGGCCCTGGAAAACTCCTGCTGGGCAGGCTGGAACGCGCTTAAAAAGGCGGCCGGCATGACCGGTGCGGTCGAAGCGTGGCATGCCGGGTTCGCGCTCGGGCCGCGCATCAATGCCGCCGGGCGGGTAGGGCGTGCCGATGCCGCGCTTGAACTTCTCCTCACCGATCTTCCTGCGCGAGCCGAAGAGCTCGCCCGGTTTCTTGACAATGCCAATCGTGAGCGGCAGGCCATCGAAAAGGAAATCGTCCATGAAGCCATCGAAGAGATTGATGCAATGTTTGATGAAACCAAGGACTTCGGCCTCGTTATCGCCCGCGAAGGATGGCACACCGGCGTCGTCGGTATCGTCGCTTCGCGCCTCGTTGCGCGTTACAACCGCCCTGTTTCGGTCATCGGCATGGAGGGCGGCCGCGGGCGCGGCTCCTGCCGCAGTATTGACGCCTTCAATGTTCTCGACGGACTCAGCGCCTGTACTGATCTCCTCAAACAGTTCGGTGGACATGCCATGGCCGCCGGACTCGAAGTGGAGGAGGAAAATCTCGAAGCCTTCAAAGTCCGTTTTAACGAAGCGGCCGCCGCACAGCTCAAAGAGGCCGACCTGCGGCCTATGCTTGAAATCGACCGCGCCGTCACGCTCGACGAAGCCGACGAAGCGCTCATGGACGGGCTTAAACGCGCCGGGCCGTTCGGTCAGGAAAATTCAGAACCCGTCTGGGCCGTTTGCGGGGTCAACGCCGTGGAAAGCCACATCCTCAAAGAAAAGCATCTCAAACTGACGTTTTCCGACGGAAAAATACGGCGCGAAGCCATCGGCTTCAATATGGCTGAAAAACTGCCGTCCGGCCCGATTGACGTCGCCTTTACCCTTCAGGAAAACACCTGGAACGGCCGCACTACGCTCCAGTTCAACCTCCGCGACCTCCGCCCCGCGCAGTAACCAATAAACTTATTCCCATACATTTAAATGTATGGGAATATTTTTTCATCTGCTGGAAAAAATGGAGTCGAAAGTTCCAATGCTTCAAAAAACGATGCTATATTTTCGTCATGAAGCCGATTGAAGCACAGATTCGCGAGCTGAAGGAAGAGCGCGGTGCGGTGATTATTGCGCACAACTACCAGGTTGATGAGGTGCAGGCGATTGCAGACTTTACGGGCGACTCACTCGAACTCAGCCGCAAGGCTTCGCAGATCCCCGAAGAAGTCGTGGTGTTCTGCGGCGTCCATTTTATGGCCGAAACCGCGGCGGTTCTTTCGCCTGAAAAAACCATCTTGATTCCCGATCCGAACGCGGGCTGTCCGATGGCGGATATGGTGACGGCGGATGCAGTGCGCAAGCTCAAGGCGGAGCACCCCGGTGCGAAGGTGGTCTGCTATGTGAACAGCTCGGCGGAGGTGAAGGCGGAGAGCGATA
>JAOZSE010000074.1:0-3705 GCA_029939835.1 Pontiellaceae bacterium
CCGCCCCTACACCCCTACTTTTCCAATCTGTGCATTTTCAATTTGCTGGGTCATAAATTGCAGGTGCTTCGCGCGCTCCTGGAACATCGCCTGGGTGTTCTCTGGCTCGCGTTGCAGGCGTTCCATATTGGCCTGCGCCCATTCATTGAGAACCTGCAAGCGCAGCGGGAAGTTCTGCCCGGCTTCCACGGGTCGCACCGGGATTCCTGCCAGCATCTTCACAATGTTGTCAGACTCCTCATCCACTTCGCTTTGTTGTGCGGTGTCGGTGTCCTTAAAGACTCGATCCGCCAGAATGGGATCGGCACTTTCCATCAGGCTCTTCAACACCTCTTCCCACGCGCCGGTGGCTTTGGTGTCCATGCCCATCAGCACCTCTTTATAGAGCTTGGCTTTTTCTTTGACGTAATCGAAATCGAAGTCGCGACCATCAAACTCCAGCCGAATGTCGAAGCTGCCGCGAATGGCATCACGGCTCACCTCTTCATCTTCTGCGCCGGCAATGCGCGCAAACAGCTCAGGGCTCATGTAGTCCTGCACGCACTGCAACACCATCTTCCAAACATCCGCCAGAGAGCTGAGAACCCACAGCACCAGAAACTCGCGGTAGATCTGCACCAGTCCCGGATCGCCTTCAGGGTCGGCCCGACCAAAGTATTCGTTGGCGTCGCGGCGCAACTCCTTCGCCATCTTCAATGCGCTCGCGGGATATTGCCCCACTTGAATGGGTTTAATCTCTCCGCCGCGCCGCACCTTGTTTTCTTCCAACTGCCCCAGCCGAATGCGGCTGCTGCTTCGGCGGCCAAAGGTCTGGAAGCTCGGCACCGTGTTTAGTTTGGCATTGTTGCCTGCCGAATCCACAAAATCCTTCATCGCGCCCTGCATCGGCCCCGCCAGCTCGGGAATGCCCCGGCTATCCACCAGCAGGCTACTCAGGGCCTCGCGTGCCAAAACCACGCCGGGATAGTCGCCGTGCGGGTAATCGACCAGCTCCTCATCGCCCGCCGCCTCGTCCACGTCGCCGTGGAAGGTCATCGCATACACGCCCGGAATGTTCTCATCGTTCACCGCGCGGCGATATTGGGTAATCACCTCGAACAGCCCGCGAAATTCGTCGGTATCGGTCGCGGTGTATCCCGCCTCCGTGGAACCAATTCCAAACGCCGTGCGGCCTGCATACTCAAAACTGCCTTCGCCGTCGCCCTTCGCCAAAACCTTATCCACAAAGCTCTGGCTGTACTCCATACTCACGACCCGACCCCGAAGCTCCGCCTCCGTAAGCCATTCGCGGATGTAATACAACCGCGCATCTTGAAAATCTGCGGTGTTCGCCGGAATGAACCAGTCGCGATGAATCCGCCGCGCCACCAGCACCGGCCCCTCGCTCTTCACCACGGGACGCGGAAACTCAAACACGGGGTCGGGCACGCCGGCTTTCGCCTGTTCGCGAGCCGCCTTCACCACCTTCTTCGCACGAGACATCTTCAGGTGCGGGAAATATTTCATCAGCTCCGCCGCCGCATCCGGCAGGCCTTCTTTCTCGGCGTACTCTTTCAGGTAGCCTTCCGGGTCGAGCATCAGAAAGCGCAGGGCTTCAAAGTCGGATTGCAATTCGGGAACCAGTCCTTGAACCTCTTCCTCGCTCATATTCTCAGTCACCATCTGGACGTACAGCGCACCCAGCTCCGTCATGCTCACCCGCGCCATCTCCAAAACCATCTCGCGCTGATAATGCACTTCCATCAAACTGACGGCGGGTTTGTCGCCATAGCTCCAGCGAATCCACCGCGAGAGTGTCCGCAGATAGCCCGCGCCAAAATGACTGTCCCGAAGCCAGCGCACCACGGTCTCCAACAAGGCGGCGTGGCGGTTGTCGCCGATCTCGGTGCCATGCACCTTCACCCGCGCCTTCATCGCCGCGAGAACCGCAATCATCGTGGTTTCGTTCAGGGTGCTGTCGGCAAAACGCACGCGGGTATCGAGTGCGCCATCAAAAGGAAAGGCCTCTTTCTCGTCGGTGTCGTGCTTCAGGCCGTCATCATTCTGACCCGACCACTCGCAGCGCAAAATTCCATCCATTTCCGCCGCGACCGCTGGGCCACCGACCGGATGATCGGCAATCAGTTGCACCTCCGCCTTCGCCGCCGTCAACGCCGCCTCGGACACCTTCATTGCGCCGCCATCGCCAATCGTCGTCGCCGCAACCTGATCTGTTTTTTCTTCGTTCATAAAATGCTTTCCGGTTCGGGCGGGATCTATCCCACCCCTACCTGACCGACGCCCGTTTCATTCGATTCCCACTCGCAAAGAAATCGTCTTCCAACTTGTCCACCAACTGCTGCGCACGACCCATATACCGATAGGACGCTTCAAATTTTTCTTCTTTTTCCAGCAGTTCCGCCTTCGCGAACAGGCGGACGGCGGGCTGGAATACCTGCGGGAACAACTGCTTTTCCCACGAAGCGGTGTCCGTCACCTCGTTGCCGGTGTTGTCCGCAATCAAACTCCTGTAGCACTCGCCGGTGGGGGGGTCATAACAAACCTCAGATAGACCGTAATTTGTGTCCGATTCGTACTCCTCCGCCGTGAAGCGCGGCGGGGCGGGGCGGAACCGTATCCACGGACGCACCGGATAGCGCGATGCCGTGATATGCACCCCGTCATCATCTTCCGCCACATCACGGATCGGACGCGCCCAACGGTTCAACGCCGGGTTTTCAAAATAGAGAAACTCGTCTTGCTCAAAGCCATCTTCGGGAATGACGGTTTCGCCCGCTTGCGCCCAGGCAACGAAGGGGTCCCATAGATAATCCGTCACATCGTCGGACGTGACCGAAAGGACTTCCAGCCACTTGGAATCATCCGCGCCGGGCGTGTTGCCCGTTTCGCCCGCAACGAGGCTGTACCAATATTGATCGTCATAAAACCGCTCCATTCCGATCGTCTGGCTCTCCGACGCGGAATAGGTCGGACGGTATTGCCGCCGCTCGGTCTTCAGCAGGAACGGCCAGAACGCCTGTGTCCAGAGCAGGGCAATCCGGTTCGAAATGCCCTCCGCCAGCTCCTCGGCATACTCCGCCGTGTAGGAACCCGCGTCCGGGTTCACACCCTGGCTCTTCGCGCACTCCCGTAAAATCGTTTTGAAAGGAACGGTTCTCATGCCAACGCCCCCTGTTGTTCAAACTCCTCCATCGAAACCGTCCGCGCATCCCCGCCGCACCCGATCCGAACCGTCCCGGCTTTGTAATTGAAAAAGTGATATACCCCGTCGACGAATCGGCCCACGCCCACCGTCGTTCCCCATCGGCGCGGCGCGACCGTTTCGCCCTCAACCCGCAGATGGGGATGGGTGCGCTTCATGTCATCCGTGAACTCTTTGTCGTCAAAAATTGTTTTACCACCGGCCTGAACGCCGCCGTTGGCTTCCACTGTGTGGATGTAGGTTTCTTGATCCACCGCCAGCGTGCAGCGACCCGACGTCCCCTTGATCCGCTTTCCAGCCTGACCCATCTTCGCAATCCGACAATCCTTCTCAAACTGCCGCTTCGCCGTCGCTGTATCCCATTTCACCATAATTATTCCAACCCTTGGAATTCCGTGTCGATTGCCAATCTCAATTCAGAAATCGACAATCGACAATCGGAAATGCTACTTCTTCTTCGCGTTCCGGTCCGCAACGCAGACCTTCTCGTGATTCACCTTCTT
>JAOZSE010000074.1:3805-6303 GCA_029939835.1 Pontiellaceae bacterium
GGTTCTTCCGACCGACGACTCCCAATCTCTCAATCGGAAATCGTCAATCGGCAATTCCCTAGCTGTTCGTTTTGATCATTCCCTGTCCGCGTGCATTGCGGCAGCGCAGGATGAAGTAGGTCAGATGATCCCCACGAGGGCCGCCACCCAGATCCGGGAAGCTGCGGTGTGTCGGAGGAATCAGGTAGCCCTTATCCCACATGCTCAGATCCATCAGGAGCGCCGAGCGGGTCGAATAGTCGGTTTTAGCACCGTTGGCATCCGTGAGCAGGTGGTGACTGGTCATGTTGGTCACAATCCCGCTATCGAACTCGAACCGGTTGCACACCTGCAAGAGGCGTTTGTCGGTCTTGCTCATGTTGTAGGACGCGATCACCTTGTTCGTGGCATCCGCCGAAACATCGCGTTCCAGCCAGAGGCTCATCAGGCGTTTCAGCGCCGATCCGCACGGCATCGTCAGATTCACCGACTGGTTAATCTGGTCTTCCATCGCGGCCAGCATCGCTTCGAACGCCGTCGCGGTGAAACCGCTCAGCGCATCGGTGAATACCGCTGCGGCTGCCGGACGGAACATCGCCGGAGTCGGCAGGTTCGCTTGGGCACCGCTCTGCAACCAACTGAAGGCACCACGAATGCGGCTGGGCAAGCCCCCGCCTTCCGTGCGTGTATCCATGTCGGACAGAATCGCCTTTTCAATCTGCAACGCATGACGTTCCCCGTCTTTGCGAGCCTGATACGCTTTTTCTTTCGCATCGTTCTCGACGGTTTCGGTCGCATTCGCTTTGGTCGAAACCAACCAGCCCGGACTCTCCTGCAACTGCGCATAGGCTTGCACCTTTTCGCGGTCCGTTTTGTCGTAGTCGCCTGCACCCGCACGGTCTTTGCCGTCCATCGTGCCTTGGTATCCGTCATCCGGATAGGTTTCAACCGTCCACTCGCTCAGCTCCTGCTTCGGCTTTTTCGCCGTCTTGATCAGACGGGTGATGGGGGTTTTTGAGGAGTCGATATTAAAAATCGAATCGCCCACTTCCTGCTTTTTAATCAGCAGATCTTTTTCGTACATTCCAGCCATTTTAACTTTCCTTTCCAAAGTCTGGAATCCGCCGCAAGAGGCAGGCCCCCGACTTTAAACAATATTTTTGTACTGCTCTTCAGCAGCTGCTTTCGGATCGTCAGCCGCACTTACAGCCTTTTGATCGAACGATCCATGAACCTTCTCTTTAGCAACGGGCGCCGCTGCCGGGCGTGGTTTCACAGGAACTTTCTTCGGGGGGTTCTTGGTGGGTTTCGCAGGCGCTGCGCCTTTCAGCACAAACGTCCGGTCGCCAACCGTCAGCTCAGTGGTTTCGCTGTTGCGGAGCTTTTCGCCCGCCAGCATATCCGCCACCACTTGGGCCGCATTCGGGAGAACACTCAGTCCGGGAACCGACCGCAACATATTCACATACGCTTTGTTCGCTTCCGTTCCCTTTTTCAGGAGATCAGGCGCAACCTTCGCCACCTGCCCCTTCGCCGCTTCGCGCTGCTCAAACAACTGACGCGCCTTCGGAAGGGTTATCTCCAGCATATCCTCCGCCTGCTCCAAACGATCCCGTACCTGCGACTGCGTATATTCGACCTCGTTGCCGTTGGCATCTTTGTCGCGCAACGCAATCACTTCGCCGTTATCGTTTTCACCCAGATTCGCGCTAACATGCCGCTGCGCAAACCGCTTCACGCCCCGCCAATGAGTCTCGGCTTCGGTAATCTCCGACTCCTCGGTTGCTCCCAGCACCGGATTCGTTCCCAACGAGGACAACACCTCGCCGCGATTGATCGAATCCAACTGCGTGCGAAGACCGTCGCGCTCCGCCTCTGCCGCCTCTGCACGTTCAGAAGCCGTTGCTGCCAACTGCTCCTTTTCCGTCAGGTCGTGGCGAAACTTGCCGATGCGCTTACTGATCTTCGCCTTGGTCTGCTCCGTCAGTGTCGATGCCTCCTCCTCCGACAATCCAAGATCGTCGTCGGCTTCGGCGGTTTCTTCCTCAGAGGTCTTTTCAGTCTCTTCGGTTTCTCCCGACTCCTCTTTAGATTCCTCGGCGGTTTCTTCCTCGGCGGCCTCTTCGGTTTCTTCGGTGTTTTCTTCCGTCTCTTCAGACGTTTCTTCCGAAGTCTCTTCCGGGGTCTCCTCGGTCGTTTCCTCCGGGGTTTCCTCAGCACCATCGCCGCCCATCAAGGCTTCGTAATCCGGTGCGGTAGACTCTGTTTTGGCTTTTTCCATCGTTCCTATTCCTCCGTTTGCATGTTGATTTTCTCCAACAAGAGAGTTGCATTGTTGCTTGCCCAACAAAGAAGGCCGTGCGAACACACTGTCCGCACGGCCCCTGTTTCTTCTATTTTGTCAAGCGTGTCTACGGTTCGACTTACAAACAGCCGCGTTCAGCCGCGTTGAGCCACGTTCAGCCACGATTTTTCCACTTCATCCAAACAAAAAGGGCGGCTTTTAGAGCCGCCCTTTT
>JAOZSE010000074.1:6403-8559 GCA_029939835.1 Pontiellaceae bacterium
TCATATCCATAATCACCGGCGCAGAAATAGCGAACGAGGTCAACCGGGTCTTTGCTCGCCCCTTTGTTGCCATCCACATTCCGCCAATTTTGAACACACCAAATCACATTCGGCACCGACTCGCTAAACATCAGATCGGGGCAGTTGTCCGGCCCTAGCGGAAGATCCCGATTCCACCCAAGCCGCGCATTCACCAAGTCGATCCCGCTATCGTCCGTTCCATTGATCGACACCGGGACGCTTGCCTCCACGTCGATGCCCATATCGCCCAGAATCGTCTGATGCGTCACCACGCCCTGCTTGCTTTGGCTCGCGGTGTTCATTGCTCGGCAGTCCATAATCCGCGAAAAGATTTTCTCCTTCGCCCCGGCATCGGGCAAAGGAAGGTCGCCCTCATCGCCGCCCCCTCGGAACGCACTCAAATTGATCCCTAATCCCTGACCCCTGATCCCGGAGCCGCCGACCCGGTCGCCGTACTCATCGGTCGCCTCTTCATCCTCGGCCTCCGATTCCCATTGAGCGACGATCTTCTCCCAGCCTGCTGGCCAGCCTTCGAGTCGCGCCCACTCCGCCACATAGTTGCGAATCGTAAACGCAATACTGTTTTGAGCGGGCCCCTTCTTGCCGTCGTTCACCCCCTCCTTCTTGCCCGACACCTCCGCCCACGCGCCCAGCATCGCCCCCTTAATCAGATACGGCCCCGGCCACTCCCGATAGACATACGCCTTGCCCAATCGCGTCACCCGAACCCAAATCATAAACCAGTTTCGTTTCCCCGCCGGGTCGATCAATACATAGTTGGTTCCATCCTTTGGAATATCCGCCGCCGGGATCACATGCACATTCTCATCAAAGCTCGTAAACACCGGGCTCGTCGTCTCCGTCGCCCAGCCGTACATACGCCGACGCACCACCTCCGTGGTGTTGTTCCGCCACGTCTCCCAAACATCCAGCGGATTCCCAAACGGATTATCCATCGGATGAAAGAACACAATCGCCGCATTAAAATCCGGGCACCGCATAATCCTCGGCATCCGCTCAAACAGGCGATAGCCTGTTTGAGATGTTTCTGACCTCTGACCTCTGACCTCTGACCCCTGAACCCGTACCGGGTTCTCCGCCAAATCCTGCCGAGCCATCGGCTTTTCCGGCTCCTCATGCACCCAGTCATAGACATTTTCCGGCACGCTCCACCGCTCGTCGCGGTGCGCCTCTTCCATCTCTTCCAAGGTTTGGAAACCCAGGGCGCGAACCACATCCGGCTCGCCACCGTCGGCGGGAAGCAGAAATGCCGGAGAACTCTTCACCACCACCGCATTTTGCATGAACAGATTCACCGTCCCGTTCCAGCCATTGATCGGCGTGAACGCCACCGTCACCTTCGCTTTTCGTCCACCACCCACGCGACCGCGAATCGTCTCCAACCAATCCGGCGCCACATTCTCCTCGCAGTAGCACCAGTCGATTTCACCACCCTCAACCAGCATCTTTTCCTGCATATAGTTCATAAATAGGCACTTTGAGAGTACCCCCGGCAACGTAAACTTCTGCCCCGTAAATCCATTCTGGCTCGACCAATTCACATACGCCAACTGACTCTTAATCGCCTTCTTCGCCCGAATGTCCGACGGAAGAAACCCATGCGTCCACGCCTGCTGATGGTCGATGCTGATCGGCCCCGTCCGATCCAGACACCACACCACCGCGCCCTCCTTCGAGAGCATCACCTCCACCGTCCGCTTGCTCGCCCAAGTGCTTTTGCTGCTCCGGTTCGCGCCCGATGCCCAAAGCACCTGCACCGGCTTCTCAAACCCATACAGCGACCGCAGCCGCTCCGCCCACTCCTCCCATTCCAGACCTTCTCGGATAATGTATTCGCTGCCGTCAGACCTCTGACCCCTGATCTCTGTTTTTGCCTTCCACTCCGGGCGATTCAGATCCAACCCCAGCAACGCATCGGCCACCGCCCAGATCGGCGGCTCCCAGCCCCGCTGCAACGGATCGGACTCCATCCCTGCAATCACCGCCTCGCGCTCATCCAGCAGGTGCATATACGCATCCCGGAAACTACACCGCATCTCCCGAGCCGTCGCCAGAATCACCGCCTCATCCCGCACTAGATGCGGAACCCGAATCACCGCATGTTTTGTAATTCC
>JAOZSE010000075.1 GCA_029939835.1 Pontiellaceae bacterium
CGCCCGTGGCATTTTGTAGTGACCGTGGACCGCGCGAAACTTGACGCGCTGGCCGACGAAGTGGACGAAGGTAACGAAATGTTTAAGCAGGCGCAGACGGCCATTCTGATCTGTCTCGATGAATCGCTGGAAGGCTTTGAGGGCTTTGGCCCGCAGGACTGCTCGTGCGCCGCGCATAATCTGGAACTGGCCGCGCACGATATGGGGCTGGGCACCGTCTGGATCGCGATTATCGGCGTGCCGCCGCGTGTCGCGGGCTGCCGCAAGGTGCTCGGCGTTCCTGAAAACATGATTCCCTTTGCCCTTTTCCCGCTGGGTGTTCCCGGCGAAAAGCTCGACCCCGAATATCGTTATGATGAAACGCGCATTCATCGCGAGGAATGGTAAAAGCGATGAGTGCAGCCAAAACCTATTCAATTTCCTGTCCGGAATGCGGCCATTCGCAGCAGGTGGAGTTGTATGACTCCATCAACGTTGCGCAACAGCCGGAACTGAAAACCGCGCTGATGGAAAACCGTCTCAACCGGGTACAGTGCGCCGGATGCGAGGCCTCCTTCCGGGTGGACAAGCCGCTGCTTTATCACGATGCCGACCGCAACATTCTTATTCACTGGATGCCTGACTCTGCGGTCTCGCGAGAGGAGATTCTCGATGAGTTTGATAAAAGCATGGAGGAACTGCGCACCGCGCTGCCCGCAGACATGGAGCCGCCGCGTGTGCGGCTGGTTTTCACCCGCGTCGAGCTTGTTGAGCTGGTCTTCATCATCGAAGCGGGGATGGAGGAGCGCGTGGTGGAGCACATCAAATACACCATTCATTCGCAGAATATGAACCGCGTACCGCCTGCCGAAAAACAGCTGCTGCTCAACGTGCAGGATTCCACGACGGATGAGCTGATTTTTGCGGTGATGGGTGCGGAGAACGGGGAACTCGAAGATATCCTGCGCTATCCGCGCGAGGCTTACCGCAGTATGCAGAAAATGTACCGCGACAACCCCGATGAATTCATAGAGCTGTTCCCTGGCCCGTACATCAGCGCGAGGGAGAGATTGAGGAGTGAAGCAGAGGAAGAAAATGAGCAATAACCAAGGCTCAACATTCAATGTTCAAGCAGCAGCACTTGAACATTGAGAATTGAGAATTGGAAATTGAATATTGCTTATTGGTTTAGCTGTTGCAGCGCGTTTTCCGCCGGGCCGGCCCACTGGGTACTGGCGTTTTCAGCCAGAAAATCTTCGAGCACAATGCGCGCCTCGTCAAGGCGGCCTGCCTGTTCCATGCAGCGGGCAATACTCATCACGGCCATGGGATGAAGCCAGTGGTTTTCATGCGCTTCCGCGAACGTGCTGAACGCTTCCGTTGCTCCGTTGAAATCGCCGTCAGCTTCCGTGCAGTAGGCCAGACCCAGTTCAGCCACCGGGAGCATTTCATGCTTTTTGTATTCCTTCAGGAAACGCTCATACTGCGCACGCGCCAGCGCGGTTTCACCGCCGTTGAACTGCATTTTGGCGAGATTCAGCAGGGCAACCGGCGCGACCGGTGTGGAGCGGTATTGGGCGACAATTTCCTCAAGGTGCTGCGGAGTTTGTGCCGTTAGCAGGGCCTGTTCCGCCTCAGCGATCCGGGCGGTCTGGTAATTGCGGTAACCCATTGAGCCCAGCGCGACCACAATCGCGGCCACGAGGCCCGTTCCGATCAGTTTGCTGTAGCGCTTCAGAAAACCAAGCACCTCTATTACTTCGTGCTGTTCGAGTTCATGCTCTTTTTGAAGATCGTCGTGGGAATGTTCCATAGTATCTGACTCCTGAATTTAAAGAGGGGCAGTCTAGCCCCTCGGGCTCAGTTTTCAAGTTCGTAGAGCGCCAGAATCTGTCCGGCTGTTTCTTCGGTCGTCAGGCCGTCCGTGGCGATACCGTGCGCCACCGCGTCATAAAGCGGCTTGCGCTCGGCGAGGATCGCTTCAATCTGCGCGCGTTTATCGCCGTTAAGCAGCGGGCGGGTCGTATCGGCTTCGACGCGGCGGAATATCTCTTCCGGCGAAGCTTTCAGGCAGACCGCCAGCCCGGTTTTCTCGAAATCGGCGATATTGTCCGGATTCAGCACGATGCCGCCGCCCGTCGAAATGATCAGGCCGTCGCGTTGCGCCAGCTCCTGTACCAGCGCCCGCTCCATAGCGCGGAAAGCCGCCTCGCCGTCCTGTGCGAAAATTTCCGGGATGGTTTTGCCCTGCCGCGTTTCAATAATCGAATCCATGTCCACCAGCTCCAGGCCGGTGCGCTCCGCCAGTACGCGGCCCGTCACTGTTTTGCCCGTGCCCATGAACCCGGTCAGAATAATGTTTCGTTTTTTCATCATTTCTCCAAAGAAGAACGCCCCGAAATTTCGGGGCGTTATACACGAAAAACGGCGGAATAACAGGTTCAGGCCGCGTTTTTTTCCAGCTTCTGAAGTGCCGCGCGGATATCCTTGTTGTTCATGGTGCGAAGCGCTTCTTCCGAAACACCCAGTTCGGCCAGCCGTTTTTTCTGCTCCAATATACGGCGGCGTTTGGGGCCGGCCTTTTTAATCGGGCGGCGAAGCGGTTTTTTGCGCATGGCTCTGCGAATTCTCATTTTTCTTCTCCAAAGGCTTTATCGTTCAAAAGCGAGCGGTGTAAGCTACATGGGCGGCCCGACTGACGCAACATTTAAAAGTGAAGATTTCGGGTCGCCTGATGGAAGATTTTCGATTGGGGATGGACCACTCCCGGTGGTCGTTATTTTCCTGCGGAAAATTATCTTTCCGCTTCACCCTTCGCTGCGCTACGGTGCGACAAGTCGCTCCAAGGGCCGATTTGGGGCTGAGAAGTTAAAAATCACAATTTATCAATCATAAAGCATAAATTCAACAGGAGCTCCCGTGGCGCGCGTAAAACTTGAAATGCCGGAATCCTATCCGTTCAAAACCGAACTCACCGTTCGCATCACCGACATCAACTACGGCGGCCACCTCGGCAACGCCGACATGCTGGCCCTGATTCACGAGGCACGCGTCCGGTTTCTCGCCTCTTTCGGCTATAGCGAGGTCAATGTCGAAGGCTACGGCACCATCATGCTCGACTCGGTGATTGTTTACAAAGCGCAGGCGTTTGCAGGCGACGTGCTCGAAATCGAAGTGGCGGCGGGCGACTTCAGCCGGATCGGCTGTGACATTTTCTACCGCCTCACGAACAAGGAAGCCGGTGCGGAAGTGGCACTCGCCAAAACCGGCGTCTCCATCTTCGACTACAAAAACCAGAAGCGCATCTCTCCGCCCGAAGCCTTCGTTAAAAAACTCGGCGACTGACTGCGTTACCTGTCTGCGAAAATTCGGCGCGGCGAACCTTGGGCTATAAAAACCTTTTTTATAGCCCACAAATATGCTCTTTTCTGGGCTATAGAAAAGAGGGTTATAGCTCATGAAGTGGAATTGGAAAAATGATGGCTGGCCGGAATTCGGGTTTGATTCTGATGCGCTGGCGACGTCCGAGGTGAAGTTTTTGAGCTCATCGGGTGTGCTGCTTGGCACCTGTAGTCATTTGGATGCCGGAGAATTGAGCGAGTTGCGCGTCGAGCTGATGAGCGAAGAAGCTCTGAAAACATCGGAGATTGAGGGCGAGTTTTTGAACCGCGACAGTCTTCAGTCGTCGATTCGCCGGCAGTTTGGGTTGCAGACAGATAACCGCAGGGTTCCGCCCGCAGAGCAGGGCATTGCAGAGATGACCGTGCAGGTTTATCAAACATGGGCTGAGTCGCTCACGAACCAAACTCTCTTTGATTGGCATGCCATGCTGACGAAAGGTCGCCGTGATTTTTCTGATATCGGGTGCTATCGAACTTCGTCAGAGCCGATGCAGATTGTTTCGGGTCCGGTCAGCCGCCGAAAAGTTCACTTTGAGGCTCCGCCGGCAACACAGGTTCTACAGGAAATGGATCTGTTCAACGAGTGGTTCAACCGAACGGCTCGCGGGGGAAGGAGCCCGCTGCCTGCACTGACACGTGCCGGGATTGCACATCTCTATTTTGTCAGTATCCATCCGTTTGAAGATGGCAACGGGCGCATCGGGCGTGCCATCGCGGAGAAAGCGCTGGCTCAAAATCTGGAGAGACCGACACTGATCGCGCTTGCGCACACCATCGAAGCCAATCGAAAAGCCTATTATGCGGCGCTTGAGAAGGTCAATCGGCGGTTGGAAATTACAGACTGGCTGGTCTGGTTCGCGCAGACTGTTCTTGCTGCGCAGGACTATACCGTTCGTTCCATCGGGTTTTTGGTCGAAAAAGCCAAATTGTATGCCCGGCTCGGGGATGCTCTGAATGAAAGGCAGCAGAAAGTACTGACTCGCATGTTCAAAGAAGGCCTGTCCGGATTCAAAGGAGGTCTCAGTGCTGACAACTATATCCGCATTGCCAAAACATCGGCCTCGACCGCCACCCGTGACTTGCAGGATCTCGTTGCCAAAGGCGCGCTGACCCGTACCGGCGAACGAAAGTCCACACGCTACCACCTCAACCTGCCCGAAGCCTAATCCCCGCAGAATTTTCGGCGAATAACCGGGCTATTCAGCGCAGTTCGTCCGTTTTCCAAGGCTTGGAAACTGTAGCTGCGCACGGTGGGCGCGGCAGAGAACGCGGTCGCCGCCCGCGTTTGCAGAGGGGATGGCTGACACTCGATCATAGTGAGAGAGGCCGCGTTACTGCGCGGCAATGAAACGAAGTGAAATGGCAAAATCATGCACAGCAAAATTATTTTTTGGGAGAGGGCTTGAGGTTGTGGTAACTGGCGACAAGGAACGGTTGTTCAGTTTTCGGGAAGAGAAGGAGTGGCGACTGCTTACAACAATGCCGGAAGTTCGCGATGCACTAAAGTTCGAAACGACAGAAAATGCTGTGAGACCCTATGTCGAACGCCCAGTAGATCGGAATGAAAACCCAATATCAACGATTATGCTCGGCCCAAAGAATCAAACTCCAAGGAATGTTGTGGAGAAGTTTTTAGAGGCAAACGGGTTCGAAGATATTTCTATCGATAGATCCGATATTCCATACCGATAGAGTATTCCACCATTGGAAATTCTCTGTGTCTCTGAGGTCTCAGTGGTGAAAATTTCCCACCCATAAATGTTTCCACCGCTTTGACGCTTCTGCGAGGGCGCGAGCACGGTGGGAGATTTTGTTTTTTTCTTCGGTGCTTAATTCGGCGAAGGTCTGGTCGTAACCCTCGGGAATGAAGAGCGGGTCATAGCCGAATCCGTTTTCGCCGCGCAGCGCCTTCGCAATGACGCCTTCGATAACGCCTTCAACGGTTGCGGTCTTCGCTTTTCGCTTCGCCCCGCCACAGGAGGGCTCTTTGCCGGGCCGGGCGAGGGCGATGACGGTACGGAACCGTGCGCGGCGGTTGTCTTTGCCGGAGAGCTCGCGCAGGAGCTTCAGGTTGTTGTCGGCGTAGGTGCAGCCTTCGCCAGCCCAGCGGGCGGAGTAGACACCCGGTTCGTCGTTCAGAGCTTCGACTTCGAGGCCGGAGTCGTCGGCCAGCGCTGTCAGGCCGGTTGCCTGGCACAGTTCGACCGCTTTCTTGATCGCGTTGCCTTCGAGCGTGTCGCAGTCCTCCACCGTATCGGGGATTTCCGGGAAATCGAGTGCGGTACAGACGTCCAGGCCTTTGAAATCGAAAATGGCCTTAATCTCTTCGAGCTTGTGCGGATTGCGTGTGGCGATGACGAGTTTCATGAGGCGGAGTGTGGGGTTTTGGGAAATGGAGATCAACGTTTCCCGGCGGGTAAACGTTCTCTACACCGCAACGCTTCCCGTCGTTTCACTCCGGGTAAGCGGTCTCTACAATGTAGTACCGCTTACCCGAACTTGTGAGGGAAGCGGTGGGATGGAGGGGGCGGTTTTGTAAATATCCACTTGCGCAGGGATGGGGCAGAAGCTATCTTCTTCGCCTTCATTTTCCCTCTCATGCTCGGGTGGCGGAATTGGTAGACGCGCTAGGTTGAGGGCCTAGTGGCCGTTTTAGGCCGTGCGGGTTCGAGTCCCGCCCCGAGCACCAGCCTTCGCTCCTTCGGAGCTTCCTCCTTCGCTAAAGCTACGGAGGACAAGTCGGTTGGCACGCCAACGGGCTCTTCCCCAAAGAGGCTGGCCCCCGAAGGGGGCCTCCCGCCATCGGGCAGGATATTTCTATTTTTTGTTACCGCTTGCTTAAACGACGACCCGCGGCACGACCGAGCTTCTTAAAAAAGAAGCGGCAGTAGCGTCGCAGATACCGGGCGCCGGCGGTATCATACAGGGCTTCATTGAAGCCGTCGTATTCGAACCCGCTTTGGTCCAGCTTAGTCATATTTTCTTCTCCTTGTTTTAAAAGCGCCCCGACCTTCGGAGCGCTTCAAAGCCTTTCGACCCTCAGTGAGGGACATCTATTTAAGAACTTACCGCGTGTTGTACTCTTCCGGGAAAATAAGTCAACCCGCTTTGGGGTTAGGTTTTGGTTAGAATTCCGTAGAGAAAGCTACGGAAATTTTACGGTCGGCGGGGCGCTGTCCGGGGAACTCCTGAAAGTCGTCATCCCACAGGTTGTCAACCAGCAGTGAGCAGGTGAGAAAGTCGGCACACGGCGGCGTAATGCGCAGTACGAAACGGCCGAGAACTCCGAAGTCGCTGTTTTCGCGTACGCGGTTATCGGGTTGCCAGCGGAGCGTCTGTACTGTGCCGATCTCGACCGGCGCAACGGGCCGCCAGAGTACGGAGGCTTGCGCGAGGTGTTCGGGATAGTCGAGCGCGTAGCGCGAGGCATAGGCTCCGAAATCATCGGCGTCTTTATCTTTGTAAATCCAGGTGTAGGCAAACTGCACATCCAGGTTCTGTGCCGGGTACCACCCCGCTGCGGCTTCTGCGCCGAATACATCTACGTCGCCGAGGTTCTGAGCCGTCCATCTGGCTGCGGGCGTCGCTTTGATCCAGTCCACGGTGTCGTGTGAGCGGCGATGGAACGCGGCGAGTTTCCAGTCGGCCGTTTCCGACGGGATACCCTTGAGGCCGATTTCGGTCTGTTGCGTACTTTGCGGTTTAAGACCCGCGTTGCCGAGACTGGCGGGCGAATTATAATTCAACTCGGTGTAGGAGGGCAGGCGCACGGTTTCGGTATAGGAGGCAAATGCGGTCAGATTGTCAGAAAGCAGGTATTCCAGACCGACTTGCGGCAGAAATTCCGATGATTCATCGGTGAAAAATTCGCCGCGTGCACCGGCAGTGATTTTCAGTCGGTCGCCGCGCCACTGCGGCAGGAGCGAGAGGCCGCCGCGTGTGCGGTGATGATGTCCCAACCCCCATGGGGGAGGAGCGAAGGCGCTGAATCCGTCGCTGGCCACGCGTTCTTCTTCCACATCGGCTCGCCAGCCCAGTGCCCAGCCGTTCACTTCCAGCGTACGGCCGTCAAAAAAGGCGGAACTGATCCGCGAGCGGTGGCGATTCCAGTACGTGCCGTCCGGAACCGCATAGTAGTCCCGGAACTGGTGCCACGAAACACCGCCTCGAAGGTAGTCGGCATTAAGGTCACCCTTGCGGGCGGCAAGATAGATCAACGTATCCTCGGTCTCTTCAGACGGCGGGCCCCACGCTGGATTAGCGCCGTAATAGCCTCGCGTGCCGAATTCCTTTTCCTGATGCGCGGCAAGAAAATCAATCTGTGCGTCATCGGTATGGTACTGTAAATGACCGCCCGCGTATTCGCGGTCATAATCGTTATCGTCATAGTCCACACCGTTGGCCGACTCGCGACCCGCAAAAACCCCGATGCCGAGCGTATCCGTGAGCATCTGCTGCAACAGCACGCTCTGCCAATCGCGGTGATCCGAGCCGAATCCGATTTCGCCAGCCTTGGTTCCGGTCATGGGAAGCAGATCAAAGTTCACGGTGCCGACGAGGTGCCCGCCCTGATTGTCGAGGCCGGTCAGCACCTGCGGGCGCGACAGCATGGCCGCTGGTATTGGCAGCTCGGTGTTGAAATGCTCAGTCTGCGGATTGCGCAGCGTCAATCCGCCGAGTGCGAGGCCCGCACCGCTGAACGAACTGCCGCGCACGGAAAGGTCGTTCTGCGAACCGCCCTGTGAATTGAGCACTACACCCGGCTCAGCGCGGAGCGCTTTGTGAATGGCCGCGTTTTCCGGAGTCTGCGCTGCGGCCGTTACCACAATCGCTGGAATATTGGTTTCCGTAGCCGAGGCGGTGAGTGCGGCGAGTACGGTTGCAATCAGAATTTTCTTCATAAAGTTTGGCTCCGAAGTATGCTGGTTCGAAATCTAAAGGCGGGAAGCCTGCCCGATAAGCTTTAGGGGGGCAACCATTTTTAAACCGGTAGAAAAGGATGATGTTATGAACAGCGACAGAGTTAAAAAAGGAATGGAACGCGCACCTCACCGCAGTCTGATGCATGCCACTGGGCTGACGGACGAGGATATCAAAAA
>JAOZSE010000076.1 GCA_029939835.1 Pontiellaceae bacterium
GATGGATCAGGTTCGGGAGGTTCTGCGTTATTGTCATTATGCGTATCGGACGGAGGAGACCTGTTGCGATTGGATTCGGCGTTATCTGAAGTTTTACGATTATAAGAAGCCTCCGATGGTGTTGACGCAGGCGGAGGTGCAACTGGTGTTGCCGGTATGGAGAAAGGGGGTCAGTTCGGAATGCCACTAAGTTAAGGGTTTTAAAATGAAAAATGGAACGGAGTTGAGTTGGTGTTTTTTCAAAGTAGGACAGGCTTCCAGCCTGTCTACAGTAGCTCGGCATTGTGCGGGAGCAGACAGGCTGGAAGCCTGTCCTACTTTGCCAAACTGCCATTGAAATGAGCTTAACTTAGTGCCATTCGGGTCAGTTCGATATTTTAATATTTTCAGCCCTTCTGTGTATTTCGTGCCTGCCGTGAAGCGTACTTTGCTCTATTTTACGGTATTTAGTGGTTCAACTCTCTTGGGGTTCCCCGTATCGTTCGGGCTATGGATTTGAAACGAAAAAGCGGGATATTGCTGCACATCACGTCGCTGCCGGGCGAGTGGGGCATCGGGGAAATCGGGCCGGAGGCGCGGAAGTTTGGCGAATTTCTGGCCGAAGCGGGCCAGAAGGCCTGGCAGATTCTGCCGACCGGCCCAGTCGGGTGGGCCTTTTCGCCCTACTCGTCCACTTCTGCTTTTGCGGGTAATCCGCTGCTGATCAGTTTTGATGATTTGATAGAAGAAGGCCTGCTGACCCGTCGCAATTTATCGCGGTTCCCGAAGTTTAATCCGCGCAAAATTGATTATCCCGCCGTGAGCGAAGCGAGGATGAAGGTGCTGCGCGGCGTTTGCAGCCGCTTTAAAGCCACGGCGGACTTTCGTGCATTTTGTAAACACGAAGCGTTCTGGCTGAATGACTATGCGCTGTTCACGGCGATTCACGAAACACACCACAACCGCTCCTGGACGCAGTGGCCGAAGGATTTGCGTGACCGTGAACCCAAGGCGATGCGGCTGGCCCGCATCCGCTACGCCAACGCGATCCGCCGTCATAAAATTCTTCAGTACCTTTTCTCCAGACAGTGGGAAAAGATGCGGAGCTTTTTGAAGGCCAAAAAAATCGAACTCATCGGCGACATCCCAATTTTTATCGGCGCGGATTCCGCCGATGTCTGGGCAAACCGCGAACTGTTTTTCCTGAACCCGGACGGGTCGCTGCTGGTGACGTCGGGCGTTCCGCCGGACTATTTCAGCAGCACAGGGCAGCGCTGGGGCAATCCGCTCTATAACTGGACGGTGCATCATGCAACCGGTTATGCGTGGTGGACGGAGCGGATGCGCCGCACGTTCGATCTGGTGGATACAGTGCGCATTGACCATTTCCGCGGCTTCGAGGCTTACTGGGAAATCCCCGATGAGGAACCGACGGCCATTCACGGCCGATGGGTGAAGGGGCCGGGGCTGGAATTTTTCGAGGCGCTGGAGAAAAATCTCAGAAAACAGTCCGGCTTCAGCTGCCGTTTTCATCTGCGCGATCATGTGATTGCCGAAAACCTCGGTATTATTACGCACGAGGTGGAAGCGTTGCGTGAGGCGTGCGGTTTCCCCGGCATGTGGGTGCTTCATTTCCGTTTCAGCGCACACGATATGCACAAACACGGCTATCATCCCGAGGGCCGGGAGGAAAACTGGGCGGTCTATACCGGTACGCACGACAACGACACGACGAAAAACTGGTTTCGTCATCTCGAGGCGGCGGATCAGCGGCGGGTCTGCAAATATCTGCACAGCGACGAAGAACATATTTCCTGCAAGCTGGCTAAGTTGGCGTTGCGGTCGCCTGCACGCCGTGTAATCCTGCCGATGCAGGATGTGCTCGGGCTGGGCCGCGCCGCCCGCATGAACCGGCCCGGCACGACCTGCGGGAATTGGGGTTGGCGCGTTACCGGGGATATGATAACCAAAGAACTTGCGGCGCATCTGCGCGAGCAAACGAAACGAAATCGGCGATAGAAGAATACGTAACGAGTAATTCGTAATGAGAGAGGAATCAATAATTACTTATTCCGGATTACGAAATTAGAGGGGTTCTTATGGAAACGGTTGCTGTAAATACGGGCTGGGATTATATGTTGATGATTCTGGTTGTGCTGGCCGGTTTTGCGGGCGGGCGCATCCTTAAATTTTTCTGTGAGCAGACGGCAAAAAAGACCCGGCTGCGCGAGGACGGTTTTCGCAGTGTGATGCTGGAGATGGCCGCCCGCACGGTGACGTTTCCGCTGGCAGTGATCGGCGTTTGTGTTGCGTCCAGCCTGCTGGCCCTTCCGGAACATCTGGAAAATCTGCGCGGGGATATTTCGGCGGTGCTGCTGACCGTGGCGGTTACGTTCACGGTCTATCAGACGGTGGCGCTGGCGGATTACTGGCTCCGCCGGCTGACCGCGAAGACGAAGACGACGCTCGACGACATGATGGTGCCGATCATGCGCAAAACGCTACGCACGGTGACGGTGATCCTCGGGCTGGTGCATATTGCCCAGCAGCTAAGCGATAAACCGATCACCTCAATTCTCGCCGGGCTCGGCGTCGGCGGTCTGGCCGTCGCGCTGGCCGCGCAGGACACCATCAAGAATTTTTTCGGTTCACTGGTGATTTTTGCGGACCATCCGTTCCAGCTGGGTGAGCGCATTGTGGTGGACGGCGAAGACGGGACGGTGGAGGAGGTCGGAATGCGCTCGACGCGCATCCGCACGCTGGACGGTCATCTGGTAACGGTTCCCAACGGTGAGCTGGCCAACAAGATGATTCGCAATATCAGCAAACGTCCCTATATCAAGCGGATAGCCAACATCACGGTCACCTACGACACGCCACCGGAAAAGGTGGAGCGCGCGATGGCCATTATCCGGGAGGCGCTGGAGAGCCGAAACGAAAAGATGCACCCCGATTTTCCGCCTCGCATTTATTTCAACGACTTCAATGCGGCTTCATTGAACATTCTGGTAATCTACTGGTTTGCACCGCCGGAATACTGGGAATTTCTGGAGTTCGATCAGGCGTTTAACATGGAAGTTCTGCGCCGCTTCAATGAGGAGGGGATTGAATTCGCCTTCCCGACGCAGACGCTCTATCTGGCAGGCGACCCGAATCGGCCGCTTAATCTGAAACCGTAGGAGTCGCCGATTCGGATTTCGTGATTCGAACGACGGGTTTTCCCTCGGACAGATCAATCATGTCCGAGAGAATATGCAGGGTTTCGTTGAGAACCGGATCGTCCTGATCATCTGTTTCGGCAGTTTGAAGCATGGAGTCCTGCAGGTCTTTCAGTGCTTTTTCTTCAACAATTTCGTCCACCCGGTCGGAAAGTTTGAGCGATATCTCCGGCGTTTCCATTCGTTTGCGGATGCGATCGCGTTTCAGGAGAAAGGCCCCAAAGGCGGGGTTGTCGGCCATTCGTTCCGCGGAAAGTGCCTGAAGTTCAGGGAGCATCGGTTTGACCGACTTGCGCCAGGGGCGGAAATAGGCGCTGCGCACCCGCGACCACGGCAAGGCGTTCGGCAGGAACTCTTCGCCGATTTCCAGCGCATCGAAGAGCGATGGCAACACGATATCCGGCGTGACCCCTTTGAGCTGTGTGGAGCCGCCAGCGATGCGGTAAAAGGTAGCGGTGGTCACTTTGAGCGAACCGAGATCACCGTTCTTTTTCGACAGCGGATAAACGGTCTGTACCGTGCCTTTGCCATGCGTTTTGCTGTCACCCACAATGACAGCGCGGCCGTAGTCTTGAAGCGCCGCCGCAACAATTTCAGAAGCCGAAGCACTGAGGCGGTTGACCAGCACAATCAGCGGGCCGTCATAGACCGTGGCGGGGTCGCCGTCCGGCAGCACGGAAACATTGTAGTGTTCACGCACCTGCACAATCGGGCCGATCGGAATGAACAGCCCGGCGATGTCAACCGCTTCGGTCAGCGCGCCGCCGCCGTCATTGCGCAGATCCACAATAACGCCGCCCACATCGTTTGTGGAAAATTCATCAAGAATGCGGCGGACATCCTTTGAAACGCGGCGGGCGCCCAGGTCGCCGTTTCGGGCGGCTTCAAAATTGGCATAGAACTCCGGAATGGTCACCACGCCGATGCGGCAGGGCACACCGTCGGTACCGGACAGTTCGTGTACATCGCCCTTGGCGGCCTGTTCTTCGAGTTTCACTTCGTCGCGAACCAGATCAATGGTTTTGGTGCGGGTTTCGGTGGCGTCGTCTGCAGGGATGATGGTGAGGATCACCGTGCTTCCTTTTTCACCTCGGATGAGACGAACCGCCTTGCTGAGCGGCCAATGCAGTATGCTAACCGGATCCCCATCACCCTGCGCAACGGTAATGATTTTATCGCCGGGCTGCAGCCGCCCGTCGGCTTCGGCCGGGCCACCGGCGATCAAACTCTGGATTTTCGCAGCGCCGTCTTCGCTGCGGAGCATCGCACCGATGCCGACCAGCGAGAGACTCATGCTAATGTCGAAATCCTCGACGCTGCGCGGGGAGAGATAGTCGCTGTGGGGGTCATAGCTTTGCGTAAAGGCGCTCAGGTAGCGCTGGAGAACCATTTCGTTATCGAAGTTGTCTTCGATCAGCAGTTGATATTGTTTGTAGCGTTCGCGGATGAACTCTTCCGGCGAAAGGACGTCGTCCTTCTTTGCCGTTTCAGTAACGTTGGTGCCGGATTCTTCCGGCGGATCCTCCAGGCCTGCCTCCAGCAGGGCGAGGCGGGAGACATATTCGTTTTTAACCTTTTTGCGCCACAGCTCGTCCCATTCGGCTTCGTCGTCCGCCCACGGGGCATCGTCGCGTTTCCAGCGGTAGGTTTCATCGATTTCCAGGTCGGTAAAGCCCTGATCCAGCATGCGGTTGGCGTAGTCAACGCGATTCATGACGCGGGTTTTTAAAACGCTGAATACTTCGCCGGCAAAATCCGTATTGCCCTTGCTTACGAGATCATCGAGTTCGGCGGCTTGCAGTTGAAACTGCTCAATGTCAGAGGCGAGGAAGAACGTGTGGTCATAATCGAGCGAATCAATGAACAGCATCAGGGCGCTGGTGGCGATACGGTCATCAAAAGCGTCCCGACTCAGGTGGATGCGCGGCAGGCGGTCCGCAACCCGCTCGGCAATACGCGAGATCGGCAGCGGTTTGCTCGGCGATCCGGCGGTTGAAACCGTATCCGGAGCCGGTGCATCCGCCTTTCCGCATCCGGAAAAGAGGGCCGGAAGCAGGATCAGTAAAAGGTATGACGGGAACTTGCGCATAAGCAAGAGAGTATATCAAACGCTCCTTTTTAAACAAGCACGGCTTCTGACTTCCGACTTTGCCGCATTTTTGATTTTATCCGTTTGCCCGCACCCGCTACTCTGCCGCCGGATTTGTAACCGGAGGAATGAAATGACCCAACTGAATAAACGTCCGGAATGGAAAGCGCTTTCCAGACATTGGAAAAAAATCGAATCGCGCCATCTGCGCGAGCTGTTTGCCGAGGAGCCGAATCGGGCCGGGGCCTTTTCGCTGACCGTCTGCGACCTCCTGCTCGACTATTCCAAAAACCGTGTCACCGACGAAACCATGCGTCTTCTGGTTGAACTGGCCGGGGCCGCCGGACTGCCTGACCGCATTGAGGCGATGTTTACCGGCGAAAAAATAAACCGCACCGAAAACCGCGCCGTGCTTCACACCGCCCTGCGTGTGCCGCGCGATACGGAAGTGTTTGTGGATGGCGAGAATGTCGTTCCCGCTGTGCACGAAGTGCTCGACCGCATGGAGGACTTTTCCAACCGCATCCGTTCCGGCGAGTGGAAAGGGCATACCGGTAAACCGATCCGCAACATCATCAACATCGGCATTGGCGGCTCCGATCTCGGCCCCGTCATGGCGTACGAGGCGCTCAAACCCTATGCCAAGCGCGACCTGACCGTTCGCTTTGTTTCCAACGTGGATGGTACGCACATCGCCGAGGCCGTGCGCGACCTCGATCCGGAGGAGACCCTTTTCATTGTGGCATCTAAAACCTTTACCACGCAGGAGACCATGACCAACGCGCATAGCGCGAAGGAATGGACGCTTGCCGCACTCAAAGACGAAGCGGCTGTCGCCAAACATTTTGTTGCACTCTCGACCAACGCCGAAGAAGTTTCAAAGTTCGGCATCGATACCGCCAACATGTTCGGCTTCTGGGACTGGGTAGGCGGGCGCTACTCGCTCTGCTCCGCCATCGGCCTGCCGGTGATGATCGCGGTCGGTCCCGAAAACTTCCGTAAAATGCTGGCGGGCTTCCACGCGATGGACAACCACTTCCGCAGCGCGCCGTTTGAAGAAAACATGCCGGTCATCCTCGCGCTGCTCGGTATCTGGTACAACAATTTCTTCAGCGCCGAAACGCAGGCCATCCTGCCGTACGACCAGTACCTCAGCCGTTTCGCCGCCTACTTCCAGCAGGGCGATATGGAATCTAATGGAAAAACCACTTCGCAGGACGGAAAGAAAGTAGAGTGGCAGACAGGCCCCGTCATCTGGGGCGAACCCGGCACGAACGGCCAGCACGCCTTTTATCAGTTGATTCATCAGGGCACCAAACTGATCCCGTGCGACTTTATCGGCTTTGCCCGCTCGCACAATCCGCTCGACGACCATCACGCCAAGCTGATGGCCAACTTCTTTGCGCAGACCGAGGCGCTGGCCTTCGGCAAAACCGCCGGGGAACTCAAAGCGGAAGATACACCCAAGGAACTGATCCCGCACAAAACCTTTGAGGGCAACCGCCCGACCAACACCATCATTACGGAACAGCTGACACCCGAAGTGCTCGGGCAGCTCATCGCTCTCTATGAGCACAAAATTTTCACGCAGGGGATGATTTGGGACATCTTTTCTTTCGACCAGTGGGGCGTGCAGCTCGGCAAGATTCTCGCTTCGGCCATCCTGCCGGAGCTTGAAGGCGATACCGAACTCAATCACGACAGTTCTACCAATCGGCTCATTGAATATTTCCGAAAGCACAAATGAAAATCATCCTCTGCATCGGAATCGGCGGCTTCTTTGGTGCGATCGCCCGCTACGGAATGACCGTTGGCGTGCAGCACTGGGCCGGGGGCGGGCGGCTGGGCGACTTTCCCGTCGGCACGCTGGCGGTCAACCTGCTCGGCTGTCTGGCGGTGGGTTTTGTCGGCCATCTGCTGAGCGAGCGCTTTGAGCTGGCAGCGGAAATCCGCTTCGCGCTGACCGTTGGTTTTCTCGGCGCTTTTACCACTTTCAGCACCTATGCCTACGAAACGCTCGCCATGGCCCGCGAGGGCGAGCAGCTTTTTGCGTGGCTCAATCTGCTGGCCAGCAATGCGCTCGGCCTTTTCGCCGTCTGGGGCGGCTATCGTCTCGGCGGCCTTGTATAGGCTTGCGGTACAGGGGATATGTGAAATAATTAACCGGATTTTTACAAAAGGAAACCGATATGCCCATGGATAATTTTACACCGAGAGCACAGCGCGTACTGCACCTGGCCCGTAAGGAGGCTGAGCAGTTTAACCATAACTATGTCGGCACCGAGCACATTCTGCTCGGGCTGGTCGTGCTCGGCAGCGGCGTGGCGGTGAGTGCGCTGCAGTCGCTCGGCGTGGATTTGCAGTCGCTCCGCCTTGAAGTCGAAAAAGCGGTGGGCGTCGGCGCCGATACCAAAATGGTCGGCAATATTCCCTTTACGCCACGCGCCAAAAAGGTGCTCGCGCTGGCGACCAGCGAGGCTCGCTCGCTCAATCACAGTTATGTCGGCACCGAGCACATTTTGCTCGGCCTGCTTCGTGAAGGCGAAGGCATTGCCGCGCGCGTTCTCGAAAACATGGGCGTGGATCTTGAAGAGGCGCGCGAAGAAATCATGGCCATGCTCAACCCCGATTACGATGAATCCATGGAGGCGCGCGAAGAAGAGGCCGCCCCGTATGGAACGAAGCAGAAGGCCGGCATGGCCGTCAAAACGCCTGCGCTCAATGCGTTTGGCCGCGACCTGACCGAAATGGCAAAGAAAGGTGAGCTCGATCCCGTCATCGGCCGCCAAAACGAAATCGAGCGCCTGATTCAGATTCTCTGCCGCCGTACCAAGAACAATCCCGTTCTGCTCGGCGAAGCGGGGGTCGGCAAAACCGCCATTGCCGAAGGGCTCGCGCAGACGATTGCCGACGGCACCGTACCGCAGCTTCTGGCCGATAAACGGGTCGTCACGCTCGACCTCGCGCTGATGGTGGCGGGCACCAAATACCGCGGCCAG
>JAOZSE010000015.1 GCA_029939835.1 Pontiellaceae bacterium
CTAAAGATAACTCAGCAGTTCCTCTTCCGTAATGCGCACCAGTTTTTTTGCAAAACAGCGCGAACAGCGCTTGGCGCTCATATCTTCATGGGAGCGCAGCAGCTTGCCGCAACGAGTGCAGCGCCACGGAGAACCGTCTTCCTTGTTGTCCAGTTTGGTGGCGCAGGCCGTCAGGGTGCCGCCCAGCAGTACCCCCGCCGCCGCTCCGGCACCCAGCTTTAAGAGTTCCCGTCGTGTTTTCATGGCGGCGACCTTAATATTTCTGTGTGCGTTGCGCCACCCCAAAACCTGCGCCCGAAAAGAAACCATACCTTCGAAGGTATGGTTCTTCGCAAGAGATATAAAAAGTCGTTTTATGCAACGCGGACGTTGAACAACCCTCCTTTTTTTTAGTAGAAACAGCCTGCCGAATGAATTAAATGAAAGGAAATCAGGCATGCTTAGAAAAATCGCAATCACAATAAGTTTGGTGATCGGAACGCTGTTGTTTTCCGGATGTGTAACATCCAGCGCTCCGCAAACGAGTACGGGTGAAAAAATTAAAATATCCGTGCTTTCCGACAGAGGAGATCCCAAAAAAATGGAGTCAAGGCAGTGGCAGTACAGAAATGAAGTAGGCGCCTATATGGAAAGGGATCTGATAAACCGCCTCAACCGGACGGGATACGATGCGAACCTGATTACTTCCAGAAAAGAGCATACGTCCGGCCCGGGGCGTTATCTCGTTGAGGTAAGTATTAAAAGCTATAATCCGGGAAGCTCCGCGGCCCGCATCCTGGTCGGCTTTGGCGCCGGGGCCTGTTCGCTGGATATCCACTATGCTGTTTTCGGCAGCGGTTCCAAAGCGATTATGGAATGGGATGACGGAATCGGCACGGCGGGCGACTGGAGAAGACTTCCCGTTGCCCTTAACAACAAGCTGGTTCATAAACTGAATGCGGAGCTTGCGGCCCGGCCGCAGGAGTCCGATTTTTGAAGAATGAATATGAAAAAAATACTTTTTATCAAAACGTGGCTTGTATAGGCAAAAATAACAGGCGTATAAACCGTACGTGTTTCATGAATCTTAAACGGATAACAAAAGGACAGAGAGAATGAATAGGACAAAGCTGATATTACTCGTTTTAGCGGGATTGATTCCCGTGGTCGGCGTGGCGGAAGGGCCGGTAAAATTCCGTGCGGAACTCAAGCCGCTCGGCGGCCTGATCAGTCCGGATATTGACGGAAAAGAGGCGCGTTACAGCAGCGGGCTTACCACATACACCGAAACGTTTGATGGTTCCGGTTCGTACTATGGCACCGCGCAGGTGGGGATCGAAGTGGATGCAAAAATCTGCTATATCGACGTGCTGGCCGGCGGCGGCGGGGTAGCAAATGGTGGTTTTGCCGGCGGATTGTTTACGGGCGATGTCGGGTGCCGCTTTAAATTGAATGAAGCTGGAACCCTTGCGCTGGGACCGTATATAGGGGTCGTGGTGCCGGGAGATACGGAGTGGGAGGTTTTTGATGAGACGCTGGAACTCTCGGGAAACAGCGGGGTTCAGGGCGGCATAAAGCTCACCGCAGGCTGGGAGCATATCAATTTCTTGCTCCAGGCGGGTTACGCGGATTTTTCATACGATGTGACTCGGGAGGATATTACTGTCGGCTGGAACTATTATCCTGACGAACTGGACATGAGCGGATTCTTTGGTCAGTTCGGGGTCAGTCTTCAGTTCTAATTCGTCTTGCATTAAAATTTCATGGAGGGCTCATTCAGAGAGCCCTCTTTTTTTTGTGTTTTCGAAGTGCAGGTTAGTTGCTAAATTCACTTACTGGTATGCCATGAATCTACGGTGTGCAGAGAAAATAAACTTATGAAAACAGCATTGGTTATTGGAGGAAGCCGCGGGATCGGACACGCCATCGCCCTTGAGCTGTCCAAAACGGGTTTTGATATTTGGCTGACGTACAACAGTAGTCCGGATGCGGCCGAAGACGTGAAGACCGAAGTGGAGGCCTTGGGTCGCTCCTGTGAGCTATTCGGGTTTGATGTAGGCGATTTTGAAGCCACACAGACCGCACTGGCCGACCGCTGCGAAAAGGAGCCGCCGTATGCCGTGGTCTATAACGCGGGCATCGCGCGCGATAACCTGATGCTCTGGATGTCCCGCGAGGAGTGGGGTGATGTCCTTAAAACCAATCTCGACGGATTTTTCAATGTCACCAAGGCGGTGCTCTTTCCGATGCTGGCGAAAAAGGAGGGGCGGATTGTGGCGATCTCCTCGACCTCGGGCCAGATCGGGCAGGCGGGACAAGTCAACTATTCGGCTGCCAAAGCAGGCCTGATCGGCGCGGTCAAAGCGCTGGCGCGCGAGGTGGGCCGCAAAAATATTTTGGTGAATGTTGTTGCTCCCGGTGTGATTGATACTGAAATGACGGATCATCTTCCCGTGGAAAAAATTCTCCCGTTGATTCCGGTCAACCGCACGGGCATCGCGCAGGATGTCGCGGCCACAGTCCGGTTTCTCTGCAGCGATGAACAGAACTATATTCACGGACAGGTGATCGGCGTAAACGGCGGGCTGGCGATGTGATGCGGCTTCGCCGCTGTCTAAAGTCAAAGGTCGCGCTAATCCTATGGAATGACCTTCGACTTTTGATGTCTAGACCTTGGCGCGGAAAAGTCGCCGCGTCCCTTGCGGAAGCGACGGGGCAACCAAAGAAGGTTTGCAAAATCATGGACAGCAAAATAATTATCCAACAGCCGGATATTGAGAGGAGAGGGTTCTCCAACGAATGAAAAAAAAGCAGCGAATGGGGAGCCGGGTGTTGATTCGTTGCTTTCTGTCATTCGTTGGCAAATTCTTATTTATAAAGGCGACGGGAATAAAACGTGCATAAATACGACGAAGTTGAACGGATAGTAGTTTAGACTGCCTTTCGAAACGGGAAAGACTCTAATGGCGAAAACCAAGTACGACCATATCGTTGTCGGCAGCGGAGTGAGCGGGCTGACGGCGGCGCTCCTGCTGGGCCTTAACGGACGAAGCGTGCTCCTGCTCGAAAAAGCGCCGAACATCGGTGGCTCGCTCGCGCGGTTTAAACTGGACGGCGTACCGTTCGATACCGGTTTCCACTTTACCGGCGGCTTTTCAAACGGTGGACTGCTCGACGATATGCTCACCGTGCTCGGCCTGCGCGAGGCCATTCATCCCGTCTTTCTCGAACCCGAACACGCCAACCGCTTTATTTTTGAAGACACCGGTGAATCGGTTGAGTTCCCGAGCGGACAGCCGCTATTGACGCAAAAACTCGTGGAGGACTTTCCCGCCGAACGCATGGCCATTGAACAGTATTTCCAAATGGTGGATCATGTGCGGGCGCAGACCGCCACCATGGATATTCGCCACATTCACCGTGCGCCCGAGCCGATCGATGAGGACTTTATAACGCTCCAGACCGCGCTGGACGGCTTGACAGATAATGCCCGCCTCAAAGCGGTGCTGGGCGGCTTTTCCATGTGCTACGGCACACCGCCTTCCGAGGTGTCCTTCGCGGCACATGGCCGGATGTGCCACGGTCTTTACGAATCAGTGGCACGTGTCGAACGCGGCGGCGAAGCGTTCACCGACGCATTTGAGGATGCGTTCTCTGCACTGGATATTGATGTCGCCTGCAATACGGAAATTGAGGAGTGTCTCGACCTGCATGACCGGCAGATTGGTCGCCTCCGGCTCAGCTCGGGCGAGGAAATCGAGTTCGATACCTGCCTCTTCACGATTAATCCTCACGACATTCTCCGTATTCTGCCCGAGGAGCGGCTGAGCCGTGGATTTGTTCATCGGGTCGAAGCCTATGAGGCCTCAACCGGATTCTTCACCCTGTTTGCACTCGGTGCGGAAGATCAGCACGCCGATCAAATCGTTTCACTTTTTCCGTCAACCGATGTCAATGCGATGCTCGATTCGGAATCGGATGACGAGTCCGCCATTGTCATTATGCGAAGTCGCGAAAAGGTGGCTGGACAAGTGCGCAATACGGTGACGGCCTTCGAGCCCTGTTTTGAAAAGAAAACGGCCCAATGGGCGGACTCAAGTCTGCGGAAGCGTCCTGCGGAGTATTACGACTGGAAGGCGCAAAAGACCGGGCGGATGTGCGAGCGTATCGCCGCCGCCTTTCCAGAAACCCGCGAAATCCTGAAGGTACTCGACAGCGCGTCTCCGCTGACATTCCGCGACTACCTGCATTCGCCCGACGGCAGCGCCTACGGTATTAAGCAGAAGGTCGGGCAGTTTAACCTCATCGGGCGGCTGCCATGGCGCAATATGTTTGCAGCGGGGCAGAGCGCATTGCTTCCCGGGATCGTCGGGGCGATGATGTCTTCGTTTATCGTGGTGCGTTCCTTGCTGGGCCGCGCGGATCTCAACACTTTTATTCACGAAAGGCTGGGCGAATGAAACGGGTAGTTATTACCGGAACGGGTTGCATCTCACCGCTGGGAATTGGTGTCGAGGCACTGATGGCAGGGCTCGCGGAGGGTCGCAACGCGGTACAGCGAATGGACGACTGGGGAATCTACAAAGGCTTGCAGAGCCTGGTCGGCGCGCCCGCGCCGCTGGAAAACGAAAAAGAGATTCCGCGCCAGCAGCGCCGTTCCATGGGGAGAATGAGTATTTTTGCTGCGCAGGCCGCGAAGCAGGCGGAACACGACAGCGGCCTCGACGCGGAAACCGTACAGGGTGAGCGGTGCGGCTGTGTAACCGGCTCTACGATGGGCAGCGCAGGCAGTATCAATGAAACATTTGAAATCATGCTGCCGGAGCGTGACCTGAGCCTGCTCAACTCCACCAAATTTTTCCAATGCGTTTCGCACACCACCGCGATGAACGTTTCGCAGTATCTGGGTATTCGCGGCATGGTGCTCTCCACGGCGGCGGCCTGCGCCTCCGGTTTGCAGGCCATCGGTACCGCCGCCGATCTCATCCGAAGCGGACGGCAGGATGTGGTCTTCTGCGGCGGGGCTGAAGAATTGCATCCGACTGTGACCGGATCGTTCGATATTCTCTTCGCCACCTCTACGCACTACAACGACACACCGGAACAGACGCCGCGTCCGTTCGATAAAAACCGCGACGGCCTCGTCTGCGGCGAAGGGGCAGGCGTGCTGGTGCTCGAAGAATATGAGCACGCGAAAAAGCGCGGCGCAAAAATTTACGGCGAAGTGAGCGGTTTCTACACCTGCGCGAGCGGCACACACATCAGTCAGTCCGACAGCGAATCCATGATCCGCTGCATGCGCGCCGCGCTCAATGAGGCGGGAATGACCCCGGATCAAATCGACTACATCAGCGCGCACGCCACCGCCACCCTGCACGGCGACGAAAAAGAGGTCGAAGCCATCCAGACGGTCTTCGGCGACAAAACGCCCGTCAGCAGTCTGAAAGGAAATCTCGGGCACACGCTGGGCGCGTCCGGAGCGATTGAACTGATTGCCTCCCTTAAGATGATGGAGCAGGGCATTCTCTACCCGACGCACAATCTCGAAGAAATCGATCCCGCCTGTGCGGGTATCGAGCACCTCACCGCGCCGCGCGAAGCCGCCGTCAACGCCTTCCTCAAAAACAGCTTCGCCTTCGGCGGCATCAACGCCGCGCTTGTCTGCAAACGAGTGTAAATAGTATTTCTTGATACGGGGTGCGGGTCGCAGGAGACGGCGCAAAGAGAAATTTTCTTAAACTTGTTCTCGATCGGAAAACGACCTATATTTCAGAAGATGTTTTAGGGGAGGTTTGTTTATGAATGCTGCCATACAGAAAATTGAAGCGATGCCGACCGATGTTCAGCGTGAAGTTTTGGATTTTGCCCAGTTTTTGATGAGCAAAAAGTTTCCTGAACAAAAGCGCAAAATGGTTAAGCAGGGATGGGCCGGAGCCTTACGTGAATTTAAAGGTCAGTTCACCTCATTGGCGTTGCAGAAAAAAGCTCAAGAGTGGCGGGTGTAATGTTTCTGGTTGATACCAACATCTGGCTCGAAGAGCTGCTGGAGCAGGATCGCTCAAAAGAAGTTTCTGACTTCTTGAGTCGAATCCCGTCCGATCAGCTATACATCAGCGACTTTTCATATCATTCCATCGGGGTGATTTTTTCGCGTCTCAAGAAGATGAACGTTTTTACGGTTTTCACCGAAGAGGTTCTTCTGGACTCCGGGGTGAATCTGGTGAGACTTGCGCCTGCCGGGATGATCGCAATTCCGGGTCTTTGTAAAGAGCATGGGTTTGATTTTGATGATGCCTATCAGTACGCCATAGCCGAGGCCTACGGGCTGGATATTGTCAGCTTTGATCATGATTTTGACAGAACCGGTCGCGGGCGAAAAGAACCAGGGGATATTGGAATGTAAAAACAGCTTCGCCTTCGGCGGCATCAAGGAGGCATATGCTTAAGAAAAATCGTGCTCTATCAGAAATCTGTTTTCTTTGTCTGATCGTACTATTCGTCACATCCTGCTCAAGCGTGCGGATATCCTCACGTCCCGCCGGAGCTAACATTTTTATAAACGGGGAAGACACTGGTCTTTTAACTCCGGCCGCCATACGGGTTACAAAACTCCCCAAAGGATTGCTGGACATTGAGGCCCGAAAGAAAGGGTATGTTCCAGAACATGGACAGATGTGGGTTAGAACATCTGCGTGGAAAATTATATGGAGTATTTTTCCTCCGGTATTGATTGATGCAATGTGTGACAAGTGGAGATCGGTTCGCCCCGGTCGTGTTTCATTGCGATTAAATCCTTTACCGGCAGAACCAAGGTTCACGCCCATTCAGATTAACAATATCGAAGAAAAGCTTAAACAGCTTGAGCAGATGCGAGACGGAAATATCCTCACGGAGGATGAATATCGAAAAAAGCGGCAGGATATCATTGACCGCTTTTGATTTTCTCAAGCTTCGTTACTTGATAGAGGTGTTTCCAAGCATTGGGGAAAAGCAGCAAGCCCAACGCAGTTGGCTCCAAACCTTGGGAAAATCTATTCTTTAATTCGCTCGTTGGAGCGGGCGAAGGCGAGAAATTTTCCGAGGCTCATGAAGAAGCGGCGGTAGCTGTCGGGCGATTTCCAGATCATAGTTACATAATTCCACAGTACTCCCGGACGCTTAAAGTGGGTTTTGTAGAACAGCAGAAACAGTTCATCTAGCCGCTCACGCGTCATGCCGTGAGGAATAAACTGAAAATGCATACAGTCCATTTTGGTCGGGTCTTCATCGAAAGTGCCGAGTTCATGGATGTTGTCGTAGAGGGGTGAGCCGGGGAAGGGCGTGAATTTTGCGAGGTTGATGTCGTCAATCGGCAGGCTGAATACATAGTCCATACTGCGGCGGATGCTTGTTTCGGATTCGCCGGGCAGGCCCATCATGAGGAGGCCTTTGGTGCGGATACCCGCCGCTTTGATTTCCCGGATGCGCCGGGCGAGCAGGTCGAGGTCGGAGTTCTGGCGGTGTTGCGCCAGCAGTTCGGGGTCGCCGGTTTCTATGCCGAGGCTGATCTCCCAGCAGCCGGCTTTTTTCATGAGCGCCAGCAGATCGGGATCAATATGCTCGGCGCGGACGGCGCAATTGAAGGTCATGCCGAGCGGGCGACTGATCATTTTTTCACAAAATTCGACGACGCGCTGCCGGTTGAAGGTAAACTGGTCGTCGTAAAAGTTGACGTGCCGGATTCCGTAGCGGTCTTTCAAGTGCCGGAGATGAGCGTAAAGATAGCCGGCGGAATTGTAGCGGAAACTTCTCCGGAAGACGGAGCGGTCGCAGTAGGAGCAGGTGTAGGGACAGCCGCGGCTTGAAACGCAGGTGGTGTTGGGGCTTCGCGGATAGTTGAAAATCGGAAGGGTGTAGGCTTCCGGAAAGCCGGCCAGCTTGTCGTAGGCCGGGAAGGGGAGACTGTCGAGGTCGAGCGGGTTGTCCTGAAATCCGGTAAAACAAACCTCCTCTTCGTTGCGCCAAACGAGGCCGGGAATGTCCGCAGCGGGATGGCCGGAAAGAAGTTTTTCCAGTGGTTGCTCGCCTTCGCCGACCACCACCAGATCAACGGCACGGTGTTCGTGCAGGATTTTCTCGCGCAGGGCGGAAACATGCGGTCCGCCGAATACCGTGATTACATCGGGCCGCTCCGCTTTGGCCAGCGCGGCAATGCGCACGGCATCCGGGAAGCTGGAGGTGGTGCTTGTCAGGCCGATGAAGGAGGGGTTGTGCTCGCGCAGGTACTTAATGATGAATGCATCCGAATCGGGGCGGGCGTAACAGTCGATAATATCCGCATGCCGGTTTTTGGATTCGAGCCATGCGGCAATGGATGCAAGCCCCAGCGGCGGCATGAGGTTGGCAAGGCGGGAAACATCGCGCCCGGCCAGCGCGGCGCTGTATCCAAGCGGATGAATCAGGAGAATTCGGTTTTTATCCGGCATCATGATGGAATGGTGGACGCGCGGATTTTCGGATACAATCCTTAAAAGCGCCGAATCGGTTCGTTTGTTCTTTTTCGCCACCCGTGCTAATGTCCCGCCCATGATTAAGCGGATAGCAGTCTTTATTTCCCTGTTGATTTTTCCCGGATGGGGATTTCCCGCGCCAGTTGCAGAGCCCAGACCGGTGGCACTGGAATCCAGTGAACGCCCGTTGTGGGAAATCGGTCTCTTCGGCGGCGCGGCGCGTCTGCCGCACTACCGCGGATCAGATGAGTACCGCCTCTATGTGCTGCCCCTGCCGTACATCATTTATCGCGGCGAAATCGTCCGCGCCAACCGTGAAGGCTTGAAAGGCATCTTTTGGGCGACCGACCGCTTCGAGACCGCACTCTCGTTCAGCGGCAGTCCGCCGGTGGATGACGACAACGACGCGCGAAAGGGTATGCCCGAGCTGGGCGCGATCCTTGAAGTCGGGCCGGGCTTTAAATTTTTCATCACGGAACGCGGCAATCCGGATCCGCTCTACCTCACGGCCGGCGTGCGCACCGCGATCTCCGTTGATACGGATGACTTCGGCACTGCGTACCGGGGAATCCGCGGCGGGGTGAAGCTCGTTTACCGCAACCGCACCTGGCTCGAAAACCAGAGGACAACACTCGGCCTGAATGCGGGCATAGATTTTGCCAACCGCGAGTATAACGACTACATCTACAGCGTTGATCCGGGATACGCCGTGCCGGGCCGCCCGGCGTACCGCGCCGACGGCGGCTACACGGGTTTCAGTGTATCGGCCAACGCGGTCAAAAAGCTGACTGGCCGCTGGTCCGTCGCCGCCTACTACCGCTGGGACAACCTTTCCGGCACGGCCTATGCCGACAGCCCGCTCGTCAAAACCGAAAACAACCACATCATCGGCTGCGCCCTGATCTGGACAATCTTCCAATCCGAAGAAACCAGCCGGTATCAAAGTGAATAGATGATGCAGAGACTGCCAGGGATTGGAACACGACACTCTTGCCGCATCCGCTTATTTTTTTTGATCCATTACCTTTTTCAATCTTCGCCCGTCAGCCGGAAGGCGTTCATTTAATATCAGCAGGGCCGCGTTGGCACCCGTCTGCATGGCGACCGGAACCCCGCCGCTATACTGGGCCCAGTGCCCCGCCAGCAGCAGATTCCGCACAGGGGTTTTGCAACCGCATATCCGCGCGCGGATGTTTCTGCCCGTCGGACGCGTCCCCATGATGCTTCCATCCGTGTTGCCGGTGTACCGCCAATAGGTGACCGGCGTGGCGGCTTCCATCACTTCAATATGGCCGCGCAAGCCGGGGGCAAAACATTCTTCCACGCGCCGGATCAGCGTTTCGGCAAATTGCTTTTTGAACGTCCGGTATGCTGCACCGCGCTTGCGCCCCTCTTCCGTATGCCAGGTTTCATGGCTGTTCATCGTTGCCGGACAGTGAATCGTAAGGATTCCTTTGCCTGCCGGGGCAACCGACGGATCGCGAACGGAGGGTGCCAGAACGGTTAGTGCCGTTTTCGCGGGATCTCCATTGAACTGTTCGTTGCGGGGAACGTCATCGCGGGTCAGATAGAGCATTTCCTCCCCGAAGCCCAGGGCGGCCGGGTCGCAGTCCAGGCCCAGAAATACGGTGAAATTTGAGTAATACAGGTCGGCCGTCCGCACGGCCGTTTGCTTGCGCTTCGGAACAGAGGTGCCGGGCAGCATCTCATTATACAACGTCCGCAAGTCGCCGGCGGATACCACGTGCCGGGCCTGCATCGTTTTTCCGTTTTCCAATACGACACCCGTCGCCTGATGATGCTCATTCACCCGCACACGGGCCACCCGCTGGTTGAGGACGATTTCAGAGCCGGTCTCTTTGATTTTCCGGCAAAGCCAATCCACCATGGCGCGACTTCCGCCGCGCGGCGGAACATGGAAATTACCGGTTGATGCCCATGCAACCGGCATGATCATGGAAATGAAACTTTCCTGATACCCGAACAGCTTGCGCAATTCCGGGTCACGAAAATATCGATCCAGGCCTTGCTCCGCGCCCGCCCGAAGATGTCTCACCATGGGAAGGCTCCAGCTAAGCATGCGGCATCCGTAAGCCAGCTTCTCCAGTTGCCCCATGGTCTCGCTGGTGCGAATGTGATGATCCAACCGCTGCCAGCGAATCCCCAGGGCCTGTGCATCCAGGAAAAATTTTCGAATCCCTTTTTCGTCAGCGGGAAAATCTGCAACGAGACGGCTCTGCAACGTCTGAGGCGAAGTGGTCAGCAGGTAATCAAATGTCGTTCCGTGCGTACGGCTGATGCGCGTGAGCGGCTTGCATTGCGGAAAATCGTCGTCCAGATAATTGAACAGCCGACGCACAAACCCGCCGGGATGACACTGGTTCAGCCACTGAATCGCGGTATCAAAAACAAAGCCCTTGCGTTCGAATCCACTGAGATACCCTCCAGGCCGGCCCTGCGCTTCAAAAACCGAAACCCGAAGCCCTGCCTTTGAAAGAAGGGCGGCGGCGGTTAATCCGCCTATCCCGCTTCCAATTACGACCGCATCGTTGCCTGGAGAATGCTGCATGCCGAGGGTGAGTCTTGTCTATACCCGTATAAATCGCAAGCGGTTTTGGTTTTTCTGTATCATGAAAATTCTAATCGTCTCTGGAAACGATGGCCCGCGACGGGCGTTTTGAGTTGCGCGAAAGAGTGTTAAAAAATATGCTCCAGATCAGTTTTATTCATGAAAGGGGCGTTTGATGCAGAAAGATGAAATCAGAGCACAGGTCAACGAGGTCTTCATTGAAGAATTTGAGCTGAATCTGGCCGACCTGAAACCTGAGGCCCAGATTTTTCAGGAGCTGGGACTCGACAGTCTCGACATCGTTGATCTGATCGTTGCGCTGCAGAAAAAGTTCGGCGTAAACTTCCGCAGCGATGAACGCATCCGTGAAATCCGCACGCTGGATGATCTGTACCATTTTATCGGGCGCATCGGGCAGGAAAAATAAATTACGCGATAATGGGTTTCTGATCCGGGTTCTCCGGGGAAAATAGTATGAAGAGCCTTAAAATTTTACTGGTTCGCCCGCATCCGCGGTTGCCGACATCAAAATGGCTGCAGTCGATGATTTGTCTGGAGCCTTATGCCCAGGAGCTGATTGCCGCTGCTGTAGAAGAACCGCACGATGTTCAGATTTGCGACCTGGCGGTGACAAAGAAACCGGTCAAGGCATTTAAGAAAAGGTTATTGGAGTATGCGCCGGATTTCATTGGCTTTGGCGGGTTTTCAAGCCAGTTTTGTGTAAATAAGGATCTGGCTCAAATTGCAAGGAAACTGCTGCCGGATGCGGTGACCTGTCTGGGAGGAATTCATTCATCCAGTATACCTGCGGACTGCAAGTATCCGGATTTGTTTGATTTGATCGTGCGGGGTGACGGGGTTTCCGCGATGAAAGAGATCATCAAAGCGCTTGAGACGGAGCAGTCGTTGCCGGAATCGGACTGGATTATTCCGACGGCGTCGCCCCGCTTTGATGCTCTGGCGCAGAAGCCGCCGCCCGCAATCCATTCGGACGGCATTACCATGAAGCCGCGCCGCGACCTGGTGAATGCGTCGGATTATTTCTGTATCTGCTACGGCGAAGCCGGGCAGAAGGTGAAAACGTTATTTCCGGAAATCGCCTGTGTGCGGACGAGTGTGGGCTGCCCGAACCGTTGCAGTTTCTGTGTCGTTCATTTTCTTGCGAACGGAAAATATCTCCAGCGGGAGGTGGAATCGGTGGTGGACGAGATCGCGTCGCTGGAGCAGGACTATATCTACTTTGTGGATGATGAGACCTTCATCAACACGAAGCGAATGCAGCGGATTGCTGAATTGCTGATCGAGCGCGGGGTGAAGAAAAAATATATTTCGTGGGCGCGAAGTGACACTATCTGCAAGCATCCTGAGCTTTTCGCGCTCTGGAAAAAGGCCGGACTTGAGTTCGTTTATATCGGTTTTGAATCGCTGAAGGATGAAAATCTGGCCGCATATAATAAGAATGCAACGCCTTCCCAGAACCGTAAGGCGAGGGAGATTCTACGGGGTTTAGAACTCAATATTCATGCGGCACTGATGATTGATCCTGACTTCGAAGAAGAGGATTTCCTGACGGTGCAAAAAGCCATTAAGGAAATGGCTCCCGCTGAGTTTGCGTTTACCGTCCTGTCGCCGCCGCCCGGCACGCCGTCGTTCGAGGAGGCCCGCGACACGTTTATTTGTGCAGACCCCTGCTATTATTATGACTGTATCCACACGATTCTTCCGACCAAACTGCCCTTAAAGCGCTTCTATAAATATTTTGCGATTCTCTATGCGCTGGGTGCCGCGCAAATTCCGGCCAGAGTGAATAAAGTGAAAATGCCGTTGCGTGACCACATTCGTTTTGTGATGGCCGGGATGAAGTTCGGATGGCAGTTGATGACAATGTACAGGCGGTATGACCGGCAATACTGGTAAGCCCGTTTCGCCGAGGGATGCAAGGTGGATGAGCAGGTTGATATGAGCGAGTTTTTAAAGGCGCTTTGCTTGAATATGCTTTTTTACCCCCTGTTTCTTCTGGTTTCGCTGATCGGCATTCCTCTTCTGACGCTGTTCGTTGCAATTCCTGCGCCGTTCCGTTCGCATCGTCAGAACATGCGCGCCTTTCGGCTGATGATTGTCCGCTACGGCCGACTCGTTTTGGGCTCCATGCTCCCCTGGGTTCGAATTGCTAAAGAGCAATCCGATGGAACGCTTCCTCAGCCCTGCATCTATATCTGTAATCACCGCTCCGCTTCTGACCCGTTCCTGATGGCGCTGCTACCCGGTGAAATTGTGCAGGTGGTCAATGTCTGGCCGTTTCATCTTCCCATCCTTGGATGGTTTGCGAAGTGGGCGGGATATCTGAGTGTGAAGGAAATGCCGTTCGAGGCATTTGCAGAAGCCGCCGCCGGACGCTTGGAACAAGGAATCAATATTGCGGCCTTTCCGGAGGGAACGCGCTCGGGCGAGGGGCCGATGGGTCCGTTTCACAGCTCAATGTTCCGCGTCGCTCTCGATACACGCGTGCCGGTGGTGCCGGTTTGCATCAGCGGCAATGAACGGATTCCGCCCAAGGGTTCGTGGCACCTCAAGCCCGGTACGATTCGCGTCCGCGCCCTGCCGCCCGTTACCGCCGACACCTATGGCGAGTGGAGTCCCTTTGTTTTTAAAAATCGCATTCATGATCTGATCGAAAAAGAACTCGAAATAATGGAGAGCAAATAAATAACCCGCGAATTACCCGGCGTAGCAGAGCCGTCCCATGACCACGTTGTCATGTGAAACGCAACTCATAGCGGCAACCAAAGGAGTTCTACAAGATGATGGACAACAGGATTGTTTTCTAATAGGAATACCCCCCGTTTTCTAATATCCAATTTCCCATCATCTTGTGAAAATCTGAAGTCACTGAAGGAACGGTTCATCCTGACCTAAAAATGCTGATGTTTAATTTGTGTAAATTCGCGGGCAAAAATAGTTTTAAGAATATCGTCAAATGGATAGAAATATGAACATTGATACACGTCTCCAACAGCACGTCGAATACTGCCTGAAAAATTCGCCGTTCTACCGTGAGCGCCTCAGCGGCCTGCATCCGGCGGATGTTTCGCGCGCAACACTTGCCGAACTGCCCTTCACCGGTAAAAACGATCTTGGCGCACAGAACGACGCTTTTTTCGCCGCTGCACCGGAGCGGGTGGTTGATATTGTCTTTTCCTCCGGCACAACGGGCTATCCCGTCAAAATCGTCTACACAGAGCGCGACCTGCAGCGGCTGACGGAAAACGAGCGGCGTTCGCTCGAAGGCTGCGGGATGAGCGCGAAGGATACGGTTCTGCTGACCTGTACGATGGATCGTTGTTTCATTGCAGGACTGGCGTATTTTTCCGGCGTGCGCGCCCTCGGCGCGGCGGCGGTTCGCAACGGCCTCGGCTCGCTTGAAAGCCATGCTGAAATGTTGCGCCGAACGGGAGCCACCGCGATCATTGGTGTACCGACCTTCTTGCGCAAGCTGGCCGGTTTTCTGATCGGGCAGGGGATTGATCCAAAGGCACTGCCGGTTACCCGGCTGATCTGTATCGGCGAGCCGCTGCGCGATGCCACGATGAACCCGCTCAAGGTTGCAAATGACCTCGAAGCTCTTTGGGGTGCAAACGTCTACTCAACCTATGCCTCCTCAGAAACAATCACTACGTTTTGCGAGTGTACCGCCCGGCAGGGCGGCCACCTGCTGGAGGATCTGGCGGTAGTCGAGATTATTGACGACCAGGGCCGTGTGCTGCCCGACGGGGAAATCGGCGAAGTGATCGTAACTCCGCTGCAAATCGAAGGAACACCGCTGATTCGTTTCCGTACCGGCGATCTCAGTTTTTTGATGACGGAGCTCTGCGCGTGCGGTCGTGCCGCGCCGAGGTTGGGCCCCATTCTCGGCCGCAAGCAGCAGATGATGAAAATCAGCGGCACAACGCTCTATCCACAGGCCGTTTTTAACGCGCTCGATGAGATCGGCGGTGTCAGCGAATACTATATTGAAGTTGAACAGCGTGATGAATTGTCGGACACTCTTCGAATCGTTTTGAGTATGCAGGACGAGGAGCCGGCCCGTGCCGGATTCGCGGAAAGCCTGCAGGCCCGTTTGCGGGTCAAACCGGAACTTATTTTTAAATCGGAAGGCGAAGTTCGCGCGAACGTGTTTACGCCCGGATCGCGCAAGCCGGTTCGCTTTTTTGATCGGAGAGGATAGCCGTGTCTTGTCATTCATTTTGTGATGAAGCTGGATTCAGCTTCGAAGAAATCAAAAAAGCCGCGGCGAACGGACAGCTGCTGACGATGGAGCTGGAGTTCAGTCAGCTCTGTAACTTTAACTGCCCGTACTGCTATCTCGACAACCGCCCCAAAGAGGAGGTCACATCGGATGAAATCCGCGATGTCATTCTCCAAGGTCGGGATTTAGGCGTCCGCAAGGTGATTATTCTCGGCGGCGAACCGATGATTTATCCGCGTATTCTTGAGAAAATCCACTTTATCCGAAGCCACGGCATGGGGGTTGAAGTTTTCACGAATGGAAGCAACATCACGGCCGAGAATGCGCGCGAGCTGGCTCTACTGGATGTCAAAGTGGTTCTGAAAATGAACACGCAAAATGCGGATGTTCAAAATAAGCTATGCGGATTGGATGATGCCGACCGAATTATTCGTGAAGCGTTTAAACATTTGAGAGCTACGGGCTATGGCTCCGGCGGCAAACCCATGGCCGTCAGTTCGATCATCAGCAGCGAAAATATTGCGGAGTTGCCGCAGATGTGGCGCTGGCTTCGCGATCAGGATATTGATCCTTATTTTGAAATGATTACCCCGCAGGGCTCGGCCATTGAAAACGACTGGCTCTATGCAGACCCCGGGCAGGTGGAAACCCTGTTTAACCAGCTGGCGAAAATCGACCAGGCAGAGTATGGACGGGAGTGGAAGCCGCAACCCCCGCTGGTCGGCGACATCTGCCTGCGGCATCAGTTTTCCTGCTATATAAACGCCTTTGGTGATGTCATGCCCTGCGTGGGCGTCACCCTGCCGGTCGGCAACATCCGCAAAAACCGCCTGGCGGACATTCTGCGCGACAGCGAAATCATTCAGGATCTTAAAAACTACCCGGAAACCATTAAGGGGCCGTGTGCCCGCTGTGAGGACAAAGAGGCCTGCTACGGTTGTCGCGGCGCGGCGTATCAGATGACCGGCGACTACCTTGCCTCAGACCCGCTCTGCTGGCGCAACAGCAAACAGCTGAACGAAATTGATTATTTGCCGCTCCCTGTGGCGGAATACATTCCCCAGCGTGCGCCGATGCGCATGGTTGATATACTGCTTTCCGTTGGAGAGCGCCGGGCTGAAGTGGAAACCGTGCTGGACGAAAACAACCCGTTCCTCGACGAAGGCGGTCAGCTGGAACCCGCCGCCTATATGGAAATCATCGCGCAGGCCAGTGCCGCTCTAAACGGCTTTCAGTTGCGCAACCGTTCCGTAAAACCCGAGGGCTTTCTGATGGGTGCACGCAACATCACCATTCATCAACCCGCGTGCTGCGGGGACCGCTTGGTCACCTCCGTATATAAGGCGCACAAATTCGAGGACTTCGGCATTATCCACGGTCGGGTCGAGCGCGACGGAGAGTGTCTGGCCGAAGGCGAAATCAAGGTTTACCACAAATCCCCTTAAAGGTTTTTTCACAATGAATTTCTTCAAGTTTCAAATTTCAAGTTTCAAGTTTCTGATTCGCGACCAGTGCCTCTCACTTCGTTCGTTGCCGTCGCTTCGCGCCAGCCACTGCCTTCGGCGGTCGCGTTCATTCGCGGTTAGAATCTCTTTGCTGTTTCTCCTGAGCACCTCCGCTTATGCAGAGTCGGTTGACGAGTTGATGACACGCCTCAGTGCGGAGTTCGGTTCCATCCAAACCGTGCAGACCCGTTTTGTGGAAAAGAAGAAAATCCGGATTCTTGAGCAGGAGTTGGAACTGACCGGCCATCTCGCCATCGAAAAGCCGGGCCGTCTCGCATGGCGAATCGAAAAACCGCTGGCCTGCACCCTGATTATTGCCAATGGCCGCGTGCGCCAGTGGGATGAAGACAGCCAGAGCGTCCAGACCTTTTCCTCCAAAAGTAATCCAGTTTTTTCGATGGTGCTCGACCAGATGCAGAACTGGTTTTCCGGGGATTTTGTTGCGTTACTGAATGACTACGACGTGCGCGTGAAACAGGAAAACCCGCTGGTTCTTGCGTTTAAACCACATGCAGATTCCCTGAATGCACACGTGATCAAACAGGTGCTCGTCACCATCCGCGACGACCTGCGCTACGTGCAGGCCATCCGCATTGATGATTCGAGCGGCGATACCACCGTGATCACCTTTATCGACACCGTTTTGAACAAAGCGGTTCCGGCGGAGACCTGGAAGGTGAGGCTCCATGTCCGCTGAGCTCTCACCGCGCCGTAAGCGATTTCTTTTTGGAGGGCTGATTTCGCTGCTGATCCTCGCTGCCCTCACGCTGCCGCTCCTGCCGCACGACAACTCCATCCAGAACATGCTGCCGAGAAGCAGCGGCATTCATGAGATGCTCAACTTCCTGCAGGATGCCCGCTTCGCGGGGCAGGTCGCTCTCTCTTTTCAACGCAGACCCGATATTCCTCAAAAGGACTTCCTTTCCGCCATTGATCGTTTCGTTGAAGAACTGGACAGTCCGTTTGTCGAGCGGATCGTTTACAACATTGATGTCCAAACCGCCGGAGCCGATATCACCTTCTTTCAACAGCAGCTTCCGGCACTGACCGATGAGAAAGGGCTGTCTGAGATCGAAGAGCGCTTGAATCCCGAGGCCGTTGGCAAGGCACTGCGCAGCAAATATTTCGACCTTCTTACGCCCGGCGGATCGCTCGCCCTGACGCTCATTCAGCGCGACCCGCTCGACATCCGGCAGGATTTTCTAAACCGTCTGCAGGCCCTCGCCGCCTCGTCCGGCTACACCATTGAACTTAAAGACGGCTATCTTTTCAGCACCGGCGGTCTCCACGCACTGGTCGTGCTCGAAACCTCTGCGGCGGTTACCGATGTGAGCGCTTCACGCGCACTGCTCACCTCCGTGGAAACTGCACTTTCCGGACTGCCGGCGGGGATTTCCGCCGACATCATCTGCGGACACCGACATGCGGTGAGCAACGAGGCCGTTCTCAAGCGCGATGTGCAGCGCGCAGTCTTTGCCGCCGCCATCGGCTTTCTGCTTCTCTTTGCGCTCTGTTTTCGCGATTCCCGCGCTCAATTCATCTTCGCCATTCCGTTCGCCTCCGTCCTGTTTTCCATTCACCTCTGTCACTGGCTGACCGGATCGCTCAGCCTGTTTGTGCTCGGTTTCGGCGTGGTGATCGTGGGGATTTCAGTCGATTACGGCATCCACGTTTATGTCGCCTTGCGCACGGCCGACGACCCGGCAAAAGCGTGGCGCGGAGTGGTCCGACCCGTTGTGCTGGGTGCATTGACCACGCTCGGCGTTTTTGCCGCCTTCTTCGCCGCCGGGGTGCCCGGTTATTCCCAGATGGCGGTTTTTTCCATCGGCAGCATTCTACTCTCTCTTCTCGGCGCGCTCTTTATTCTTCCGCACCTCATTCAGAGCAACCTTTCCAAAAAGAGCGGCTCGCCGTCACGCCAAAGCCTTTCCGCCGGATGGCTTTTTGCACTCTGGCTTTTGTTGATCGCAACGTTGCTGATTCCATTTCCCCGCCTTTCGTTCGACAGCGACCTCCGCGCCCTCGATGGTGCAGATCAAACCGTTTGGGATGCCGAAGAGCGGTTTCATGCAGTCTGGGGGCTCGGTGCTGAAGCGCTGGCACTGGTCGTCGTCGAAGCACCGGACTGTGAAACCGCGCTGAGCCTCAATGACGAATTGTACGCCGCCGTGCAGAAACAGGGCGACAGCGAGGATTTCAGTTCGTTTTCCAGTGTTTGGAAATCGACCGAACACCGCACGGAGAATCTCAACCGCTGGCGGGCCTTTTGGACGCCGGAATGGATCGGGAACCTGCGTGCAACCTTTGCGCAGCAGGGCAGCGCATACGGATTCAAGCCGGATGCTTTCGCCCCGTTTTTTGACACCCTGCAACCCGGCTCCTCACCGCCGGTTCTGCCCGAACCGGAAAACAACCGGATTTTCGAGAACCTGAAAACCCGCTTCACGCAGTCGCTTAACGGTGCTCATCAGGTCATCAGCTTTTTTCCCGACACCGAAGAGTGGATGAGCCGTGTGCGAAGCGCGCTGGACGATTCGGAAACGCTTCTGGTTTCGCGGCGCGAAATCAACCGCGTTTTATCGATAGAAACCGTCCGAACCGTGAAGAGAGTCGCCTCGCTGGCCGTTGCGCTGGTTGTGCTTTTTACCGCGCTGCTCATGCGTCGTCCGCGGGAAGTCGTTTTGGCACTGATTCCGGCGGCGGTCAGCGTGCTCACTGTTCTCAAAATTCTCGAAATCGCCGGGCTGGCCGTGAACATTCCCACACTCATCTCCGGCATTGTCGTTATTGGGCTCTCCATCGACTACGGGATATTCATGGTCTATGCATGCAAAAGAGACACGCTTCCCGGCGTGTGCACGGCCGTCACGCTCTCGGCCCTCACCAGCCTGGTCGGGGCAGGGGTTCTGCTGCTCACCCGCCATCCGGCGCTCTTTTCCATCGGCGTCACACTCGTAGCCGGCCTCACCGCCGGTTATGTGAGTGCCCTCTGCGCCATCCCTTTCCTCGCCCGCTTTCTGCTCAAAAAGGATTAGTAAAAACATGAACAGCAAAACATCCCACATTCTACGTTCCACATTCTGCATCTCCCTCTTGTTCCTAACTGGTTGCGCGATGTTCCAGCCGCGCGTGCCGCTGGAACTCGCTCACGCTCCCGAGCCGCCTCTGCCGACGCCGCAAACCTTCCGTGCCGTGCAAAGTGTCGTGTTCAGCTTTTACGGACGGAGCATGACCGGGATCGGTGTGCTGTCGCTCGATCGCACCGCACGTTCCTTCGAGCTTTCCTGTATGACGCCCATGGGAACCAAGCTTTTTGATCTGCGCATGGTGAATGATGAGCCGGAGGTGCTTTTCGCCCTGCCGTTCTTTACGGAGAAAGAGGGTTTTGCCGAGGCGGTGGCACACGATATCGCGCGCGTCTATTTTGATCCTGAACCGCCGCAAATCAGCCGCGCCTGGCGGAAAGGCGATGACCTTGTGATCGAAAGTTCCAACGGCGACTGCGCGGTGGAATACCGCTACCGAGGAAACCCGCTTGTCCTGGCGGAAAAAAGGTTTTTCCGAAGACGTGCATTGGAGGCCCGAATCGACTATGTTGACGCTGTGGAGCAGGAGGGCTTTCGCTGTATCAGCAAAGCGAAGTTGAAAAGCCGCACCCACGGCTATCAGCTCACCATTCGTACCAAGAAATTGATCATCAACGATCAGAAATAAAAAAAGGAGGAACTATGAAAACAATCGTATTGGTTACAGGAATAATCATGGCAGGCCTGATGCAAGGGTGTGCAACGAATCTTTCAAAGCCGGCTGCTGCGCCGCAACCCGCTTCGGTACGGCTGGGCACCTTTGCTAATGTTGAGTTACAACCAGTGACCATTGCAGAGCCTTTTTCCGCTGCGGGGGCCAATCAAAAGGCAGCCAGAAAAATCAATGAACTGTTGATGAATCAAATGGCCTATGTTTTTCCCGGCTTGAACGCCGCTGAAAAGAAAAACGGCGGAACACTCGTGATCAAACCGCTGATTAAAGAGATTAAGTTTATAGGCGGTGCCGCCCGTTTCTGGGTGGGGGCAATGGCTGGCAGCTCGGCCGTTTTGATGGAAGTAACCTATCTTGAAAAAGAAACGGGAGCTGTGGTGGCGCGTGGTGAATTTTATGATCAGGCCTCTGCCTATGCAGGCGGCTATAACATGGGCGCAACGGATAATTTGATGCTCAACAACATTGTAAGCCAGATCGTTAACTACAGCAGTGCCAACCGCTGACTGGATGTTTAAAACGGGTAACTCATGAAGCAGGAAATTGAAAGGCATGTTCGGGTGAATTCGGCGGCGGCAGGCTCCTTTACTGCCGAATTCCTTTTCCCCGCTTCATTCAGCGGGTTTGACGGGCATTTTCCGGACCAGCCGGTTTTGCCTGGAATTTGCCTGATTCAGGCCGTGCTGGCCGCCGCCGAAAAGACGCTGGATCGAAAACTCGAACTGGTAGAAATTGTCCTCGCTAAGTTTTTCTCGATCTCCCGGCCGGACGAAACCCTGACGGCAGTTTGTAAGGCCGATAAGGACATGGTGCGCGCTAAAATTTCGCGCGGCGGCGACCGCGCGGCCGAAATACGATTGAGGGTTCGCGATGCGTAAACGACGTCAGGACTATTTCAAACGGGAAGAAGGGGCTCCGGTGCCATTGCGCTGCACGGTTGAACACCGCGTGCTCTTCGGCGAAGTCGATGCGATGGCGATCCTGTGGCACGGTCACTATACTCGTCTCTTCGAACTGGCTGCGACCGAGCTGCGCCGGAAGATCGGGCTTTCCTATGAAGATTTTTTTCTCGCCAAACTGCGTGCGCCGATTGTGCAACTGCATGTGGATTATAAAAAGCCGCTTGTTCTCGATGAACTCGCCCGTATTCAGGCTGAAATCATCTGGAGTGATGCCGCGCGCATCAATATCGAATACACGGTTTTCAAGGAGGATGGATCCGTTTCCGCCACCGGAACCACGGTTCAGCTCTTTACCGATCCCGAAGGCGTGCCGTGCTGGATCATGCCCGAACTGCTGGCCCGCACGCAGCAGCGCTGGAAGGAAGGGCTCCTGATTAAGGAGCTGGCGGTATCATGAGTGTGCGGGTGGTCGATGGCGATCTGGTAACGGCCTACGGCGCGGGCCTTGATGCCTGCTGGAACGGGCTGGTCGAAAGACGTTCCGCCGTTAAACCGCTCACACGTTTTCCCACGGAACCGTTTCAGTGTCACAGCGCGGCGGTGCTGGATGGACTTACCTACCGTGCGGGCGCATCCATCGCCTGGCAAATGCTTACGCAATTGCTGGACGAAAACGATCCGCGCATTCCTGAAGACACACCGGTTCTGCTTGCTTCAACGACCGGCGAAATAGACCTGCTCGAGCAGGCCATTGACGCCGGAGTACCCGCCGTCACGGAAAGCAAACTGGCGGCGTTGCTCTCCAACCTCTGTAACCGTCTTGGCGGCCAGCGTGACGGCACCGTGATTTCTTCGGCCTGCGCATCGGCAACGGTGGCACTGGCACAGGGCTCGGGGAAGATTGAACGCGGAGAGTGCGACAGTGTACTGGTTGTGGCATGCGATGCCGTCAGCGAATTTGTCTATTCCGGTTTTGCCTCGCTAATGGCGCTCGACCCGGAGGGTGCGCGTCCGTTCGATGCGGAACGCCATGGGCTGAGTGTCGGCGAAGCTGCGGGCTTTGCACTCCTGATGAGCGCGGAGCGTGCAGAACGGGAAAACCGTAAATCCCTCGGCGAACTGGCGGGGTGGGGGATGTCTAACGACGCTAACCACATGACCGGCCCGTCGCGTGACGGCGGTGCGCTGGCCCGCGCTATCGAAACAGCGCTTTCTCGCGCAAAGGTTCCGTCAGAAAACGTTTCGATGGTCTGCGCACATGGCACAGGTACGCCGTACAACGATTCGATGGAACTTAAGGCCTTTAAAACCGTTTTCACAAAACCGTGTCCGCTCTTCTCGGTGAAGGGCGGCACGGGCCATACGATGGGCGCGGCCGGGCTTGTGGAGACGCTGCTGACGCTGAGGGCGCAGCGTGAAGGGTTCGTACTGCCGACCGTCGCGTTGCGGCATCCCGCCGAGGAGGCCGTGGGCTGGGCTTCGCCCGAAACTGTTCCGCTTAAAAAGTGCGAATGGGCGCTCAGCACGAATTCCGGTTTCGGGGGCGTCAATGCCGCGCTGGTACTGCAGAGGGCGAACTCATGAAGATTGCCGGAGCAGGTTGGGTTTCCGCAGACGCTTACGGCGCGGTGCGAAAACAAGTGCGAAATGAATATGAGGACGAGCTGCATCGGTCGCTTAAAACAGAGGGTGTTCTGAGTGAACGAGTGAAGAACTTCGGGCGTTTTGATATTCCAACCCGAAGAGCGTTCTGCGCTGCGGCGCTGGCGCTGCACGATGCGGAGTTCTCTTTGGATGAAAAAACGATCGGCCTGATCGGAACCGGAAGCGAAGAGTGCACACAGGCCAATCAAAATTATTTTTCCGATTACGCAGAGTACGGACGACGGATGGGCCGCGCCAACCTGTTTATCTATACCCTGCCGACCAGTCCGCTGGCGGAAATTGCCATTCACTTTAAGCTCCCCGGCCCGCTCTTCTATACGAGTCCTTTATCGAACACCGGTTCTCATCTGTTGCGCACAGCGGACGGACTGCTGGCTGGGGAAGAGCTCTCCGGCATACTGGCCCTCTGGATGGAAAAGGATTTTACTGCGGCGCTTCTGTTGAATGCGGCGGGTTCTGGTCTATGTGCCGGGCGGGAGATACCCGCGCTGGAAAGCCAGGCAGAGCTGATTGAATTTTTAGAGGAGAGACGATGAAACTGAAATTGATTTATCCCAAGTGGCCGAAGATGCCCAACCAGCCGGAGTTCCATCTGCCGCCCCACGGGCCGGTCTGCTTTGCCGCCACGCTTCCCGAAACCGTGGAGATTGATTTTATTGATGAAAATGTCGAGCCGCTCGTTTTCGACGAAGGGTGTGATCTGGTGGCGATCTCCTGCATGCTGACCTGTCAAATTCCGCGTGGCTGGGAAATTGCCGATCAGTACCGCGCGCTGGGCAAAAAAGTGCTCTTCGGCGGCATTGCAGCCAGTCTGCACACCGAGGAAACCATGCAGCACGCTGACGCGGTGTTCACCGGCGAAGCCGAGGGCCGCATGGAGCAGGTGCTGGCCGATTTTCGAAACGACGACCTGAAACCACTCTACGATTTCCTTCACGATTTTCCCGACACCGCGCTCATTAAACCCGCGCGCCGCGATATCCTCAATCGCGACCTCTACAACTATCGCGGCGTGCAGATGGTCGATCTGGTTCACGCCTCGCGCGGTTGCCGGTTTAAGTGTTTCCCCTGCTGTACGCCGTACCTCGGCGGCTGCCGGTTCCGTCCGCGCCCGATTGATCAGGTGATCGAGGAGCTGGAAGGAATTGATAACAACCGCCTCTTCATCGTCGACAACTCGCTGGCTCAGGACGACCAGTGGGAGAAGGAATTGTTTAAAGCGATGATTCCGCTGAAGAAAAAATGGGTTTCACACCCGATCAAGGATGATCCCGAAATTCTCGACCTCGCCGCCGAGGCAGGCTGCTGGTATGTCTATCAGGCGATTTTTGACACATCAGACGTGATTCGCAACCGCATCAAACGACTGAAGGAGCGCGGCATCGGCGTGGAGGGAACGATTATTCTGGGGACCGACGATCACGATGAAGACGGCATTAAACGACTGGTTGATTTCCTAATGGATATCGATTTGGATTTGGCTGAATTCACGGTCATGACTCCGTTCCCGCATACCCCCATTCGCGAGCAGATGAAAAAAGAGGGGCGAATTTTGCATAACGACTGGCGCAAGTACACCGGCGACCGCACGGTATTCAAACCGGCAAAGATGTCCGTCGAAAAACTCGATGAAATGCATCAGTACGCATGGGACACGTTCTACGGCCCCGGCGGCAAAGAGCTTCAGATGGGCAAGCTCTATATGTCCGTTATTCAAAAGGAAATCGCAGACGGAACCTATAAACGACCGGAGCGGGATCGAAAAGGCTGGAAAAAGTAGCAACAGGTCAACGACGATGAAAATTTTGAACTCATCACCTGGCTTGTGATAGAAGGATAGGCATGACCGAGCATCAGCAACTGGACTATAAGCGGAACTGGCAGGATGACTGGCTGAAAACCATTTGCGCCTTTGCCGATGCGCAGGGCGGACGGCTGGTTGTCGGTTGCGATGACGACGGGAACCCCGTCGGGCTGAAAAATCCGAAAAAGCTGCTGGAAGACATTCCGAACAAGGTTCGCGACGTGCTGGGCGTGATAGTGGATGTTAATTTGTGCGCGGACGATGAAGCGCTTGAGGTTTGCGTGGAGCCGTATCCAAACCCCATCAGCTATAAAGGCGAATACTTCTATCGCTCGGGAACCACCACTCAATCACTGAACGGAACTGCGCTGGAACGGTTTCTCCTTCGTAAGCGGGGCGTGCACTGGGATGGGGTGCCTGTTCCTCATCTATCTGTAGAGGATCTCGACGCAACCGCTTTTAGTTATTTCAGGAGGGCGGCCTCGCAAAGTGGTCGGATGGATGAGGCGGTGTTGCAAGACAGCAACGACACGATTATCGATAATTTGCAGTTGCGCGAAGGTCAATACTTACGGCGTGCTTCCGCTCTGTTATTTCATGAAAATCCCGAACACTTCGTGCCGGGTGCTTATGTGAAGATTGGATTCTTTCGCAGTGAATCCGATCTCGCTTATCAGGATGAGGTGCATGGCAACCTCTTTCTTCAGGCGGAGAAGACACTGGATCTGCTGTTGACCAAGTATATGAAGGCCTATATCAGCTATCAAGGTGCTCAGCGTATTGAACGTTTTCTGTTTCCGAGGGCTGCTTTGCGTGAGGTTCTTCATAATGCACTGGTTCACCGGGATTACAGCACGGGAATCCCTATTCAGATAAGGGTTTATGAAGATCAAATCCGGTTCTACAACAACGGGCATCTTCCCGAAGGATGGACGGTCAAACAGTTGCTTGAAAAGCATAAGTCCGAACCTTCCAACCCCTTGCTCGCCAACGCCTTCTTCCGTTCGGGGGACATTGAGGCATGGGGGCGCGGGATTGACACCATTCGTGATGCGTGCCGGAAAAACGAAACCGGGTTCCCTGTGTTCGAATCTGATTCAACCGGCATGATGGTCGAGTTTAAAGGACAAATTCCTGCTGATATCCAGGAGGATGAAGGTTCGGGGGAAACGCCAGGAAAGACGCTGGGAAAAACTAGGGTGAAAACT
>JAOZSE010000077.1 GCA_029939835.1 Pontiellaceae bacterium
AATATGCGTTGCTGGCGGCTTTCTTCGGTGTGTTGGCGATTATTCAACGTCCGTTTGGTACGTTGCGGACGGGCGTTAACCACTACTGCAGTCTGTTGCGGCAGGATGGACGCGACGGGGATGTGAAACGGCTACTCCGGAAGTGGCTCCTGCTAACCGGAATTCCCGCGTGCGCTTTTGGCATGGCTACTGTTTTTTTGAATGAGTCGCTGGCTGAATTTTTACATCTGGATCGTACGGCACCGGTGATGATTGCCGGTGCAGTTCTTCCCGCATTGTTGTGGCTACCTATTCTGGTTGGTGCCGGGCAGGGTCTTCAGCTTTTCAAGTGGTGTTCGGCTGCGACCATTTTTGGTGCGCTGGTTCGCTTGGGATTGGGTGCGGGGTTTGTCTGGTTTCTGTATCCCGCCTGCGGCTGGGCGATGCTTGGGCATGGGTTGGGGATATATGCCTCTGTGGCTGTTTTGCTGCTGGGTCTTTTCCTTATGCTTCGGGGACAACCCAAAAGTGGAATGGCTCTGCCGAGCATGCGATTTTATCTATTGCAGAGTTTTTTCGTTTTGGCGGCCTATGCGGTGTTGATGACCGCCGATGTGGTGCTGGTGAAGCATTATCTGCCCGGAGACACCGAGTTCGCCTATGCGGCGACATTGGCACGAATGGTTGCCTTTTTGCCGGGAGCGATTGTGATGGCGATGTTCCCAAAGGTGGCGTCTCGCGGAATCACGACAAAGCATCAGCGCTCGATATTTTTCCGTTCATTCGGCTACACAGCACTTTTTGTTGTGGCGGCCGTTGCTGGTTGCTTTCTTTTTTCGGGATTGCTGGCCCGGATTTTATTTGGGATTGCCGATGCGTCCATTTATCTAAAGCGGATGATCGGGCTGATGGCAGTGGTGATGGGGTTTGCCGCACTGTTGAACGTGGTTGTTCAATTTTTGCTGGCTCAGCGGCAGTTTAAATCGTCGTTCCCAATCATCGGATTCGCAGGGCTTTATCTTGTTGGGGTCGCATGGTTCCATGCAACATCTTGGCAGGTTGCTGTCGTGGCGGCGGTTTGTAACGCAGGAGCTTTGCTCGCAGGGATTGTTCTTATTCTAAAACCATGGAAATTTCGCATAAAGGTGGGGGAGTAGTTTGTGAAAAAAGTAATTACTTACGGAACGTTTGATTTGTTTCATTTTGGACACTTGGAAATTTTACGCCGTGCGAAAGAGTTGGGCGACTATCTGATTGTGGCTGTTTCTACTGATGAGTTTAACTGGGACGATAAAGAAAAAAGGTGCGTATACTCTTACGAGGAACGTGCAGCCATTGTTGCCGCGATTGACTATGTAGACGAGGTGATCCCCGAAACCAGCTGGGAGCAAAAAGAGTCAAATGTGAAGGAACATTTAGTTGATGTCTTTGTTATGGGGGACGATTGGGAAGGCCGCTTCGACTTTTTGAACCCCCTGTGTGAGGTCGTTTATCTTCCGCGAACGGCGGGGATTTCGTCGACGGAGGTTAAGACCACCGTCAAAAACAGATTCTAGAAATTTTTATGTATGAGAAATATACTTAGGCTTCTATCTTTGGTTTTTTCGCCGCGTAATATTGTGTCCGTCGGCGCATATTTGTGCGGATTGCCTTTCTCATTACTGGGGCGATTGGTTCCCAAAAAGAACATTATCGTTTTTGGCGCGAGAAACGGGAAAGCATACGACTGGAACTCTCGGTATTTATATGAATACGCGGTTGAGCGAAATGACCCGAGCTTTCAATGCTATTGGGTAACGCGCAGTTCTGATGTGTATGATTTTCTATCAAATCAGGGGCGACCGGTGTTGCGTCGATTTAGTTGGCGCGGATTTGTGACCATGCTACAGGCACAGTATGCCGTTATTTCTTCTTCCATTACCGATATTGACTCCAATTTACTGAGCGGTGCGATCGTGATTCAGACAGGTCATGGGCTTCCGGTAAAGAAAATCGGCTATGGCTTTTTAAATCATTTTTCGGAGGGCGGTTTTTTTCAGGTTCTTATGTATAAGCTATCGTGTCTAGCAACCCGGATTTTTGATAGACAATGTCGGTTTGATTACGTGGTCTCTCCTTCAGATGAGTTTGTTTGTCGCCTGATTGAAGATTATCGGATTGATCGGGATAAAATCTGGATAACCGGTATGCCTCGCGATGATCTTTTTTTTCAGGAACGCCCGGCTTGCGAAGAAAAGGGACGAGTGCTTTCGTTCCTGCCGACGCACCGATATCATCTGGCAGGCTGCTCAAACCAGCTGAAGGATCTATTCGGGTACGGTTTTGATGCGGATCGGCTTCAGAGGCTGTTGGAAAAACTGGACTGTACTTTTTACCTTAAATTCCATCACTTGCATGAGGGGACGGAAGATATCTTTCGGCTCTTTGAGAATCACTCGCGTCTGAAAATCTATGAAGGGGAAGACGCCATGACTCTGCTTTTGGATACAGATGTTCTGATTTCAGACTACTCGAGTATTTTTTGTAATTTCCTGCATTTGAACCGGCCGGTTGTTTTTTCTTTGTTCGATTATGATCCGTACAAGAAGGCCCAGTGCATTAGCAATTTGCTGGATAATCCGCCCGGTCCGGTTTGCATGAACTGGGATGAAGTGGAATCTGCCATACAAGAGGCTCTTGAGTCCGATAAGTATTCTGAGGAGCGGCTTGCCATGCGCAAACGGATTTACAAATTTAACGACGGTCGGAACTGTGAGCGCATTTATGAAAGGATATGCAGCTTAGAGAGTTTCAGATCAGGTGATTTTGGAGGTGTAGAATGAGTGTTTGTACAATTAGATGCCATGCTGTGCCAACGGGTGCCTATAGCGGCCACCCGGTTCTGGGGGAACTATCTCAATCTCATGTATTCGTTAGTTCTTCTTCTGGAAAGACGTGGGGGTGCTTAGGTCGTTCGTTGAAAAACTTTCCGAATGGCGCACCATCTGCTTTTGAGGCTTTGGCGGAAGATGAATGGGTTGGTGCAATCGCTGGTTCGAATGGAGCTGCAGGTATAATTCTTCGTGAGAACGGAGTTTGTCACCAGAGTGCAAATCGCATGCTGATTCCTACAGGAAGAACGGTCGATATGGCCGATGGGAACGAACTCGCGATTATGATGTTTGGGTTATACGGGCCCAATAAAGAGGAGGTCGTGAAGCTTGTGACCGATGCTGCGCAGCGCGCAAATGAGCTGGCATCAGAGTGTGTAACACAGGAAGACCTTGATAGTGTACTTGCTCGAATCACACGTAATGGATGCGACGAATATGAGATATTAAAAACGATTTTGAGGAAAGGGTTCCTGTCGATGTGGATGCCCTTCCAGAGCAGACACAGAGCCAGTTAAGAGGTATTCATAAAGATCTCTATGAATCAAGAGGCGAGGCTTATCACGCTTTCCGTTCGGGGGGTGTGACGTATTCGACATATCTAGATAGGTTGAAGGCAGAATTAAAAAAGGCTCTTTCAGATATGTTTGAGCTGTTGGGCAAGGAGCAGTATATGAATGTGATGAAGCTTTTGCCTGAAGATGCTGCCGAATGGTTCGACAAAATTGAAGAAGAGGAGCGTAAATGAGAAAGTTTGAACTTGCCATTGCCAGGATGCCGATTCTCGGCCGTGTTTTGCTCACCCTTTTCAGGGCAAAGGTCGCGGCGGGGTCTTTTCGAAAGCCGCTAGCTGGTTTGTGCAAATGGTTGTTCACATCCAGAGAGACCACCAATTTCACATATGATTTGGAAGAAAATAATAAACGCTACTTAGCGTCGCTGATTGCAGATATAGTAAGTATTAAGTTCAGCGTGGCGATGACCTATATCGAAGAAATAGAGGGTGATGAAGCGTTGCAGAGGCATATCGCAGACGCAACGATGAAGAGTGATTTGTCTTTTATGGCAGATCCCAAGGTGAGATTTGGACGGAGGGTTGGTTGGTATGCATTTGTGAGGGCCCTAAAGCCGACGGTTGTTGTTGAGACCGGAATTGATAAAGGTTTGGGAGCGTGCGTGCTGACGGCCGCTCTGAAAAGAAATAAGGAAGAGGGCTGTGAAGGGCGCTATTACGGAACAGATATAAACCCGAAAGCAGGGTATCTGCTGTCGGGTGATTACGCTGATTTTGGGAGCATTTTATACGGAGACTCTATTGAGTCGTTAGAAAAGCTGGAGGCTCCGATTGATCTGTTCGTTAACGATAGCGACCACTCTGCAGAGTATGAGGCGGCTGAATATCAGACCATCGAAAACAAGCTCTCCAGGAATGCAATTGTTCTGGGGGATAATTCACATTGCACCGATAAGCTTCTAGAGTTTTCGTTAAAGACGAAGAGGCATTTTGTTTTTTTTCAGGAAGTGCCTCGCGACCACTGGTTCCCGGGGTGTGGCATGGGCATCTCTTTTAAGAGATAAGAACTGCCCGATAAAGAGGAGTAGGTTTTCTTTGAATACAGATAAGGCAATACAGGGCGTAATCAATGTGGCGGTTTCGATTGATCGAAATTATGTGCAACCACTGGGTGTGATGTTGAATTCACTGCTTGTGAATACAAAGCGTAATGTTCATATCTGTCTGCTCCATTCTGATTTGGAAGAAGAGCACATCGCCATGTTTGGCACACTGATTTCTCAGCATGATCACGCTTCAATTGGTTACCACCAAATTAAGTCAAAGGAGATTGATGGTTTTTCGGGGCATGGACATATAACCAATGTTACCTATTACCGTTTTCTTCTTCCCCAGATTTTGCCGACCTCTGAGGACAAAGTGATCTATTTGGATCCCGATCTAGTGGTTTTAAGCGATATTGAAACACTTTGGAATGTGGAGCTTGCAGACGCTCTTCTGGCCGCAGTTCCTGTTCTGGCTGCTCCGCGCGAGAAAATTGTTGCGGAAGGTGAGGGCTACTTTAATGCGGGTGTGATGCTAATCAATTTAAGGCAATGGCGGGAATGTGATGTTATGGGAAAGTCGTTGGAAACAGCAGTTTCACTTACGGATTACATTGAGCTTGCCGATCAGGACATTCTAAACGTGATCACGAGGCATCGCTGGGAGAAACTGCCGCTTTGCTGGAATAAGCGCTCTGATTTTTATTTAAACAAAGGAAGTTCAATATATAGCCGTGACGAAATAGAAACGGCTAGAAAAGATATGGGAATCATCCATTTTACCGGCCCGGTTAAGCCTTGGCACTATGCCTGTTCCCACCCGGAGCAAGGCATGTATTTAAAGTATAAAAAGGGAACCCCGTGGGAATCAGAGCTCTTGATTGGGAGAAACCTCATCTCTTCTATTTCTCGAAATCTTCCGTTCTCGTTGAACGTTTGGCTTTCGAGGAAGCTCGCCCATTCTTTACTGGCTAAAATGATAAAAAGACTGGCATTTAAAAAATGAACGGGTCTTTGAGCCGGCAGGTTAAATTCCGAGTCGTTCCAGAAGGCGCGATGCCGAGGTGGGTGTGAGATCAGCGTGAAATTTCCCGCGAAGCCTTTGTCGACATTCTTTGCCGGTGTCATCTCCCTTGACAAATCGATCCATGTGAGAAATGAGACCATGGATATTTGCTGAAGACATTCCCGGAAGATTTTCGTCTAGAGACTCAAAAACGAAGCCTCTGCTTCTTTCATAAACATCTCGATCAGGGAAATAGATGAAGATCGGGCGATCCAGCAACAGGTAATCCACTAAGATGGACGAAACATCTGTAATCAAGCCCTGCGAATATCCGGCCAATTCGTAGAGGGTGATCAGATTCTCACAAAGCCATGCCTCAGGGATTATAACGATATTTTTTAATTCGAATGAGTTGTTCACTCTGGAATGGATGGATGACGGGTGGGCCTTGACCACTATCTTTTTCCCCACCGAAGAAAGCCACGCATCCAGTTCGAGCGCATCCTCTTTCGACATATTTAGCACCGAGTTGAGTTCAACCCCATCAAGGCGGCGCCCTACCGGGTTCTCTCTGGATTGTCGATAGGTTGGCAGGTAGAGAAACCACTCCAGCCCGTCCACCAAATCAGAAATTGCAGTTTTCGCTACTGCATCTTTATAAAACAACATATCGTTTCGGGGCAATCCCGTTACCCATACAGTCTCCTCCGGCATTCCTGAAAGAGTGGAGAGGATTTTTTGAAAAACCTCACTTGTTGCCAGAAGCACATGGGCAGGTGCCGCAGGATCCCCGAGAGGCTTCCAGAGTTGCTTAAAGGGCATTCCGTGCCATAAATTCACGACCATTTTGCTGCGTGGCGGTTTTTGGTTTTTCCAGAAGGGGTGGGTGTACAGCCCGTGTGTGAAGAAAACATAACGAGAGAAAAGATACTCTAAAATCGCCCGTAAACCCGAATGTTTCAATGTTTCCAGCTTCAGATTCTCCAGCCCGTATTTTTCAATAACCCTGGACAAATCAATATCTAGACCCGTTAGAATCCATGTCACCTTTCCCTGATACTGTATTCGGGAAAGGGCAATCAGAAGAGATATGCATTGATCCTCCAGGTCGGGATACCCTCTCAATACAACCGCATTTCGTTTTGGGAGAATCACATCTAGAATATGAATAACCCATGCTACTAATTTTATCATTCGATTCGAACCTTTCCTGAATATCAGAGCCAAAGTCTACAGTTTCCCTGCCACCTCTCAATGCAATTTCGTTATCGTGCTAAAACCTTCCCAAACTCTTTGCGAATGGGTTAATATGTCCCGTTTTTGAGAGGCTCTTGAATCATTATGAAATCCAGCAAACTAGTTTCCGTCGCATACCTATTCCTCCCTGTAATGATTTTTTTGATCATTTTCATCTCCTTTCTCGGGGAGAAGAAAGTGCTTTTGACAACCGATGCTCTTATTCGGGGTGCGGATCAATCGCTCGTTGAAACGTATCGAAAAACTACCCCGAATTGGAAGCCATACCCTTTGCTAGGTTCGCCCAAAGGGGGAAGCATCAGCACGGCAAACTTTTTCAAAGGTTTATGCCCCGAAGGTATTATGTGGAACAACCTGATTCAGGGAGCCGCCTGCCTGCTTGCATCCTTTGCGTTGATTGGATGGTTCCGGAAGAAACAAATAAAGGGTGCGGCCGTAGCGGTTGCTCTTCTTGCCGCATTTTGGGTCGGGAGTAATTTTACCCTGCTCTACGCAGGGCATGCGAATAAGCCCTTTGTTCTATTATTTTTTGTATTCTCTCTGATTGCAGCCGGGCGGCCCCGTTGGACGGGGGCGTTAGTATGGGGCGGTTGTGTCGGCTTGATGTTTACACAGCAGCCGGATGTGGCGTTGTTCTTTGCTCTTTTTGCCGGGGCCTATCTGATTTTTCGTCTTTGGAAGGAGCAGGGCTGTAAGCCGCTGAAATGGTTGAAGGTTTTAGTTCCGGCTATGGTCATCGCATTTCTATTCGCGGCGGGGCCGTTGCTGGGTGGGTATAAAACCCACGTCAAAGGCGCTGCGCAGATGCAGACGGAGAACAAACAGGCTAAGTGGGACTATGTCACTCAATGGAGTTTCCCTCCGGAGGAAATGATCGCATTTGTTGCACCCGGCTACACCGGCTGGCGCAGCAACGAACCCGAAGGCCCGTACTGGGGTCGCATGGGGCGCTCCGCCGGATGGGAACAGACTCGTCAAGGGTTTCAGAACTTCAAACTCGAAAGCACATACCTCGGATTCATCCCGGTCGCCTTCGCGTTGTTCGCACTTTTTTCTTGCAGGCGCTCGGAGCGGAGGGCGGAAATTCTATTCTGGGGCGGAGCGACCCTGGTTGCGCTGTTATTGGCGTTCGGCAAGTTCTTCCCACTCTATTCGCTTTTTTACAAATTGCCCGTCGTCAACAACATCCGCAACCCCAACAAGTTCCTGCAGGTGTTTCAGGTTTGTCTGGCGATCCTTACGGCATACGGTGTCGATGCGCTGTTTAGTCAAAAGTCAAAAGTCAAAAGTCGAAAGTCAGAAGACCTGATCCCTGATGCCTGTCTCGTGACTCCTGACGCCAAGCGGTTCTTCTGGGTGCTTACGGCGGGACTGGGGATTTTGGTTTTGTGTGC
>JAOZSE010000078.1 GCA_029939835.1 Pontiellaceae bacterium
GCCCGCCAGCGCCGGTGATTTCTGGATAAAAAAAAGAGTGCCAGCGTCCATCAGAGTCCTTTTCGATAGTGGTGGTATTGCGTGAGCGAAACTTTGCGAATCTCGGCAGTCAGATTTTCAATGCCCGCTGCATAAATATTTTTCTGCACTGCTTCGTTTTGAAGCAGGTAAAGGGCGTGATCAAGATAGCCGTAATTCATTGCAATAAAAGCTGCTGCAAGAATCTGCCTCGGTGACTGCGCGAAAACCGCCTCAGGCTTCTTCATAAAAAGCATATTGCCATGCACGAGCTGTCCCCGCGAGAACGGAACCGCACCCTTAACCTTCTTCGGATACTTGGACTTGGACAGCCGACGCCAGCAATGCAGCTCTGTGAAGCCCATCGGCATAAACTGGTATTGCCGTAGAAACGTCTCGATTTCGCCATAAAATGGCTGGCCTTTGCGGGTTTGCATAAACGCCACCTCGGCATCCACTGCCAGAAGAGAAGAAGAGAGGAGTTCCGGTGCCGAATGCAGAATCTCCAGTTCCAACCCCTCCACATCCACCTTCAGGTGTACTGTGCCAGCAAGGCCCTGCTCGCGAAGAAACCGGTCCAGCGGAACCGTATCGACAGCGGATGTGCGCTCGACTTTCCCGTAATCGCCACGCATAAATTCTTCTGTGCGGCTTTCAATTGGCGACAACAGCGAAGAGGATCCGCGATGCTTTGTTAGATAGAGCATGCGGCCTTGCGCCCCCTCTCCCAAAGCAACTGGAAAAAAGCGGGCCTGACGGAACGGATTGTTTGCTGGACCGGCGTAATAAGCATTAAGGCGACCGCACTCTTCCGTGTCCGGCTCAAACCCAACGGCATCCACCGCCCAGGCCATCGCAAGCATCGTCTTAGCAGGAATCCCGCGCGCGCCAACATCCAAACTGCGCAGCGGCGCAACACTCTCCAGCAGTTTCGCCAGTTTTCCGGATCCAAAAAAATCCTGCCTCATCCGCGCCCCTCCCCTCTTTTAACTCCCTATTTTTTAGGAATAATCAAAACATCATGCTCACAGACTGGCTCGCCGAGCAGAGTACGCAGTTTCTGAATCAACGCATCATAGCCAAGCGGGCCTTTCCCGTCTGTACACCGTACAAAGACTCCATCGGCCTGCATGATCTGATAGGTCTGCGCCCAGTCCGGCATGACCAGTTCCTGCTTAAATTCACCTTTTTCAAACACCAGCAACGCTCCGTTTCCCTTGAAGCGTTTCCGGCGTTCACCTTTGTGTGAATGGCCGACGAGCAACTCACCATCCAGACTCCCGGCGATGCCGCGCACCACCCAGCCGGGGGAACGGGAAAATACATCGGAATACAATCCCCCCGAATGGATCAAAGCCCCGCCACGATCCGGAAGTCCCTTACCAAACGTATCCCCGAAGAAAAAATCCTGATCGCTCACAAAAATATCGTGGACCCCGGCATTCTTATAGTGAAACCCGGCCACCTTCCCATCCTTAATAACCCCGATCAGCGAACCGGAACCGGCCCGATAGGCGCAAAAAACCACATAATCATGGTAGGCCGCGACACTGTTAATGTGGTTGTTGTCATAATGAACCGGACTTCCGAAAAGATCAAAAAAAGGCGCGGTTTCATTCGTGAGTTCTCCGGAAGTTTCATCATATTCAAGAATCGTGTTACGCCCGCTGTCAGCGATATAGAGGGTTCCGTTCGAAAAAAATATTTGATGAATCCGCGAATTGGTTGATGCGACATCGGTTGTATAAATCTCTTCGATCGAAACGCCGGCGCGGGCCTTCCGTAAATCCTCCAGATTTCCGCGCACAACTGTTGATACTTTACCGAAATAAGCCGACAGGTAGTAGGACGTTTCGGAAAACGCGATGCCGTAAAGATGGGCCTCCAGAATTTTTGTCACCCGCCCCCCTTCCAAGAAAAACATTCCTTTATCCGTTGTAACGTAATAGGAATTCTGCAACTGCACAGGGAGCGTAGAAAGCGGTTTGGAGGCCAAACTTCCACGCAGCAGACGGTTAAAACGGTGACAGTTTTTAAACTCCGAAAAGCCCCGCTTCCAAGGATGATATTTACTTTTCATCATTCAATCCTGAATCAGCTCTGCCCGAGCGGGGCGCCGCACTCCGATGTTCAAACTGCGCAGCGACGCAACACTCTCCAGTAATTTCGCCAGCTTCTTTGATTCAAAAAAAACGTTATTTCTCTTCACTGTTTAACCTCTTTGCTTAAATGTTCGAGTTGGAAATTTCCCTGTATTTACTGGCAACGATGGCGTTTTCGATCCTGAGGCAGGGAATCCCGGCCAGCACCGGATAAACCGCCAGGGCCTCCGCGCTGAACAACATGCCGCCAATCCTTTCCAGCGGTGTTTTAAACTCCGGACAAACCCACTCAGGAGTTTTTGATCCCGAGACACCTTCTTTCCGGATCACCGTAACCGCCGACGGGTTCGAGGGATTGGCTGAACAGGAAAGCAGATGCTGATCCACCACCTCATATTCCAGCCGTTCCGCTGTTTCTTTTAATCCGCGACAATACCCGTGTGAACGCATTCGCTGCCGCGCCTCCTCCTCAGCCAGTTCGTAACCGGGCTCAACCAGAACCAGATACTCCCCAGTCACCCGGTAAAGCTCCCGGAGAATCGGCTCCTCACGGCCTCCGTTCGGCTCAATAGAATGCGACGTATAGACCACATCTACGGAAGAGTTCGGAAGCGGTATCTGAAACAGACTTCCCGTACACAAAGCCACCTCGAAAAAACCCCGCTCTTCCAGATAACCTTTGGCGTAAGCGGCCCGGGACCAGGAAAGGTCAAAACCATACACACACAGCCCTTCAATTTGCAGGCTTCCGAGTACTTCGGCCAAAGTCGTAGCCTCACCCACACCGACCTCCAACAGCGATTGCGGCGTACATAAGGAACGGATGATCTCCGCAATCTCCGCGGCATAGCGGACCTTCAGATCATGTACTTCTTTTTGTCCCATGGCCGCAATATAACTGCCGGTCTGCAGATCGTAAGATCGTTCGATAATTCTCTCCGTATTCCAGTCACAGGCCCCCTCTTTGCGAAGCCGCGAACTGATGTTCTCCCCGCGTTCATACAATTCCATAAGCTCCCGCGGACTGGTCGTTGATTTTTCCATTCGGCTCTCCCTGTTTTCACCCGGTTCCGCGGATCATTTTTCTTTCAAGCGGAGTGCCGCGCGCGATGTCGCAGACGGCGGCTTGTCCGAGAATATGGTCGAGTTCGCGCGGCGACAGGCCGTGACCGGGGCGGATGGATCGGACATTTTCTGTTGTAAACGGCTCCCCCGCTTTGATGTCTTTGACCACGAACAGGGAGCGGCGATATATCCTGTTTTTTTTATCCACCTCCATTTCACCGTAACACATTTTCCCTACGGCCTGTTCCGCTGTGCGAACGGCATCCACCATGGCGCGAAACTCGGTCGGCTCGAGCGAAAAACCGCTGTCCACACCACCGCTGGCGCGGGAAAGAGTAAAATGCTTCTCGATCAGGCAGGCACCCAGGGCAACTCCTGCAACTGGTACTGCAATACCCAGCGTGTGATCAGACAGCCCGGCCAGACAGTCGAACTTTTCTGCCATGTCGAGAATGGTGCGCAAATTGGCATCCTTCGGCTCCGCCGGATAAGAACTGGTGCACTTAAGCAACGTCAGATCGGTGCAGCCCGATTTGCGCAAAGTCTCGACCGCCTCGCGGACTTCTTCTTCCATCGCCATGCCGGTGGACATGATAACCGGCTTTTTGGTCGCACCGATTTTCCGCAACAGCGGGATATCAACCAGTTCAAACGACGCAACCTTGTGACAGGGCACGCCAAGTTCTTCGAGAAAATCGACTGCAGTTTCATCGAATGGCGTGGAGAAGAATTCGAGGCCGCATTCTTCGGCGACCCGCTTAAGGCCAGCATGCCATTCCCAAGGGGTATAGGCTTCTTTGTAGAGGTCGTAGAGTGTCCTGCCGTCCCAGGGTGTGCCGCCGCTAATGCGAAAATATTCGTTGTCACAATCAATCGTAAGTGTGTCAGCGGTATACGTCTGGAGTTTCACAGCATCCGCACCGGCATCCGCCGCAGCGCGAATGGTCTGTTCGGCGCGCTCCAGACTTCCGTCATGATTGGCAGAAAGCTCAGCAACGATATAGACCGGATGCCCTGCACCAATATTCTTTTCACCAATTTTCATAGTCTTCGATAAATACAAATATCCCATGGCGGGGCTTTTATTCCCCGTCCAGGTACCACACATTCAGAAATCCGTTCTTATCGACCTCTGCTGTTGGCGGCAGTTCCCAATAAGGATTCCACTGCTTACGGTCACTATAGCTGTAATGGGTTTGTAGGAGCAGTTTTTTATCCTTCCGATCCAGTATCGTTCCTTCATAAAGAGTTATTTTCCCGACATCCGTCATGAGGGCGAACAATGGCTTGCCTCGGCCGGATATATAACCCGATGTCGACAACTGACGAACGAGATCCAACGAGCGGTCGATTGGCACCCGCATATCCGCCGCTCCCTTGAGCGGCACACAATGGAAAAGATAGTGGTTTTCAATGCCCAAATATCTAAGTCTATCGCACAGCTCAATCAAATCTTCCACATTATCGTTGATGCCGGACAGCAAAACAGTCTGGTTATAAATCAATTCAACGTGCTCCCGGATACTTTGATAGGCCTCGCGCACCTCCGGAAAAAGTTCAACGGCGTGATTGATCTGCGTAGCCATCTCAATCCGGAACGGATACCTTTTCTTGAACAGAGCAATCACCGACGCATTGATACGGTTCGGCTGATGGAGCGGCAATCGGCTGGCAATGCGAACAATTTTTACCTGCGAAGCATGCGACGCCACCGCATCCAGAAAGACCGAGAGCTTGTCCGGAATCAAAAGGGGGTCCCCCCCGGTAACCAACAGCTCGCGGACTTCCGCCAGATCGGGCGACGTTCCGATAAAACGGGCAATACGATCCAACTCTTCACGTCCAAGCGAAAATGGCGCATAATGTTGCCGCAAGCAGTGCCTGCAGTTGGCAAGGCACTGCAAAATGGGCTCAACGACCAGCACTCTTCTGTAAAGGCGTTCCAGCCCAAGCAGTTTATGTCCTTCAAATTCGAACTTCGCCGAGGCCTCATAATGCTTGAGGGCATGATCTGTAGAATTAATGTTTTCTGCCGTTCCAGCAGTCGAGGCATAAAACTGACGAGTCAGCACATCCCGGGTCCTGTCATCGCCCAGCTTTCTGGCATGGTCAATGTGTCCTTGCAGAAACGGACTGATCCGAAACCCAAAGGTTCCTTTGGCCTGATCGGGACTGCTGACGTGAACGTCAACCATGTCCTGCACCTGCTCAGAAAAGGCAAGCGCTTCGTCCACGGTGTCACAGCGGAAAGCCACAACGCCCAGTGCCTTGTCGCCACTGTTGAACTCATACAACGCATCGCCGGGCTCCGCCATGGTGTAGTGAAACACCATGCGGCTCTGCAGCTCCTTTTTCACACTCCAGCCTTCAAAAAGTCCGGACTGGGAGCTGTTTATAACAAAAGATACTATCGGCGTGGCTTTTTCCTGAGAAGAGACCTTATACGGCACACCCAATGCAGCATAAACAGAGGCCTCGGTCATGTCGAAACCTGAGGACAGGCGGATCATATCCGGAACAAAATTGCCGCCATTGCGCAGAGCGACATCAACAATGTACACCCCGTCATCAGCCGCAAGGCCGTCGAAATTGATGCACCCAGATTGCAGCCCCAGCTTATCGATGATGATCGAAAACTGGCGATCAAGTTCAGCTTCCGTCACCGCATCCAGCCGCCCGGGAAAAATTTCGCCCACGGGCACGTTAAAGGCAGAGTTTTTTTTGAAATAGTTATGGCCATACATCCTGTATGCGAGCTTGCCGTTCTGAAAGAAAACGTCACCATCCAGCTCCAGGATATTCCCCTTGATCTTCTGCTCAAAAATAGCCTTCCCGAACATACTGCTTTTCCGGGCATACTCAAAAGCATCCTTTACTTCAGCGAGCGAGGTAACTGTCGACTGACCGCGGGAACCGCCCGCGTCCACAGGCTTAACAATTAACGGCCCTGTAAGAGATTTACAAAGTTCCTCGGCTTCATTTGCAGAATCAACCACACAAAAGCCGGGATGTGTCAGCCCGTGTTTCTTTTGAAAATTACGGAACGCCCCTTTATCCTGAAGCACCTCGGCAGATTCAAGAGGATTGCCGGGCAGATTCAACTGTTCAGCCACATAGGCCACTGTTTCAACGGCCGCGTTTGCGGCATAGGTCATGATGGCATCCACCCGATATTTGCGGGCCAGTTCCAACACGCCTTCACGGTCTGTCGTGGACACGTTCTCATACTGGTCGCTGAATTTGTGGCCGATTTCATTCGGGTTGTTGCTCACGGTGATAACCGTGCACCCCAGTTCTTTGGCTTTTTTTATGGCCGGCAGCTGAAAATGTGCACCCCCTAAAAAAAGCAGCCGCTGAAATTGAAAAACAGGAGCCACATCCTTTTGCATCACATCTTTTCCTTTCCGTAAATTCGTCGCGAGAATCAGACCATCTGTTGAACAAGGTCAAACAATCTGCCAGCGACTTTCAGACCGCTGATCCGGTCTGCTCTTCCAAGCTCCGCTCTGTTGACAATACACCTCAACAGATCCGATTCCTTAAATGTGTCAAAATCCCCTAAAAGATCAAACCAGCCGGTTTGCCTAAGCAAAAAAGCCTCTCTCCTCTGATTCTCTGCCGTTATTATCAATCCGGCCGGGAGTTTCATATACATAAATTCGGCACATATACTTCCGGCAGCACTTATCGCAAAACCAGCCCATTCAATCAAGGCTGGCATATCACGCACTTCATTCATCAGTTCAATATTCAGACAGGAATGCCTCGCAAACTGACGCAAAACCGCTTTATGAGGATTGGCTGGCCCAAGAACCACCTTGATGAGCAGCTCGTTCAGCTCTGCTCTTTCGAGAATTTCCAGTACTTTCAGCGTCACATTAAACAGATCTCCGCCGCCCATCAAAACCAGCAGATGATCGGAGGAACCGGAAGCATGGGAAGGTCTTCTGTTTCTGAACTCGCGGCGGATCAGGGCATATTCTATGCCGAAACATTTAACGCAGTCGCTGTTTATCGTATAAACAAAGTCCTTATAATTCAAATTTTGATTGAGCAAAATATCCGCCTCATATCGCGACAGGTGGCAATAGTCATCCGTATACAGCAGCTTATATCCGCCTGCACGAACGGCCTGCTGATAGCGCAAATCAAAATGATACCCGTCTATGGCAATCCAGCCTGCTTTGCACTCCCCAGCGATCTTCAACGTCTGCCCGATATCCCCTTCAAAATCCGGATAGCCCCCCCCCTGCAATTCAATAAGCCGGAAACCCTCCTCAATAATGCGTTTTTTAACACCGTCTGCGTCGCAACAGCAGACAAAAACCACCTCTCCCCGACCCGCATCCTGCCACGCCTGCCCAAGAGCGATGCAACGCATGACATGCCCGGTTCCCGTCCGGCTGTCGGCATCTGCCCGAATAACAAGACGATTACGCATGGCTTTGCTTTTGCCGCTCATTTCAACTCGCTTCTTTTAGAACATCAAAAGCACGTTCGCTATTGCTCAGGTTCAGCGCCTGGAACATGAGTTCGGCGCATTTCCAATCTTCGGGCGTATCAATGTCCTGCACCAGATGCCGGGGAAGAATAACCGGCAGGGCACCTTATATGTAAGACTCTGGATCCTTGAGATACTTTTTGACATCAAGCCAGTAGAATTGCCCCGCATCGTAATAGGCCTCCGGTAAATCCTGCGAACGGGTCATGCTGTACTCGGGCCAAAACATTTCAAGACGTCCAGACTGTTTTATTTTATGTG
>JAOZSE010000079.1 GCA_029939835.1 Pontiellaceae bacterium
CCGCTTCCGGCTTGAGCGCAACCTCCCAAACAATCCGCCTCGGAGCCAGTTCATCAAACAGATAGACGTGCCTTTCTTCGGCGTTTTCTTCGGGTGTCAACTTGGAAAGATCATGCTCTGAAAACTCCGGTGCATCAAAAAGTGCTTCGCCTTTATACTTTTCCCCATCGGCAGAGCTCAAGATAACAATGTCGTTCCTTTGCAAGTCTTCGTAAATCATCAACGTGAGCGGCAGTTTCATCTTCGATAATTTTGACGTTTCATCGATGTAATAGCTCCCGCCGCTAACCCGGAACGATTAGTCTTCCGCCAAAAATGAAAAATCACCCGCGTTCATGCGGGCGAACACATCCTCATAACTTACCGACGGCGGAACGATGGGGCCGTGCATCGCACGAAAATCAAGATACTCCTCAAAAAGCTCGCCCCACGAAGAGACCGTTCGCGGTTGAATCAAAAGCTTGTTCACCGTATTCGTTGCGACAGTACCCGTCAAAATCACCGCCAGCCCGCACAGTCCGATCATCAACAACCGCTTTTTCATCTGTTCTCCCGTTTGTAAAAAAGAGGCGCGAACCCCTGCCACACCCTTCGGAGGGACCGCGAAGCCCCAGAGAGGAACATGAAACAGAGGCCGCGCCCGACTGGGGCGCGCCTCCGCAGTTCATTCCTCTCTTCAAAAAATTCGCGGTTTTCCGAAGGAACAAAACTTGCGTTAACGCAAAATTATTCTTTTAAAAACTATTTGGGTTCTAATTCAGTCGCATATCCTTGTCAAATGATTTTTTGTTACTTTATCCCTGCGCATCGAGATAATTCTGCAGGATAATCTGCGCGGCAACCTTGTCCACCACATGCTTACGTTTCTTTCCGTCGAGCCCCGCTTCGCGCAGCGCGTTGTGCGCACTCACCGTGCTCAGCCGCTCGTCCCACTCCTCCACCGGCACGCCGGTTGTTTCGCGCAGCTTTTCCATAAAGGCGCGAACTTTTTCCGCTGCCGGACCGTACGAACCGTTCATATTGCGCGGCAGACCGGTGACAATCGCCGCGACACCGTGCTCCTTCACCAGCGCATCAATTTCATCCAGTGCGGTTTTTGTGTTTTTGATCACACAAAGCGGCGAGGCCAGAAAAGCGGTGGGATCGCTCAACGCCACGCCGATGCGCGCGTCGCCGTGATCAATACCCAGAATGCGGCCGGTAATCATCAGGATTATTTCAGGTAATCTTCCGTCTGTATGCGATGCTCTTTAAGCTGCTCCGCTTTCTCGGCGCCTTTATCAAAGGAATCCATCACCGGTGTTTCCAGCCACAGGATCACCGCGATCACAATGCAACAGACCGCCCAGACCAGCAGGGCCGTCAGATACGATACTTTTTCCAGCGCCGCAGTGACCGGAACCATAACGGCCAGAAGCGCCAGCAACGCGCCGCCGGCAAGGAAAAGCCAGCCACCGTTCATCAAAGCGGCGGCCGCAGCGGCCGCGGCTATCAGCGCCAATCCGGAAAAGAAAAGAATCAGCACCCGCCACCAGTGGTTGGCGCCTCCGAGAAGACTGCTCATCTTTCTGAAAAGCAGCAACCCGGCCAGAAGACAAATGCCGGTCAGTATCCACATCTCCGCATCAGACTCGCGCCCCACCAGTGTGCGGGTCAATTCCGCCAGATGTTCCACCCATGCATTCATGACAAACCTCCCCTTTTTTAAAGGACGGCTTTATACTGCGCTTTGCCGCTCAATTCAGCCACCAGTTTTTTAATGTCCTGTGCACGCTCTTTGGGGCAGACCAGCGTGACGCCCTCAGCCTGCACCACCACCAGGTTTTCCGCGCCGATCACCGCCGTCAGGCGATCCTTCGAATAGATGATATTGTTCTTCGAATCAATCTGCTCGCAGGTTCCAATCAGCGTGTTGCCGTCCGCATCCTTCGGAAAATGGCTTTCGAGCGCGGTCCACGACCCAACGTCATCCCACGCGAACGTGCCGCATGCCATCACGATGTTATCCGCCTTCTCCATCAGCGCGTAGTCGATCGAAATCTTTTCAAGCCCCGGATAGAGGTTCTCCATGCCAAGAGCGATTTCGCTGCGCTCCGCGTATTCAGTGAGCGCATCCATCAGGTCAGCCATCGGTTTGCAGTGCGCGCTGAAGGCGGCGGCGAGAGTCGGCACTGACCAGATAAACATCCCCGAGTTCCAGTAAAATTTCCCGGTCTCAACATACTGTTGAGCGGTCGCTTCGTCCGGCTTTTCGACAAACCGTACCGCTTTTTTAAATCGGACGCCTTCGGCTTCTGCAAAATTGTCGCCCGCTTCAATGTATCCGAAACCCGTGCTCGGAAATGCCGGCTGAATGCCGATCGTCACCAGAATTTCATTCTGCTCCGCGAGATCCATTCCGCCGCGCAGCGTCGCCTTGAATACATCGAGATCGCCCATCACCTGATCAGCCGTCAGCACCGCGAAAACGCCTTCGGGATCGCGCGCGGCGACCAGCGCGCCGCCGCAGGCGACCGCCGCGGCCGTGTCGCGACCGATGGGTTCACCCACAATGTTTTCCGGCGGCAGCATCGGTGCCGCAGCTCGTGTTGCCTCAATCAGATCGGCATTCGTCACCACAAAAATATTTTTCGGCGGAATCAGTCCGTCGAGCCGGTCGACCGCCTGCGCGATCAGCGGTTGTTCGCCGACGAGCGCCAGCAACTGCTTCGGATGCTTCGAGGTGCTCAGCGGCCAAAAGCGCTCACCCTTCCCTCCGGCCATAATCACTGCATAACGTTCCGACATGGTTAAATCTCCTTCACGGCCTTTACCAACTCCGCCACGAAAGCCGCCGCGGCGGCGCGGCCTTCGAGCGTGCGCGGATTATTGTGGAATTTGTTTACGATGGCACTGCCAACGACCACGGCGTCGGCATAGGAGGCCGCCTCGGCAGCGGCTTCAGGCGTGCCGATTCCAAAACCGAGAGCGACGGGCAGTTTCGTATGCTGTTTGATCTGCGCGACCAGCGCGGGTGCGCCTTCGGCAATTGAGTCGCGCACGCCGGTGACACCTTCGCGCGAAACACAATAGACAAACCCGTTGGCGCTTTTGACAATGTTGCGCATCCGCTCTTCGGGCGTCGTCGGCGTGATCAAAACAATGTTGTTGAGGCCGACGCCGGAAATAAATTTGCGGTACGGGCCGGACTCTTCGCGCGGCATGTCGAGCACGAGGAAGCCGTCAATTCCGGCGGCGGCGGCGTCCGCCATCGATTTTTCAAATCCGCGCGCGTAAAGCGTGTTCATGTAGGCATAAAAAATCATTGGAATCTGTGAGCGCTCGCGGATGCGGGCGACGCAGTCCATTACACCGTCAAAGGTTGAACCGGCGGCCAGCGCGCGGGTGGCGGCATCCTGATTGACGCGACCGTCGGCGAGCGGGTCAGAAAACGGCAGGCCGAGTTCGACGAGGTCAACCCCCGCGTCTTCGAGGCGCAGGACGATGTCCACCGTGTCGTCGAGCGACGGATCACCCGCGCCGATGTAGGCGATGAATCCTTTTTTACCCTGCTTTTGGAGTGCAGCGAATTTTTTATCCACGCGTGTTTTTTTCATCATTCAAATCAACTCTTTTTTGACGGGATCACAGGATTTTTCCAAACATTGGAAACTTTTTACCCATTTTTTCCAAGCATTGGAAGAAAACCTTCCAAGGGATCACTTCTCTGGCGGAGCTTTGGATTCAATCTGCTTCAGTTCGGCTTCAACTTCGAGAAAATCAGTTTCTGCGCGAGTCGGAAGCTCTAACTGCGCGGCGTGGAATTTTTCATATTCCGCATGCGCCTTCAGTAACGCCTCGTCGTGACTGATCGCCCCGGCGCGGGTGAGGATGTTCCGCCCGGACAGCTTCAGAAAATCGTCCAGCTTATCGATCCAATCCTGCATTTGAACTTGTAAGAAATCCTTACAAGTTGCCGCCTCGCTCAACTCACCTTCTGCATAAACGTTTTTCAGGTGCATTGTAATATTCTGCGGCTTCACCTGAAAAAGGTCTGCCATCATTGCCTGAGTCAGCCAAATGGACTCATTCTCCAATCGAACATCCAGCCTGATTTTTCCGTCATCTGACTGATAAATCAGAAATTCGCTCTTCGCCGGAAGATTTTGTTTTTCAGATGTCCCACCCACATTTTTCATCGTCACTCCCGGCATCTCATCCGTTTTTTCCAGTGTCTGGAAAAATTATTCCGCGGAAAGCTTTTTTTCAAGCTCGCGGATGTGTTTAGAGATATCGTTAAGGCGAAATTCAATGGAGTTGAGCACCCAGAACTGAAAGTGTTCCACTTTGGTGCCCCTGTGGATCATCCAGATAATTTTGATGGACACCAGCAGGACGGCCAACTCAATCGAAAACATCTGAGGCAGCGGAATGTCCAGGTGCAGCAGATGGCGGAGCAGATCGAGCGTGAACAGAAGAAGCATGGCGATGATAAAGCCGATGTTGACCGCGTGATCCCGTTTGCCGGACTTTTTGCCGCCAATCTGGCCGACCAGATTCCGAATGCGCTCTTTTTCTTTACGGAACTGCTCAAGTTCCTCCAGCAAGGCACCCTGATCTATCGGCTCAACCATCGGTTCGCTACTCATTTTCCCTCCAGAAATTGCCGTACAAGCTGGGCACGCTTCACGTCGCGTTCCTCAGGACTCAGTGTCGCGCCGGCCGCTTTCTGCAAATGAGCGGGATGAATCTGAATGAAAAGCCGGTCAATTTCGCGCCGTGCCATATCCGGCAGCATTTCCAGATCAATCCCCAGCCGCAGCGCGGAGAGCAGATCGAGCGCTTCGCCGGAGGTCATCAGCGCGGCGTTGGCCAGCACACCGTAGGCTCGGCCCACATGGTCATGCACGCGGAGTTCCTGCTCATCCATCAGCCGCTGGCGCGCATTGGTTTCATGCTCAATCACTTCGAGCACGATCTGCTCGAGATGGGAAATAATCTCCGCCTCCGGCCTGCCGAGTGTAATCTGGTTGGAAATCTGGAACATGTTTCCCGAGGCCTCGGATCCCTCGCCCCACAACCCGCGCACCGCGAGACCGATTTTGGAAACGGCGTTGATGACCGGGTTGATTTCTTCGGTCAGCACAAGCCCCGGCAGATGGAGCATCACGCTGGCGCGCATACCCGTTCCAACGTTGGAGGGACAGGCGGTGAGATAGCCGAGCTTGCTGGAAAAAGCGTAGGACAGGCTCTGTTCAAGACCGTTATCCAGTTCTTCAGCCGCCTCCCAGGCCTTCTGCAGGCTCAGTCCCGGCTGCAGCGATTGCAGGCGAATGTGATCCTCTTCGTTCACCATCACGGCGCGGCACTCATCGGAACTGACAAATACGCCGTTGCCCGCCTGGCGCTCGGCCAGCTCACGGCTGATCAAATGGCGCTCAAAGAGCAGTTCGCGGTCCAGCGCGTTCAGTTCATCCATCCGCCAGCGCAAAAAATCCTCACTGTGCTCCACCCCGTCAAACGCCAGCACTGTTTCGTTCCAGACACGGTCACGCACCTCTTTGGAGGCCCAGCCGGGAAAAGTGGTTTCGCGCAAATTGCGCGCGAAGCGGATACGGCTGCTGATAACCGGCCCCTCATCAGGACTCGCTTCCAGCCAGCCGCCGTGACGCTGAAGGAGATCGTCGAGCGTCATGCCGCACCTCCTTCATCCTGCGCTGCTTCATCGCGACAGGTTTTGATCTGGTCGCGGAGCTGCGCGGCCTTTTCATAGTCCTCCCGCGCGATGGCCCCTTCGAGTTCTTTCTGCAGGCGGGCCAGCTTTGATTTAATCCGTGTCTGCGACCCTTCGCGCGCGGGAATTTTTCCGACGTGCTGCGCGCTGTGATGCATCGCCTTGATCGCCATAGTCAGTTCCGCCATAAAGGTTTTATAGCATTCCGGGCAGCCGAGGCGGCCGGTCTTGCGGAATTCATCGCGGGCCATGCCGCAGCGCGGACAGGCCAGACTCAGCTCGCTGGTAATGCTCTTCTGCGGTCCGCCGAGCCCCATCAGAATGTCGGTAATTGAAATCGGGCTGTGGATATCGATTCCCTGCTCCTTGGCATGCTCTTCGCAGAGATGAACCTCTTTCATCTCGTCGTTGACCACCTGTGTCAGGTGCACAACCGCTTCATTGTCGCAAAGGTCACATTTCATGGGCGGCCTCTACTTAACGGGTGTCCCGTTGCTATTCACGAAATCCCGATATGCCGCGAACAGTTTCTTCGTGACCGACCCGGGTTTTCCGCTGCCAATGGTGCGTTTGTCGAGTTCGACCACCGCGATCACTTCGGCGGCTGTACCGGTCAGGAAAACTTCGTCCGCCGTCCAGAGTTCGTAGCGCGTCATAACGTTTTCCGAAACCTCCATACCCATGTCCCGCGCCAGCGCCATCACCCTGTCGCGCGTAATACCTTCGAGCCCGCCGCACCAGGGCGGCGGCGTAACGAGCTTATTGCCTTTGACAGAAAAAATGTTGTCGCCGGAGGCTTCCGCGACAAACCCCTGCGCATTGAGCATCAGGCATTCCATCACGCCGGCGTTGATCGCTTCGATTTTCGCCATGATGTTGTTGAGATAGTTCAGACTCTTGACGCGCGGATTGACCGCCTCGGCCATATTGCGGATCGTGCCGGCCGTGACAATTTTCATGCCGGTTTCATAGAGATCCGGCGGATAGAGCTGAATAGTGTCCGCAATGATGATCACCTGCGCCTTTTCGCACAGATACGGGTTGAGGCCCAGCGTGCCGACGCCGCGCGTTACAACGTGGCGGATGTAGCCGTCGGCAATACCGTTGGCTTTACACGTTTCCACCGTCGCTTTCTTCATCTCCTCTTTCGTGATGCCGACATCGAGATCAATCACCTTGGCGGAGTCATAAAGGCGATCCACATGCTCATCGAGAAACACAATGCGCCCGTTATAGACGCGGGTGCCCTCAAAAACCCCGTCGCCGTAGAGCAGGCCGTGGTCGAAAACCGAAACGACCGCATCTTTTTTGTCCACCAGTTTACCGTTTAAATGGATTTTCATTTAGGTTCCTTCCTAATGTAGGACAGCCATCTTGGCTGTCTCGACAGGCTGGAAGCCTGTCCTACTTTATTCTTCCAGTTTGCCGTCTTTCAAAACCAGCTCGCGCCGACAGCTCTGCGCCACCTCTTCGTTATGTGTCACCACAATCAGCGTGCGGTCTTCAGATTGCGCTAAATCAAAGAGATTTTGCAATACGTTTTCGCCGGTATGCGAATCCAGATTACCCGTCGGCTCATCAGCCAGAATCAGGTCAGGGTCGTTCATCAGTGCGCGAGCCATCGCCACGCGCTGCTGCTCGCCGCCGGACAGCTCCATTGGGCGATGATCCATCCGCCCAGTCAGCCCCACCTGCTCCAGCAGATGTTCGGCCCGCACACGCGCATCTTTCTGCCATGCGGCCATCGACGGAAGCATCACATTCTGAAGCACATCGAGTTCCGGAAGCAGATGGTAGCTCTGAAAAACAAATCCGACCCGCTCCGCGCGGAATGCCGCCTGACGGGCGGGCTTCATTTTCCCGAGACGGGTCTCCTCAAAAAAGACATCGCCCGAATCCGGCTGATCCAGCCCGCCGAGAATATGCAACAGTGTGCTCTTGCCCGAACCGCTCGCGCCCATAATCGACAGGGTTTCACCGCGCTGAACACTCAGCGACACGCCGTGCAGCACCTCCACCGCGCGCCGACCGATGTGATAGGCCTTATGCACCTCTTCCACTCTAAGAATTTCTTTACTCATACATTTTTTCCAATCCTTGGAAGAGCACCCCGAAGCTTCGGGGTGCTCCACACTGTGGGGCAGGCTTTCCAGCCTGCCCTCCCTATCACTCACCTCTCAACGCCTCCGCGGGTTCGAGCTTGGCGGCGCGCCAGGCGGGAAC
>JAOZSE010000016.1:0-13457 GCA_029939835.1 Pontiellaceae bacterium
CAAAGAGATATTCAGCTAAACCCGCGCCGTTGGCATCGTTTTGCATAAAGGTTGGCCGCTTGAACTTTTCCTCAAAAAAGTCACCAACCTTGAAGTGGTTCCACCCTTTCATGTTCGCAGTTTTCAAAATCATACGGCGTTTCGAACACATTGGGCCCGGCGAACTAATGCCGATGGCGTCGATCTGCTCCGTAGTGAGCCCGGCTTTTTCAATCAGCTCTTCGGCGACTTCGGCAGCCTGCTCCAGCGTTTCCTGTGCACGGTCAGGATTGGTGGGAAAGCGTTGATCCACACGGATGTTTCCGTTTTCGTCCCCAATGCAGACAGCGATTTTTGTGCCGCCAATATCAATTCCTAAAATATTCATAAAGCCCCAAACAATCAGGTTGCGGAGTGGTGGAGTATTGGATTGTTGGTATCACGAAATCAAGATTCGAATGTTACTGCATGAACAGAAGCAGCATCACGGTAACGCTGTTAAAGAGGATGTGCATTCCGATCGGAACCAAAAGCGAGCGTGTGCGGGCATAGGCCAGACTGAAGGCCGCAGACAGTAGAAAAAGCGGCACCAGCGAGGGAATGTGCAGATGGAGCCCCGCGAAAAGCAGGGAAAGCAGCGCAATGCCCGGCAGCAGTCCCGCGCGGTTGACAAAAAACGGGAGCAGTACGCCGCGAAAGATAAGCTCCTCAAAAACCGGAGCGAACACGATGACCGTAAACAGCAGATAGCTGCGCACCGGCCAGGACGCGGGCGTAATGAGTAACTGTGCCACGTCCTGCAAATAAAACGCGTGACCGAGCTGATGAAGAAAAATCTGGTAGAGCATGCTGTAGAACCAGAGCAGCGGCAACGCTGCCAGATAGAACAGAACCGCCGCGCCCAGAAACAGGGGCGCTTTTTTGAGGTGAAATCCAAACTGCTCGCGGAAAGAAAATCCGGTATGGCGCACCAGCAGAATCAACGCAATCAGTCCCGGCACATGGAAAAAAAGCGTCTGTAAAATTACCGCCGGGGCATCCAGCCCGCTGCCGCCGGGAATCATAAACGTATACAACGTCGACGTGCCGGCATACAGCGCGACCAGCATGAGCATCAGCGCCAGTATGGCTTTGGGCGGAAGCATGCGAACGGCCAGCGTGTTGCGCCAGAGCTTCAGGTTGGCCGGACGTTTGAGAAAATACAGCGCCAAACCAAGATCCGCCGCAACACCCAGACACATCAGGAGCAGAAAAATGAGCCCGGCGGCCACCATCCCTTCCGGCGGACGGCTATAGTCCCAGAACGGTTCCGTCTGCGGCATAATTTCGGCTAAAAACGAAAATAAGTTCATATGTCGGGGACAATAGCGGCTTGCTCTCTGCAGTTAAATGAAATACCTTGCCTGCCTTTCAATTTCGAGGGAAACACTATGAAAACAGGACTGATAGGATGGCGCGGTATGGTCGGTTCCGTACTGATGGAACGCATGTGTGCCGAAAATGATTTTGATGCGATTGATCCGGTGTTTTTCACCACTTCGCAGGTCGGACAGGCCGCACCCGATGTCGGCAAAGGGAAATCCACTCTGCTCGACGCGTACGATCTCGATGCGCTGGCGAAACTGGATGTGATCGTCACCTGCCAGGGCGGTGATTATACCAATGAAGTTCACGGCAAACTGCGCGACGCGGGATGGAACGGTTACTGGATCGACGCCGCCTCGGCACTGCGTATGGCCGATGAAGCGACCATCATACTTGATCCGATCAACCGACCCGTCATCGAAAAGGCTCGCGCGGCGGGCCAAAAAGATTTCATCGGCGGCAACTGCACCGTGAGCCTGATGCTCATGGCCGTCGGGGGTCTCTTCAAGGCCGGGTTGGTGGAGTGGATTTCTTCCATGACTTATCAGGCGGCCTCGGGCGCGGGCGCGAAAAACATGCGCGAGCTGATTGATCAGATGGGCACACTTTACGGTATCGCGGCGGATGACCTGCAGGATCCGGCGTCCGCCATCCTCGATATAGACCGCAAGGTAACCGAGGTCCTGCGCAGCGACGACATCCCAATCGAACAGTTCGGTGCCCCGCTGGCGGGTTCGCTGATTCCGTGGATCGACCGGGCCGTGGAAGACGGCCAGACCCGCGAGGAATGGAAAGGCTGCGCTGAAACCAATAAGATTCTCCAAACGGAAAAAGCGATTCCGATTGACGGCATCTGCGTACGGATCGGCGCGATGCGCTGCCACAGTCAGTCGCTCACCATCAAGCTCACCAAAGACATATCGGTGGAAGAGATCACCGAGATCCTCCGCAACGACAACGAGTGGGTCGAAGTGGTCGAGAATACCAAAGAGGCAACGCTTGCGCGTCTGACGCCCACAGCGATCTCCGGCAAGCTAACCATTCCCGTTGGACGTATCCGTAAGATGAAAATGGGGCCGGAGTATCTCTCCGCCTTCACGGTCGGCGACCAGCTTCTCTGGGGTGCGGCCGAGCCGCTGCGCCGGATGCTGCGCATCCTGCAGGAGAAATAGTCGAAGGTCTTAAAGTCAAAAGTCGAATGTCGGGAACAACTCCTGACCTTAGACCTTCCGACTCGAGACCTTTGACTCCCCGTCTCTTACTCGTACCCGCTTAAGCCGGGAACCCCGACACTGCCTTCCCAGGAGGCGGGCGTATTCCAGGGCATGTCAGAATAGTCGCGCGGCGTGCCGTCCTCATACGTGGGCGCGGCGCAACCGGCCAGCAAAACGGCGAGCAGGAGGAAAGCTGTAATTTTCAGAATCATCGGGAAATGATAGGCCTTTTCCCCGGCGGCTGAAACCCTTTTTTCGGCGTGTGCTGAACAGCTCAGGAATCGGCCCGCCGGGCGGCGGGCCGAAAGGGCTTACAGAAGGCTTCGTCAAAGTCGTAACCGGCGGCGAAATCGGCGCGGCTGTCGTTTTCGGTTTTACCGAGCAGGCCGGCTTCAACCATGTTGAAAACGATTTCACCTATGTCCTCCGTGCGCTCAATGCCCCAGCCGTTGAGAATGGTTTTGGTCATCGGCCCGAATTCGTTGAGGGCGAATTCGCGGAGACCGCCGAGCAGCTCCTGTCCGCTGACGTGGCGCGGCTTTTCGAGTCGGCGCACGGTATAGTCGAGGCCGTTGCGGACAAAGGTGTAGGCTCCGGCGGTATAACGCGGGTCGCGAGCAAGAAGGCCCTGCAGAAGTTCTTCAGCATTGGGGTTTTTCATTCGGCCAGCCCTTCGCGGATTTTTACAGCCAGCTGTTCCATTTCGTCAGGACTGTCATACTGTTTGGCATCCCAGTTCCAATGATGGCCATCCCCGTCGAAGCGCGGGATCACATGGAAATGGATGTGCGGCACCAGCTGCCCGGCGGCCCGGCCGTTGTTCTGAATGATGTTGACGCCGTCGGCTCCCAGCCCTTCGATTTGCGCGGCGGCAATACGCTTGGAAACGAGCATCAGCTTAGTCAGCACCTCGTCGGGCGTTTCGGTGACCGGGTCATAGCACGTTTTGGGAATGACGAGCGTGTGGCCTTTGATGATCGGGCCGATATCCATGAAGGCGAGTGTATCGTCATCTTCATAAACTATGGTTGCCGGAATTTCGCGGTTCACAATTTTTTCGAAAATGTTCATGCGTAAAGCATAAAACGAAACAGGGAATTCGTGGCCACAAAAAACACAAAAAAGCGCCCCCGGCATTCGGGGACGCCTTTCTGCAAGCCGGAAAGTCCGGTCTATGCCCGTGACGCGCGGCGGGCCACCCAGACCAGCAACGCACCGAGCGCGGACAGCGCCGCCGTCGCCGGTTCCGGAACGACCGCAAGCGTCATCTTTTCGAGATCAAAGGACGAGCTCAGCGAGGAACCGGTCAGGACGATGGTCTCGCCGGCACTCAGACGCACCGGCGAAGCCGGGGTGTAAACATCCGTGGATCCGCTGAAGCCGGAGACCCCCGTGTAAAGATCAATCGCCGGCTGGGTTCCGATTGTGAGGCTTGCGCCATCCGCAATATCGCCTCCGACGGCCCCCAGATCGATGGAGACAAAATCAACCGCCTTATCAAATGATATGGTCAGGATTTCGGCCGTCCCTTCGATATAATCATTAACAATTCCAAAACGGCTGGCATTGGAGTTCATATCTCCGCCGGAACTGGAAACCGTCATGGTGATGTCAGCCCCATTGTCGTTCAGCAGTACCTGGACCCAGTTGGTGCCGTCGAATACAGCCCCCTGGCCGGTGTAGTCATAGATAACTTCCGCGCCGGCAAAACAGGCCGCGCCTATTGCAAACAGTATGATTAATACTTTTCTCATTTTTCTCCTTTCGGTTAAGGGGTTTTGAGAAAAGATACCTATTGAAAAAAGTTTGTGAAGAACTTTTTTAAGATTTTTTAAAGAAATTACCAGGCCCGAAAAGGGCGGCGGGCGAGCGCCGCATTGTAGTAACGGTCATCGCGGGTGACTTCCCGTCCGAGCCAGGCAGGTTTTTCAAAGGCCTGATCCTCGTGGTCGAGCTCAATCTCGGCAAGGATCAGCCCTTCATTGGCCCCGCGAAATTCATCAATCTCCCAATGTACCCCGTTGACGTCGAGGGTATGGCGTATTTTTGAAACCAGCCGGTCACCGCACAGGTTTTCGATTAAATATTCGGCATCGGCAGAGGGGATTTTATATTCCATTTCAGGACGGGAAATTCCCTGCGTAGGGCCTTTGATGGTCAGAAAGCCCTGCTCGCCCAACAGGCGGACACGAACCGTTGCACCGGAAGGCTCGGAGGTGATATAGCCCTGACAGCATACCGCCTCGGCTCCGGACGCAGCCCGCCAGTCGTCGCCGTTTACCAAAAATTTCCGCTCGCTTTCCGTCTTCATGAACAAAACCTTGCTTTCGGAACGCTCTTCGGGGATTTTTAACGGAACCGTACTGCAAGGAAAGGATTAAAATGAACCCTGCTTTAATTGTTGCGCTGGATGTGCCCTCGGCCAAAGAGATGGAAGAAGCCCTCGAACGGCTGCCGGACCGTATTGAATGGTATAAAGTGGGGCTGGAGCTCTTCTGCGCCGTGGGGCCGGACATCCTTACCCCCCTCAAAAAGCGGAATAAAAAAATATTCATGGATCTCAAACTGCACGACATTCCGCGAACCGTCGCCAACGCCGTGAAAACCGCCGCAAGCCACGGCGTAAACTTGATGACGGTACACGCCATCGGAGGGCGGGCCATGCTCGAAGCCGCCGCCGGGGCCGCACGCGAATCGGCCAATCCGCCGAAGCTGGTCGCCGTCACCACGCTGACCAGTCTGAATGAAGAGGATTTTCGCGATCTGGGAATCAGCCGTACCCTGTCCGACCAGGCTGCCGCACTCGGAGAGCTGGCGATCAGCTCAGGAATCGATGGCCTCGTTACCAGCGCACACGAAGCGGGCGTCCTGCGAAAAAAATTTCCCGATGCGCTGCTGGTAACACCCGGAATCCGCATGCCGGGCGGAGACACCGGCGACCAAAAGCGTGTGGCCACTCCCTCGTTTGCAGTTCAGCAGGGCGCCACTCATCTGGTGGTCGGCCGGCCGATCCTGCGGGCTGAAGATCCGGCGGCGGTGGCGGAAGCGATCTTTGCCGACATAAAAAGCGCCCCGTAAAATACGGGGCGCTTCCAAACATTTTCAAAGAAAATGTTAGTATGGGTTATATTACTTCTTTTCGGCCAACGTCAGCTTTTTGCCAGACGAAAGCCACTGCTGCAGAAGAATCTTGCAATATTTGCTTTTGGAAATGTGCATTGAAGTTGCACGTCTCTCCAGATCGTCTGCCATTTTCTTCGGCATATTAATACCGATGGTTTTGGTGCCTTTTCCTATTGGGTTTGTTGCCATATGCGCCTCCTTTAAGATTTAAAGGATATGCAACCAATGGCTTATAATCAATCATGTTTATTCAGAAAATACACAAAAATGAACAAGAGCATCTCTTGCGAGCGAAACAGCCCCTGAACACCGGTTTCAGCTGGTTTGGCCGGAATCAATACCGGTAATGTTCCGGCTTGAATGGCCCGTTCTGCGGAATACCAAGGTATTTGGCCTGATTCCGCGTCAAACAATCCAGTTTCGCACCCAGTCGTCCGAGGTGCAGTTGCGCCACTTCTTCGTCCAGATGTTTCGGCAAAACATACACGCCGATCGGATACTGATCTTTCGTGCCGTGCTTGGCCCAGATATCCATTTGTGCCAGCACCTGATTGGTAAAGCTGTTGGACATCACAAAGCTCGGGTGCCCGGTGGCGCAACCGAGATTAACCAGCCGCCCTTCCGCCAACAGCAGAATGCTGTTGCCCTTCGGGAAGGTAATCTTATCCACCTGCGGCTTGATGTTGGTCCATTTGTACTTCCGAATCTTTTCAACCTGAATCTCGGAATCGAAGTGACCGATGTTACAGACAATGGCCTGGTTTTTCATCTGGCGCATATGGCGCTCGGTGATCACATCGCAACATCCGGTGGTGGTGACAAAAATATCGCCCAGCTTGCAGGCCTCATCCATTGTCATCACCTCAAAGCCGGCCATCGTGGCCTGCAGGGCGCAGATGGGGTCGATCTCTGTGACAATCACACGGGCATTCTGGCCCTGCAGCGACTGGCAGGAGCCTTTGCCGACATCGCCATATCCGGCGACCACCGCCACTTTGCCGGAGAGCATCACATCCGTAGCGCGCATAATCGCATCGACCAGCGAATGACGGCAGCCGTACACATTGTCGAACTTCGACTTCGTCACCGAATCGTTCACGTTGATGGCGGGAAAAAGCAATTCACCCTTTTCGGCCAGCTGATAGAGGCGGTGCACGCCCGTGGTCGTCTCTTCCGTCACGCCGCGGATTCCTTTGGCGATCCGTGAAAAGCGTTTCGGATCTTTTTTCAATGCCTTCTTCACCTGCGCCAAAAATACCTTTTCCTCGGGACTGCCCGGCTTGCGCTTCAGCACCGAAGGATCCTTTTCGGCCTGCACGCCGAGTTGCACGAACATTGTGGCGTCGCCGCCATCATCGAGAATCATGTTCGGGCCCTTGCCATTACCCCAATCGAGAATGCGGTCGGTGTAGTCCCAGTATTCTTCAAGCGTCTCACCTTTGGTTGCAAACACCGGCGTACCCTTGGTCGCGACGGCGGCGGCGGCGTGATCCTGCGTCGAATAAATATTGCAACTCGCCCAACGCACCTTCGCTCCGAGAATTTGCAGCGTTTCGATCAGCATCGCGGTTTGAATCGTCATGTGGAGCGAACCGGTAATGCGCGCGCCTTTGAGCGGTTTTTCGACACCGTATTTTTCGCGCAGCGCCATCAGCCCCGGCATTTCGTGTTCAGCCAGTTCCATCTCCTTTCGCCCAAAGGCGGCGAGCGAAATGTCCTTGATGATGTAATCCTTCTTCTTCGTTTTCTTTTTCGGCATCGTTGAACTCCGTTTATTAACCATTCTTTTTACGCGCGGCGGCCAGCAGCACCGAAAACTCCGGCGCCGTTCCCGGCAGCGTTTCCAAAATTTCTACGGTAAAGCCCGCGCCCCGCAGCCAGCGGCGCAGTTCGGCATGATCGAACCCGAGCCACTGATCGGCCCACTCGTCACGCACCCACTCCTGCTCATGGTGCGCGAGGTCGAGCAGGATCAGCCGCCCGCCGGGTTTGAGTACGCGCGCAACTTCGGCGAGGGCTTTTTCGGGCCGCGCGGCGTGATGCAGAACCTGACTCACAAAAACCGCGTCAGCGCTGCCCGCCTTAAGCGGGATTTTTTCAATATCGCCTTTGGCGGTTATCACGCGCTTGGAAACGCCCGCCTCGGCGGCGCGTTCCTGCACCACGCGCAACATCTGCGGCGAGAGATCCACCGCCGTGACCGACCGCGCGAACCGCGCCAGCATCAGCGTGAGATCGCCTTCGCCGCAGCCGATATCGGCTACCGACTGCCCGCTGAAGCCCGCGGCCAATGCCGCAGCCAGCGCGCGCCAGCCGCCGCCCGGTTCGGTCAGCGTATTGTAACGTCCGGCAATTTCATCGAAAAATTTTGTGCTCTCTTTGCGGCGCTGTTCGAGCGCACGGTCCACCGCCGCACGGTCGCGTCCCGCGCCGCGCAGGGCACCGAGCTTTTCGCTCAGAAACCGGGCAAAACCCTCTTCTTCAAAGGCGGGGCCGCGACGGTAATAGACGGAAGTGCCTTCGCGACGTGCTTCGAGAAGACCGGCATCGCGCAACGGTTTGAGATGGCGGCTTACCGAGGATTGCGGGAGCTTGAGTACGCCTACCAACTCGGCTACGGAAAGTTCAGCGATTTCAACCGCACGCAGCATACGAAGCCGCGTCTCATCGCCCAGCGCCTTAAAGATATCAAGTAGTTCAGCCATAACCATTCATCCGTTTCTTCGGATAAAAGGATATTTAGGCTCGGAAATCAAGAAAGAAAAGGGCGTGCCGACTTTTCGGCACGCCCAATCATCAATTCAAAATCGACAATCGTCAGTTTCTCAGCCCCACTTGCCTTTTTTCATATGGATTTCCTGCTCGGTCATAGAAAACTTCATCATCTCCCACGCCATTTTGCGGGATTTGGTGAAGACGTCCACACAGCCGGGGTCGAGTTCATCGGCGATGCCGTCGTTGCAAACCGCCTCAACCTGACGGGCCAGATCAATCACGCGCGAATGCAGCGCATTAGTATGGCGCGAACGCTCAACCAGTTTAGCAGCGGCATCATCCAGTTCCGCGAACTGTTCTTTGGCCGCTCCGCACTTCGGACATGTTGCAGGCGCATCATCGCCGTCGTGAACATAACCACAGGCTGCACATTTCCATTTTTTCATGATCATTTCCTCCTCTTTGGTTAAAACATTACTAGTTTGCTAAGCTTTCCCCTCCTCTAAGTCAAGCTCCGCTTGAGATATTACTTCGCCCGGCTTACAATCCAAGCCATGAAACTCAAAACGTTTATCGAAACGCTGGAAGAAATCGCCCCGTCCGAACTCGCCGAAGAGTGGGACAACACCGGCCTGCTCATTGAACCGTTCAAAAGCCGGGACATTAAAAAGGTATTGCTCACCATCGACCTGACCGAAGCCGTCGCGCGCGAAGCAATCCGGCTTCGCGCCGACGCCATCGTGAGCTACCATCCCCTCTTCTTCGGCGGACTCACCGCACTCACTAAAACCGCTCCGCAAACGCGCGCCGCCATGCGGCTGATTGAAAAAGGCATTGCTGTTTACTCCCCGCACACCGCGCTCGACGCCGCGCCCGGCGGCGTGAACGACTGGCTGGCCGACGCGCTCGGCGACGGCGACCTCTACTGCGCCGAATTCTCCTCTGCCCGAATCGTTGAACTGGCCAAGCCGGTTAAGCTGCCGACGCTTACCGCCCGCCTTAAACAAAAACTTCACCTCAAAACCGTGAAGGCCGCCACAGCAAATGACAAGCCGGTCAAAACCATCGCGGTCTGCGCGGGCGCGGGCGTTGAAGCCCTGAGTGAAACGAAGGCCGACTGCTGGCTCACCGGCGAAATGAAACATCACGACGTACTCGCCGCAAAGGAAAACGGAATCAACGTAATCCTATGCGGCCACACCGAAACCGAACGCGGCTATCTGAAAATCCTTCGCCGCCGACTGAGGAATGACTCTGATGGCAAACTAAACGTGCTGATTTCCAAGGCCGATACGGCTCCGTTGAAAGCGGTTTAACCCATGCCTGTTTACATCCTCTTCGCGCTGGTCGCCGCACTGGGCTACAGCCTGAGCAGCCTTTTCAACAAACGGGCTCTCGAAGAAGGCTGCAGCCCGTGGCACGTTCCAACACTCATCGCATGGACCACAGCGATTGTGTTTGTGCCGCTGCTGTTCATCGGTCCGGCATGGCCTTCGCCCGCCCTGCTCTACCAACCGCTGCTGGCTGCGCTCTGCTGGTACAGCGGCGCCTTTTTCCACACACTGGCTCTGAAGAGCGGCGATGTCAGCATCGTCGGCCCCGTGATGGGCACCAAGCCGATGGTGAATGCACTGCTGGTGACCATCCTGCTTCGTCAGGCACTGCCGCCTTCTGTATGGATTGCCTGCGGGCTGGTGGTGGTCGCGCTGGTTGTCATGCATTCGCCCAATGTCACGACACGGAACTCGTTCATCACAACGGTTCTGCTGACCTTCTGCGCTGCTTGCCTGTTTGCGCTTTGCGATACCGTCTTTCAGCACTATGCGCACCACTGGGGGGCGGCACGCTTTACGGTGCTCTCCTCCCAACTGGCCGCAATCGGATGTCTGGTATTTATACCGCACTTCCGGAAGCGTCTGGGCGACCTTTCGCCGGTCTGCCGCGCCCACCTGCTGACCGGAGTGCTCTTCTTCCTGCTGCCCGCCTTCTGTATGGGCTATGCGGTCGGCCGCTACGGTCACGCGCCGGAAATCAACGTGGTTTACAGCTCGCGCGCGCTGTGGAGCATTGTGATGGTCTGGAGTCTCGGGCGGGTTATCGGAAGCCGCGAACACAAAGCTTCACGCCATGTGCTGCTCCGGCGACTGGCCGGCGCGATGATTCTAATGGCCGCGCTGATGCTCGTCATTTTCGGCGAAAAATAACCCGCACTGACAATGCTTGGAAAGTTCGGCGGGGTTTTGCAGGCTCCGCCCCAACGTTTCGTTCCTCAACCGTTCCAACCCTACAAGTTCCCCTTTGTTTCTTTGCGTCTTTGCGGTCATCACTCTCTCTCGGTTTCAAAATGATTTTGTCGGCCATGATTTTGTCAAATTTCCCCGTATCCAAAAAGCGGAGCCGGGGTCTCCGCGACAAGAGACTTGGAAAAATCGTAAAATTCCGTAGTCTGTTGCGGTTTACGAGGAAACAAGCATGAACGAGAAATACCCTTTTTCTGAAATTGAGCCGAAGTGGCAACAGCACTGGGCCGATAACGGCCTGTTTAAGGCCGATCTCTCCGACACCGCCAAAAAGTACTACTGCCTGATGATGTTCCCCTATCCCTCCGGCAAACTGCACGTCGGCCACGGGCGCAACTACATTATTGGCGACGCCGTCGTCCGGTACAAAAAAATGCGCGGCCACAATGTGCTCTCCCCCATGGGCTGGGATGCGTTCGGCCTGCCCGCCGAAAACGCCGCGATCAAAACCGGCACCCCGCCGCGCGAAAGTACACTCGCCAATATCGAAGTGATGAAAGAACAGCTCGCCGCCTGGGGATGCTGCTACGACTGGGACAAAGAAGTCGCCTCCTGCGAGCCGGACTACTACAAATGGACGCAGTGGCTTTTCATTCAGTTTTTCAACCGCGGGCTGGCCTATAAAAAGAAAAGCAATGTCAACTGGTGCCCCGACTGCGCGACCGTGCTCGCCAACGAGCAGGTGGTCGACGGCCTCTGCGACCGCTGTGAATCGACCGTTGAACAGAAGGCGCTCGAACAGTGGTTTTTCAAAATCACCGACTACGCCCACCGCCTGCTCGACGACCTCGACAAGCTCGGCGGCTGGCCCGAGCGCGTGAAAACCATGCAGCGCAACTGGATCGGCCGCTCCGAGGGAACGGAAGTGGATTTCGCGCTCGTCCCGCGCGAAGACGGTAAAGCCGACAGCTCGGACACTGTCCCCTGCTTCACCACCCGCGTAGATACCATCTTCGGCTGCACCTATATGGTGCTGGCCCCCGAATACCCGCAGCTCAAGGAAATGATCGCGGGCCTTCCGCAGGAAAAAGAAGTCCTCGATTTTCTCGCAGCGACCGCAAAGCTGACCAATATCGACCGCGAGTCCGACTCCATCGAAAAGAAAGGCGTCTTCACCGGGCGCTATGTGGTCAACCCCTACAACGGCGAAACCGTTCCGCTGTGGGTCGGCGACTATGTGCTGATGTACGGCACCGGCGCCGTGATGGCCGTGCCCGCACACGACACGCGCGACTGGGCTTTCGCGCATAAATACAACCTGCCCATCAAACTTTCGATCCAGAATCCGGACGGCTCGCTCGTTCTCGACGAAATGGACGATGCCTACACCGAGGACGGCACCTGCTTCGACTCCGGCGACTTCACCGGCATGCCCAACCGCAGCGCCATCGACGCCATGAGCAAACTGGCCGAAGAAAAAGAATTCGGCAAAGGCACCATCAACTACCGCCTGCGCGACTGGCTGATTTCCCGCCAGCGCTACTGGGGTGCGCCCATTCCGATCGTCTACTGCGAGCGCTGCGGCATGGTGCCCGTCAACGACGAAGATTTGCCCGTCCGGCTTCCCGAAAATGTTGAGTTCAAACCGACCGGCGAGTCGCCGCTTAAAAGCTCCGAAACGTTCATGAACTGCGAGTGCCCCAAGTGCGGCGAGCCCGCGCGGCGCGAATCCGACACCATGGACACGTTCGTTGATTCAAGCTGGTACTTCCTGCGCTACCTCAATGCGCAGGATCATACCAAAGCCATCGACTCCCACGCCTGCAACAACTGGCTGCCGGTCGACCAGTATATCGGCGGCATCGAGCACGCCATTTTGCACCTGCTTTACGCGCGCTTTTTCACCAAAGCCATTTACGATCTCGACCTCATCAATTTTGACGAACCGTTCGCCCAACTCTTCACGCAGGGAATGATTTGCAAAAAAGGGCCCGACGGAAACCTTTACAAAATGAGCAAGTCCAAAGGCAACGTCGTCAGCCCCGCCGAGCTGATTGAAAACTACGGTGCCGACACCGTCCGCCTCTACACACTGTTTATCGGCCCGCCCGAAAAAGAGGCGGAGTGGAACGACGACGCCGTCGAAGGCGCCTACCGTTTCCTTAACCGCATCTGGCGGCGCGTCTGGCAGCACCGCGACCTGCTCTGTGGAGCAGGCGCCCCCGCCTGCTCTCCCGATATCGATGCCATGGAAAAACCGGAACGCGACCTCTTCCGCAAAGTGCACGAGTCCATCAACAAAATCACCCACGACCTCGAAGGCGCGTTTCATTTCCATACCGCCATCTCCACCGTCATGGAGCTGATGAACGCCGTTGATGATGTGAAGATCAGCGACGACAGCTCCGAACAGGCGAAAGCCGTCTTCCGCGATGCCATGGAAAAAGTCGTCCTGCTGATTTCGCCCTTCGCGCCGCACATCGCCGAAGAGCTATGGGCGGAACTCGGCTACGAAGGTGGCGTGCTCGCCGCCGACTGGCCGAAAGTCATTGAAGAAGCGCTGCACCGCGACGAGATTCAGATGGCGTTGCAGGTCAACGGCAAAGTCCGCGGACAGCTTCACGTCCCCACGAGTGCATCCAAAGACGACATCGAAAAGCTGGCGATGGAAAATCCGGTCGTTCTCAAATGGACTGAAGGCAAAACCGTCCGAAAAGTCATCGTCGTCCCCGGCCGCTTGGTGAACATTGCGGTAAGCTGATTAGCCACAAAAAACACGAAAAGTCACAAAAACAATCTGTAGGGCGGGGTCCGTGACCCC
>JAOZSE010000016.1:13557-25490 GCA_029939835.1 Pontiellaceae bacterium
CACAAAAAACACGAAAAGTCACAAAAACAATCTGTAGGGCGGGGTCCGTGACCCCTCCATTTTTTTCGAAGGGGTCAAACGAAGGGGTCACGAAGGGGTCAGCCGATGATTTTTAGAATCTGCTGATCCTCGACGAAGGGGTCAGCCGATGATTTTTAGACGAAGGGGTCAGCCGATGATTTTTAGAATCTGCTGATCCTCGACGAAGGGCGAAGGGGTCAGCGAAGGGGTCAGCCGATGATTTTTAGAATCTGCTGATCCTCGTTTTCAAGGTTTGGAATTTCCCGCGGACGCAACGACCCCGCTACGTCCACGAACATGCACAAAGCCTCCTATACATCCCATGTTTTACGGGAAGCGGTAGAGAACGCCCGCAAAGCCGGTAAGGATATCTAAATTGTCATCCCCCACGCGCTGGTCGCCAAGCTCGACGATGTAGACAATTCGGTCTTTGTGCCCGTGGTCGAATTCAAACCCTCCCGAAAAGGTGGCGTCGCTGCCGGTTTCCTTCACTTCGGATTTAGCTCCGCCTTCGTTGTACCTTTCCGTGGACTCCCACCAGAGCCAGCCGAACGTGCCGAACAGCGTCCAGCGTTCAGAGACGGGCCAGCGCCCGGCGACGGAAAGACTCCACCCATCCGCCTCCTGCTCGCCGCTTACAGGCCCTGCAGACCAGGAAGGGCCGCCGGCAGATGTCGCGTCCATTGAGTATTTTCCCAGGTCATGATATGCGCCCTGAACGGCTACATAGGGATTGATCCGGTAGCCCCCAAACACCTTGTATGCGGGCTCAACGGTATCCATGTCCCTATTGCTGAGCGATCCGTCGTCCCACGAATCCCTAAGGTCGGTATTGTTGCCGACCCCAACGCTTATTCCGCCGTACAAACCTTTGGCGGGCGACTCGGGGATGACTGTTCCAAGGTTCCCCCTGAAAAAATCGACAATAAATCCGCCTTTGGGCGGTGACTCGGGAGTTTCGGACTCCAGAGCGTATGCCGGCACTGCCGCCATGCAAAGGCTCAGAATTAAACCCATCCCAGCCAGAATGCTCGCTTGTTTTTTCATAATGTCCTCCTTCAGATCCGTCGTCATCGGGCAACAACCTGCTGCTAACAGCGTCCATAATCATTATTCTCCGGGCTTGCAAGGAAAAACGCCGGGCCTCAATAACATCAGAAAGCAGACGCGACGGGGGTGTCGCGTCTACGTTTTTCATTTTTTTCCGGCAAAATTCTGTTAAGCTGTTTCCTTTTATAAGGAGCGCTCATGAGCAAGACCCCACCCAAAGAAGAAAATCCGCTGATCAGCATTATGCTGAATGTCGTGATCCCCGTCATTATTCTGACGTATCTGAGCAAGGATAAATATCTGGGCCCGCTGTGGGGGCTGGTGGTTGCGCTGATTCTTCCCGTCGCCTACGGAACGCATACGCTGATTAAACAACACCGCGCGGATTTTGTCTCCATCATCGGTATTATCAGTGTTCTGCTGACGGGCGTGTTTGGTGTCCTGAAGCTTCCGCCGGAATGGATTGCCTGCAAAGAGGCGGCCATCCCGCTGATCATCGGGCTGGCGATTGTGATTTCCCTGAAAACCCCCTACCCGCTCATCAAAAAAATCCTGATGAGCGAAAAGATTTTCAATGTGACACTCCTGCACGAGAAGCTGCGCGAAAAGGGAAATGAAGCAAAATTTGAAAAGCGGCTGGTCGGCCTGACCTGGGGACTGGCTTCTTCGATGTTTCTCTCTTCAGCGCTTAATTACACGCTGGCGAAAATCATTCTGAAAAGCGAACCGGGCACAGAAGCCTTCACCGCCGAAATCGGAAAAATGACGGGATTGAGCTACATCGTCGTCATGCTTCCCAGCATGGCGGTAATGATTCTTGTGCTAATTGCGCTGATCAAAACGCTCACGCATCTCACCGACCTGAAAATGAACGCCCTGCTTGCTGAGCACCTGCAGGAAGAGAGTCCTGAACCTGCAGAAGCCATGGAAACGGTGGAAACCGACCCCGACCTTGATGCATAGATATCGCCGTTCCGCCGTTGAAATCTCTCGCGACGCCAGCTCTTATTCCGTCAGTTCGCTCTCTGTAGCACGGATACCCTGGATCTTGGACGTAACATCCTCGGTCTTTTCGACGGGGGATTTTATCTGGTTCGCAATATCTTTCCCGAGCCGTTCGCTTGCGGTCTCTTTGGACTCATCCTGTTTGGAACAACCCGAAACAATTACGCCGGCGAGAAACAGTACGATCACGGAAAGGCTCAATAATTTTTTCATACGATCCTCCTTATTTTTGTAGCTGGCCTCCGCCCTGTCCGCCATAGCCCGCAGGGCGACGGGGGAAGAGACCGGCCCGAGGCCTGCGGACCTCGGCTACCGTTTTTTAACCGCTCTGGCCAAAACATAACGTAACCGCCGGCAACTGTCGAAACCGGAGCACTCCTCAATCATTAGCGACGTTGCGGCGGGTGAGGACACCCAGCCTACAGAACAAGGTCTTTGCAAGCCCGCTGACCCCAGCGAGCGCCTCACTCAGTCGCTAATGATTAAGGAGCATTTTCTGTTTTAAGATTTCTGTTTGCAAGGCGCTGACAGGCTGGCACAATGCGCGGCTTATTTTTAACTCCGTAAAAAAGGAAACAGGTTCAAATGCCCAAGACCTATAAAATTACGTTACTGCCCGGTGACGGGATCGGGCCGGAAGTGATTGCCGAGAGCGTAAAAGTGCTCGATGCCATCGCGGAAAAGTCAGATTTTAATTTTGAATACACCGAGGCCCCCGCAGGCGGCGCGGCAATTGACGCGCATAACGATCCGATGCCCGCGAGTACGCTCGAAGTTTGTAAAGCCTCCGACGCCGTTTTACTCGGCGCGGTCGGCGGCCCGAAATGGGACGATCTGACCGGTGCGCTGCGGCCGGAATCCGGACTGCTCAAGCTCCGGAAAGAGCTCGGCGCATTCGCCAACCTGCGCCCCGTGGCCGTGCCTCCCTCGCTGGCGGAATCTTCGCCGCTGCGCCCCGGCGCGGTCATCGGAGTCGATCTGCTCACCGTGCGTGAACTCACCGGCGGCATCTATTTCGGCGAGCCGATCGGCAACGACGGCACCGAGGCATTCAATACCATGCGCTATCACGTTGACGAAATTGAACGCGTTGCCCGCGTCGCCTTTGAATGGGCGCGCAAACGCCGCAACAAGGTGACCTCGGTGGATAAAGCCAATGTACTCGAGGTTATGCGGCTTTGGCGCGATACGGTCATCAAACTGCATCAGGCCGAATTCTCCGATATTGAACTCGACCACCTGTATATCGACAACGCGACGATGCAGATGGTGATTAATCCGCGCGGGTTTGACGTCATTCTGACGGGCAATATTTTCGGCGACATTCTTTCCGACACCTCGGCCACGCTGGGCGGCTCGCTCGGCCTGCTGCCTTCAGCGAGTATCGGCGGAGGCATCGGCCTCTTTGAGCCGGTCCACGGTTCGGCACCCGACATTGCCGGACAGGACAAAGCCAACCCGATTGCGATGATTCTTTCGGCCGCGATGATGCTGGATGAGCTGGGCGAAGAAGCAGCGGCCCATGCAATCCGCGAAGGCCTCGAAGCCGCACTCGGCCACAATGCGCGCACCGCCGATCTTTGGCACGAGGGCTACAAAAAGGCCTCCACATCGGAGATGGGAGGCCTGATTCGCGACGAGGCGCTTAAGCACCTCTAAGCGGCGGGCGGTTTAGACAATAATGCCGCCGCTGTCTTTTTTGAGATCGTCGGGTGTGACGATTTTGCCGGCCTGTTCCTTTTGAAACTTCTGCGCTTCCTCAACCATTTTGTTCATGGCCTCTTCCATCGCCTTCGGGAAACCAAGAATGGCTTCTTCAAGGGTTTTGGCTTCGATGGAGCCCTGAATCGGCACCGGACCGTGCGGGCTCATCACCTGCGTGTGACCGCTGAAGACGGCGGGACGGGATTCGTCTTCAGAGCCGTCGAGGGTGATCGGAACCAGCTTGCGAATGCCGCCGGTTTTAAGGTCGGTGTAGGCTTCTTCGCGGTAAAGGTTGGCCATATCCATTTGGACATCACTAAGTTTTTCGGGTTGGTCGCTCATAGGGTTTCCTTTCAATTAAAGCGGACGTTTTACAGAAGGAACGGGGCGATGGAAAGAAGATTCCGCTCAAGTCGTTAAAACCGTCAAACGTTGAAACCGAAGAGAAGCTTCCTCAGACCTTTAACTTTCGACCTTTGACTTTCGACCTTTCAAAAAGCAAAATGCCTCACCGAACAAGGAGGCTCCTCATGACCAGCAAACCGGACGGAATCCTGAGCAAGATTCAAAACTTTCTCACACAGGATCTCTGGAATCTCGAACCGGCGTCCCTTTCCAAAGCGCACGCCGCCGGCCTGAACTTTCTGCGTGTCTGCGCGCTGGTCATCAAAGGATTCAAAGAAGACCGCTGCCCGCTGCATGCCTCGGCCCTTACCTTTATCTCCGTCATGGCGCTCGTGCCCTTCCTCGTCATCCTCTTCGCCATCGCCAAGGGGTTCGGCTTTGAAAAAGCCAGCGAGCTGCTGATTGAGCGGACTGCGGAGATGCCCGCGGCCTTACAACAGGCCATCGGCACAATCATCGAAACCGTGGAATCGGCCAGCGCCGGAGCCATGGGTGGAATCGGGGGGGTTCTCTTTCTCTGGGTCGCCATCAAAATGCTCAGCAACATTGAAGAGACCTTCAATCTGGTCTGGGGCGTCAAAACGCCGCGCACACTGATCGATAAAATCCGTAACTACATCGTCATCATGGTCGCCGCGCCGATCCTGCTGATCGTCGCCTCGGCCAGCCAACCGGTCATCATGGGATTCGCCAGCCGTCTTGAATGGATGGGCCCGCTCTTAAAGCTCGGCCTGCAGGCGGTACCGGTTTTGGCCATGGCGCTGGCCTTCAGTATTTTTTACGTCTTCCTGCCCAACACCAAAGTCAAATTCCCCGCCGCCTTCACCGGTGCGCTGGTCGCCGCGCTGCTCTCCGTCCTCTTCCAGTACGGCATGATCGAACTTGGTGTCGGCGTCACCAAGTACAACACAATCTATGGAACACTGGCCGCACTTCCGCTCTTCCTCTTCTGGGTGCAGATGAGCTGGATGATTCTGCTCATGGGTGCGGAAGTCGCCTTCTCGGTTCAGAATGCCGGCACCTACGCCCGCGAGCAGCTCGCCGTCAACCCCAGCGCCCGCGCGCGGCTCTGCCTCGCCATCGTGCTCATGAAACGGATCACCGACGACTTCGAGTCCCGCGGAGGGCCCTTCGACACCATCGCCTACGGCACCGAAAATCACATCCCGATCCGACTGATTAACGACGTCATTAACACCCTTGCTCAGGCCGGTCTGGTTGCCGAGGCCTCCGACCGGCCCGGCGGCTATACCCTGCTCCGTGATCCGCTTAATATTTCCGCCCGCGATATCGCCGACGCCATTCTCGACGAAGGCGCCGATCCGCGTGAGCTCGGTCTCGCCGACGACTTCCCGATGTTTTCCAACATCATCGGTGAAAGTTTCCAGACGCTCGAAAAACAGGTGCTGAAAAGCTTTTAGCACCTGCCTCCTGCGAAAGTTTTCACTCGACCAATGGGAGAGAGGCCGCACGCGCGAGCAACGCGACGCATAATTTCCGAAGGAAATAATGAGCATGGCGAATGGTTCATTGCGGCAAGGATCAACGGGACTGGCAAGCCCTGGCAAAAGCAGGCCTTGACCTGTATATGATCATCATATACGCTTCACCCATGCTTGAACTGATTTCCATGCCGGACTTTGAGGGGTTTGACTGGAACGGCGGAAATGCCGAAAAGAACTGGCGGACTCATCAAGTCAGCCCGGCCGAATGCGAGCAGGCGTTTTTTAACAACCCGTTGTTTGTGGTGAACGACGAAAAACATTCGGTAAAAGAAAAGCGTTATTTTGTTCTCGGGCAGACCGATGCCGGACGTGAACTTTTTATTGCGTTCACGATGCGAAAAAAACTGGTTCGGGTGATTTCAGCGAGGGATATGCATCGAAAAGAAAGGAAGGTGTTCCGGGCGTCATGAAAAAGAAAATTCCAGCATTCAAAACAGAAGATGCAGAACGGAAGTTCTGGGCTGAACACGATTCGACCGAATATGTGGACTGGTCGCAGGCAAAGCGCGTGGTGTTCCCCAACCTGAAACCTTCCACCAAAACCATTTCGCTCCGTCTGCCGGAAACGCTGATTGCGGAGCTGAAGCTGCTGGCCAATAAAAAGGATGTTCCCTATCAGTCCCTGCTGAAAGTATTCCTGTCCGAGCGGGTCGATCAGGAAATTCGCCGGCATCTTCCGAAGCCCGCAAAGGCTTAAGCGTGTATTCCACAAGTCTCTATTCGCGTAAATTCGTGTTCATTTGCGGTTTGTTATTCCCCCTATTCACACGCCATGATTTAATCGGCGGCTATGAATTTCCGAGAAGAACTCAACGAAGAGCAGTATGCCGCCGTAACGGCGCCGGACGGGCCGTCGCTCGTCATTGCCGCCGCCGGAACGGGTAAAACGCGCACGCTGGTTTATCGCCTCGCCTGGCTGGTCAAAGAGCGCGGGCTTGATCCGCGCCACATGCTTTTGCTCACCTTCACCAACAAAGCCGCGCGCGAAATGCTCGACCGCGCCGAAGTATTGGTGAACCAGCCCTTCACCAGCGGCTACAGCGGCACCTTCCATCATTTCGCCAACCGGATTCTACGCGCTCATGCCGATAGTATTGGCTTCGGGCGCGACTTCACCATTCTCGACTCCGACGACACAAAAAAACTTCTTCGCTCCTGTGCCGACGATTTGAAGATGGATAAAAAACACTTTCCGAAACCGCAGGTGCTCATGAGTATCTTCGGTGTCATTGGCGGACAGATGGGAGACCTCGCCGACGGGCTGGCCGACCGCTTTGAAAACACGGAGGTGGACTTCGAGGATGTCATCAAGGTTCACGACCTCTACCAGAAACGTAAAAAAGAACAGAACGCGATGGATTTCGACGATCTGCTCTACTACGCTCTGCAACTGCTTGAAAAGCATCTGCGCATCCGCGAATTCTACCAGCAGGAATTTCAGTACATCCTCGTCGATGAGTATCAGGACACCAACGCCATTCAAGCGCGAATGGTCGAGCTGCTCGCCGATGTTCACCGCAATATCATGGTCGTGGGTGACGACTTTCAGAGCATCTACTCCTGGCGCGGAGCCGATTACCGGAACTTCCTCGATTTCGAACGTCATTATCCCGGCACACGCGAGTTCAAGCTCCAAATCAACTACCGCAGTACGCCGGAAATCCTTGAGGTCGCCAACGCCGCCATTGCGGGAAATCCGGAGCAGTTCCAAAAGGAACTGAAAGCCGTCCGCGCCGAAGGGGCCTACCCGCTTCTGAGCACCCCGCGCGATGGCAGCACACAGGCGCGCTACATCATCGAAAAAGTACAGGAGTTAAAGCACAAGGGCATTTCGACCGCCGACATGTGCGTACTCTACCGCGCCCACTTCCACGCCATGGAGCTGCAGATGGAGCTGGCGCGCGCCTCCATGCCCTACATCGTCACCTCCGGCGTCCGTTTTTTTGAACAGGCCCATATCAAAGACGTCTGCACCGTCCTGCGAATTCTCGTCAACCCCGGCGACGCACTGGCGTTCACCCGGCTGCTCGAATTGTTTCCAAAGGTTGGGAAAAAGACCTCGCTCAAAATTTTCCGCGACCTCGGCGGACGCGTTAACCTCCAGCATCCGGAAACCTGCGGCCAACTCGCGGGAATGCTTCCTCCCGCCGCGCGCGAGGAGTGGAAAAAAATCGAGCCGGTCTTTCTCGCCTATCGCGAAGAAAATCTCGATGCCGACCCCGGCGAATTGATCTATCGCTTCAACAAAATATTTTACAATGAGTTCATGGTCGAAAACTTCGACAACCCTAAATACCGCGCCGAAGACATCGACGGACTGATCGACTTCACCACCAGGTTTGAATCGACCGAATCGTTTCTCAGCGAAATCGCTCTGCTCACCAATCTCGATGCAGAAACCGGCGCGCCCGCCGAAACCGTGCCCTCCGACTCACTCCGTCTCAGCACCATCCATCAGGCCAAGGGCCTTGAGTTTAAGGTGATCTTCGTGATTTTCCTCTGCGAAGGTATGTTCCCCGGCCAAAAGTCGGTCGAGGAAAACGGAGACTCCGAGGAGCGGCGGCTTTTTTATGTGGCCGTCACCCGTGCGAAAGACCATCTCTTCCTCTGTGCGCCCGAAGTGCGGCGCCAGCGCGACGGCGGCGTCATTTTCCTCGACCCCTCCCGGTTCATCAGCGAAATCCCCTCGCATCTCCTGCAAAACGACAACGGATTTTTCTAAACCGCGAATCGTCGCGAATACGGCCTGTGGCCGTCCGGTTGTAGCGTTGGCTCTATGAGCCAATCTCTTCATCGGCTCGCAGAGCCGACACTACATCTGCGATCAGACACGGTTGGGAACCAAGCAGCAGAAGCGGCGTCCCTTTAGCACGCCGCAGCGGGCGAAGGCGGCTGCCGCGTGACGAATTAAAACCCCGTTAAGTTTCAAGGGTTTTTATTGTCGCACCAAGTTCTTCGCATTAAGCTCGCTTCAATTTACACGGTAAAACGTCTGATGCTCATTAAACGTTGTGAGGGAAAAATATGACAAGAAAAGAAACCACGGCCATAGCTCTTAAGTGCTTTGCCATTTATATTCTAAGTCAGGTCATCATCTCTCTGCCGTCATTAGCGACCCTAGGGATCAGGCTAAAGTATATGGGAAATGGCTACCCCTCCAACATTTGGATCGGTGGTGTTTCTACATTAAGCGTCATTCTCGGTGTAACGACAGCCGTCCTGATTTGGAAGTTCACAAACTCCTTGATGACCAAAGAAACCGCCCCAGATGAATCAGGCGTCTTGGAGGTCAATGGCGTCATGAAAATTATCCTTGCCTGCATGGGAGTCTATTTCATCATTGATGCCACGATGGTACTCCCTCATGCCGTTGTTAACCTCCAAGTTGCCAAAGGCTCTCAAAGGGCTCTCGGCATCACATATCTGCTGACACAAATACTAGAGCTTACTTTTGGGGGAATACTAATCGCAAAACCCGGGAAATGGGTAAAGACCATTAGATCAATCGGACAAATATAATTCACAAGCAGTGAATTCAGCTTATCGGTCGCTCCGCTCCCGAACGCTGATTCGAGACATAAGCTTCCAGAAACCCCGCAAAACTTCTTCTCGAATGTTGCAAACAGACTGCGGCTTCTTTTAAGTTTGTCGAATGTTAGCAAAAGTTTTTTCTGGAGCCGTTTTCGGCGTTGACGCCTATACGGTGGAAATTGAAGTCAACAGCGGACACGGCGACCCGAAGACGCTGATTGTCGGCCTGCCGGACGCGGCGGTGAAAGAAAGTGAACATCGCGTCACCACCGCCCTTCTCAACTCCGGGTTCACGCCGCCGCAGGGACGCGTCACGATCAATCTCGCGCCCGCCAGCATCAAGAAGGAAGGCCCGAGTTTTGACCTGCCGATCGCGCTCGGCATGCTCGCAGCGGAAAGCGACATCAAGCCTGATCTTCTCGAACGGGCCTGCATGATCGGCGAGCTGGCCCTTTCCGGCGCGGTGCGCCGCGTATGTGGCATCCTGCCGATTACCCTGGCCGCGCGGGCCGCGGGCCGCAAAGCCATCCTCGTCCCGGCGGAAAACGCCGAAGAAGCCGCGGTCGTGGAAGGCATCAAAGTGTTCGCGGTGAAAAACCTGCGCGAGGCGGCCGATTTCCTGAATCTGGAGCTGACGCTTGATCCTCACAAAATCGAACTGAACGAAACGTTTAATGCGCACCGCCGCTATGCTGAAGACTTTGAGGATGTGAAGGGACAGGAATATGCCAAACGCGCGATCGAAGTCGCTGTGGCGGGCGGCCACAACCTGCTGATGATCGGCCCACCGGGCACCGGCAAGACGATGCTGGCCAAGCGAATTCCTTCGATCCTCCCGCCGATGATGATTGAAGAGGCGCTGGAGACCACCAAAATACACAGTATCGCAGGCAAGCTCGACGCACACGAGTCGTTGATCGCTACGCGCCCGTTCCATGCGCCGCATCATACGGTTTCGGATGCCGGACTGCTCGGCGGCGGAACACATCCGACGCCCGGCGCGGTAAGCCTTGCGCATAACGGCGTGCTGTTTCTCGATGAACTGCCGGAGTTTCACCGAAGCGTGCTCGAAGTGCTGCGTCAGCCGCTCGAAGAAGGCGTCGTCACGATTGCCCGCGCGGCGGCAAGCGTTACGTTCCCGTGCCGCTTCATGCTGGTGGCGGCGATGAACCCTACCCCGGACGGCTATTTTCCCGACGACCCGCGTTCGACTTCGACACCGCTTCAGGTGCAGCGCTATCAAAGCAAAGTGTCCGGCCCGCTGCTCGACCGCATTGACATTCACATTGAAGTACCTTCCGTGAAATACCAGGAACTGGCCAATCTCGAAAAAGGTGAACCCTCCGCCGCAGTCCGCAGGCGGGTTGTTGCCGCACGAAACATCCAGCAGAAGCGTTATGCCAAAGACCGGCATGTGCACTGTAATGCCGGCATGCGCCCGAAACAGGCGCGCAAATACTGCCGGCCAACCGCCGACGCACAGCAACTGCTGAAAACCGCGGTTTCGGAAATGAACTTCAGTGCGCGGGGCTACGACCGCATTTTAAAGGTTGCACGAACCATCGCCGATCTGGCGGGCGAAGAGGTGATCGGAACCGAGCACATCGCTGAAGCCATTCAGTACCGCACCCTCGACCGTGCGATATAAACACACTCTACGGCGAGGGCGGCGGAGCCGCCGGGGGCGCGGCCTGCGCACACGCCCCCGGCGACAGTTATTCGCCTGCCCTGCGAAGCCCCCTGACCTCCATAGCCTTGGCGGAGAAGGTCGGCAAAGCGGGGCTACTGTTTGTGTGCTGTCGGGGTTTCTGCCAGCTTCTGATTTTAGGTTTAGGATCTTTGTCTTTGAGTATTTTATCCTGTAAATCGTGTTGCTCCGGCCTGCATTCATCTTCTGCGATGCGAGAATCCCGACGTTCCGCTTTTGAGTCCTGCCTCGTCACCAAAACACCTATTGACAGCGCGATGAAAATCGTTATTGCAACCGGCCATGTTATTTTTTGTCTTTTCATAGCTTCTCGACCGTTAGCTCTGTTCCCCTTCTTCAATAAATCGTTCCCGCACATAGGTGTCAACGGCTTCCTCAAGAGCGGCCCGCAACGACACATCGTTTTCGCGGCAGTGCTGCTGCAGGCGTCTTTTGACTGTCCCGGATATCCGCACGCTTTCTGAGCGTTTCCTGTCCCTGCCTGTTCCTTGCCGCCTCATAAGCGACAAAATCCTACAATTGTAGTAAAAGATAAAGCAAAATAATTTAAAAATTTAAGTTTTTGATTTGGGTGGGGTTTTTACTACACTGCCCGCGATGAGTGATACGGAATCAGTACGCATCAGCAAAGAGCTGAAGCAAAAGTTGAAAAAGCTGTCGCAGTCCATGCGCCCGCGGACGGCCGTTCAGTACCTGATTGAGGATGCTGTTGAGCAGTATCTTAACCGTGTCGCCGAAGAAAAAGGCACTCCCTACAAACCCAAACCGCCGGTAAAGAAGAAAAAATGAAGCTTCTCGTGGCTTGCCACGGGGCCTCTTGACAGGGACGGCTCGCCGAGCCGTCCGCGGCGCGTTCGGCGAACGCGCCCTACCTTTCGAGAAACGGGCAAGCCGAAGATCACCGAGATCACAAACCTCAGCTACATGTTTCTAGAGCAAATTAAGAAAAGGGGCTGACCCGGATAACTGGAAAACATGTTATTTTGAGTCATGCGAAAAAGCCG
>JAOZSE010000080.1:0-1853 GCA_029939835.1 Pontiellaceae bacterium
TGGCACCCCGGACAGGACTCGAACCTGTGACCGTCGGATTAGAAATCCGATGCTCTATCCAGCTGAGCTACCGGGGTAAAAACAAGACAGAATGATGAATGATGAAGGATGAATGTGCAATTCGGAAGATGGCAGATTCAAAAGTTGAAGAATCAGAGTTGAATCATGGCTTTGACGACACCATCGCGGTAGCCGTCGACCAGTTCGAAGGCCTCTGCGGTTTCGGCAAAACCGAAACGGTGCGTAATCATCGCTTCCGCGCCGGACTGTCCTCTTGCGAGCAGCTCAATGGCGCTTTCAACGCAACCGTTCTGTCGCCGGACGTTGCGCAGTGTCAGTTCTTTGTGGCGCGCCGTGTCCACGGCAAACGACCAGCGCTCAAACTGCGGAATGCCCACCACCATCAATATGCCGCCGGGTTTGATCAGCTCAACCGCCTGATCTATCGCCGCCTGGTCGCCGCAGCATTCAAACACGACGTCAAAACCGGACGGTTCGGCCGCGAGCATCGCTTCGGTTTGATTTTCGTTTCCCGACCAGTCGGCACCCAGCTCGGCGGCCTTTTTCTGACGCGCCTCGATTTTGTCGGTCATAAACACTGCTTCCGCCCCTTCGGTACGCGCGGCGATCAGGACACTCAGCCCGATCGGCCCCGAACCGAGAATCGCAATCCGTTTACCGGCCACCGGGTCGGACTGCTGCACCGCATAGACCCCGATCGCCAGCGGCTCAACGAGCGCGGCCTCTTCAAGGCTCAGTGACTCCGGGATTGGAAAACAGCACTCCTCGGGCATAACCATATATTCAGACAGACACCCTTCGGCCTGCTTCGGGCATCCGAGAAAGCGAAGGCTGCGGCAGGTATGCGGACGGCCAGCCAGACATTGATCGCACTCGTGGCACGACATGGCCGGCTCCACCGTAATCCGGTCGCCGGGCTTTACGCGGTCTACGCCCGCGCCAACCGCCTCAACCACACCCGCGCCTTCGTGGCCGGCGGTGAAGGGATAGTTCACCACCTGCGAGCCGATCTTCCCGTTTGCATAGTAGTGCACGTCCGAACCGCAGACCCCGATTGCCGCCATTCGAATGAGGACATCATTCTCTTCGCGAAGCACTGGATCAGGTACTTCCTGAAGCCTGATTTGGCGAATTCCGGTGAGTTGTGCAGATTTCATAGAAAAAAAGTTCCCTTAGCCTAGAATCCAGATGATACATTCTCCGGAGTCTCAAAAAAGGATTTTTGATGAAACAACAGAACATTGAACTGCTGGAAACAGAACTCGACTCTTTCGATACCGAAAAACGGGCAACCGCTCTCGATATGCTTCAGTCGCATGTCGAAAACGATGATATCGCGCTGAGCCCGCCCAAAGGAATCGTCAACCAGCACGCCCACACTTTTTATTCCTACAACGCTTACGGCTATTCCCCCTCCAAATTTGCCTGGCTGGCCAAAAAGGAAGGTCTTGATCTTGCCGGCGTAGTCGATTTTGACGTGCTCGATGGCATCGAAGAGTTTCTGGCTGCGGCAGACCAGATCGGCCTCAAAGGATGCGGCGGCATGGAAACGCGCGTTTTTATTCCCGAATTCGCAGAGGAAGAGATCAACTCGCCCGGCGAACCGGGCGTGGCTTATCACCTCGGTCTTGGCTTCACCTCTTCGGATGTCCCCGAAAACCATCGCGCCTTTTATGCCTCCCTTAAGGACTCCGCGCAGGCGCGCAACGCGGGACTCATCGAACGGGTCAATGCCTTCCTTGCGCCGGTGGAGCTGGACATCAAAAAAGACCTCCTGCCCCTCGCCCCGGCAGGCAATGCCACCGAACGGCACATCTGTCTCGCTTACGCGC
>JAOZSE010000080.1:1953-7811 GCA_029939835.1 Pontiellaceae bacterium
TTCACCGCTGGCGTGAAAGACGAAAAACTTGCAAACCTCTACGCCATCGTTGAACTGACGCAAAAGCACGACCTGCCGATCATTGCCGGTACTGAAATGAACAGCCCCGGCAACCTGTTTGTCGATGATTTCGACAGAGAAGAGCTCAAACCGCTGTTGCCTGTCTTTATGGAGGGCGGCTATATTCTCTATGCACATTCCGCTCTGCAACGCGCCTGCGGCAAGGGCTACCTCAGCGTATGGGCCGCCGAAACGTTTGCGGACACAAAAGCCAAAAATGAATTTTTTGCCGAAACCGGACGGGCACTCCGCACCGGAGCGTCTGCCGAAGAAATTGAAAAACTGTTACCCTAAAAGGAAAATTTTATGACCGCCATCCCATCCACACAACACGCCGTGCAACTCGTCGGCCCCGACAAACTGATCCTCAATAAAGAAAAAGGAATTTCCCATCCCAATGAGCATCAGGTGCTTTGTAAGGTCATTGTCGTCGGGCTCTGCTTCTCCGATCTCAAACTGCTCAAACAGTTTTCGGAGCATCCGCGCAAATCGGAAGTGCTCAAAGGGCTTGAGCCCGAAGTGCTCAAAGAAATCCCGAGTTATGTACCGGGCGAAGCGCCCACCGTGCCGGGTCACGAACCCGTGGTGGAAATCGTCGAAGCGGGCAGCGCGGTCAAAAACTTCAAGGTCGGCGAACGCTACTTTGTGCAGGCCGACTGGCGCTGGCTGGCCACCACCAGCTCTAACGCCGCATTCGGCTACAATTTTGAAGGGGCCCTGCAGGAATATGTGCTGCTCGACGAACGCATTCTCATTTCGCCGGAAGGTGAATCCATGCTGCTGCCCGCCCCCGCCGGCGAACGCGCCATTTCCGCTTTCGGACTGGTCGAGCCGTGGGCGTGCGCCGAATGTTCCTATCAGGTTAAGGAGCGTACCCGGATCAAAGAAGACGGTCGGATGCTGATCGTTTCTGAAACCTGCGCCGGTGCAGATGCGACGGACGAGCTGTTTGCAAACTATGGAAAACCCTCCGAAATCGTAAAAGTCTGCCCAACGGAAAGTGAATGCAAAGGCGATGCCGCCTCGCTGGATGAAGTTGACGACAATACCTTCGACGACATCATCTATTTCGGTCACAACGCCGACACCATGGAAAAGCTGTGGGCCAAGTCCGCCAAGGGCGCACTGATTAACCTCGTCCTCTGCGGCGGACCCATTGAGCGTGCCGTGTATTCGCCGATGGGCGACACCCACTACCGCGGCGTGCGCCTGATCGGCACCACCGGTTCCAACCCCGCCGACTCGATGAAAACCATCCCCGCCAGACCCGAACTGCGCGAGGGCGACTCCATCAACGTCGTCGGCGCCGCCGGTCCGATGGGCGTCATGCACGTCATCCGAAACCTCAGTCAGGGCGTGCCCGGCATCACCCTCTACGCGGGCGACCTCAGCGACGAACGCCTCGAAGCACTTTCCAAATTCGCCGCGCCGGTCGCTGAAGCCAACGGCCTGGGTTATAAAACCTATAACCCAAAAACCGGCACACCGGACATTGCCTTCAACTACACCGTTGTTATGGCGCCGATCCCGGCGCTGGTGGCTGCGGCGGTTGAAAACAGTGCGCCCGGCGGCATACTCAATCTCTTCGCGGGCATCGCCGCCGGCAAGGGCGGCGAAATGGATATGCAGGCCTATATTGAAAAAGGGCTCTACCTTTTCGGCACCAGTGGCTCGCTGATGAGCGATATGAAAATCGTCCTCGGCAATGTCCAGAGCGGTAAGCTCGACACCAATGTCTCCGTCGCCGCAGTCGCCGGCCTCGACGGCGCAGTCGACGGCATTCGCCGCGTTGAACGCCAGGAGGTGCCCGGCAAGATTATGATCTACCCGCAGTGCAAGGGACTCGAAATCACCCTGCTCAGCGAACTGAATAAAAAACTGCCCGAAGTCGCCGCCAAACTGGCCGACGGCGTCTGGACCAAAGAGGCCGAGGCGGCCCTGCTGGCTCAGTATGCCGAAGCATAACGGTTTTAAAAGGAGTTAGTTAACCACAGAGAACGTAGCGCGGCAAAGCCGCAACCAAAACTTTAAACCGCGAATGAACGCCAATAAGCGCAAATTGGGAAAGAGTTTGCCCAGCGAATGAATAAAATTTACGAATGAACAGCCCTCTTGAACCTCCTATTCGTAAATTTCATTCATTCGCTGGGCAACAAGCAGTTGCAAAGTGGTAGGCGGAAAAACTTGTTAAAATGTTAAAAAAACAAGAAAATGACGGATAGTATTACAGAGGCACTGAGATACCTGTGAAGCCAACGTATCTCTTGTTTCTTCCGCTCTGAGTCTCTGTGATAAAGTACTCATTAATTGAGGAATCGAATAAGGAGAATCTGATTATGATGCTCAAAGATAAAATTGCTGTACTCACCGGCGGCGCACAGGGACTCGGCGAAGCGCTCGCCCTGCGCCTTGCCAATGAAGGATGCCACGTTGTCATCGGCGACATGAACGAAGAAGGTGCCGCGAAAACGGCTGAAAAAATCCGGGCAACCGGGCGTAAAGCCTTTTCCATGAAAACGGATGTCTCCAAAGAGGCAGATGTTGAAGCGCTGTTTAAAAAAGCGATGGATGAATTCGGACGCGTCGATATTGTCGTCGCCAACGCCGCTATTGTGAGTGCCGAACCGATTGATGAAGCCGACGCGGCCAGATGGCAGGCGATCATAAACGTCAACCTCGTTGGAACGTTCCTTACCTTCAAGCACGCCGCCAAAATCATGAAGGTGCAGAAAAGCGGTTCGATGATTGCCATCAGCTCCAAATCCGGAAAAAAAGGCAGCGCATCCAACTCTGCCTATTCTTCCAGTAAATTCGGCCAGATCGGACTGGTGCAGAGTGTCGCGCTGGAACTCGCCCCGCTCGGCATCCGCTGCAATGCGATCTGCCCCGGCAACTTCCTGAGCGGAACGCTCTGGATGGACTCAGAAAAAGGACTCTTCAAACAGTACCTCGAAGCAGGGAAAGTCCCCGGAGCGAAAACGATTGGAGACGTCAAGCATCACTACATGAATCAGGTTCCGCTGCGCCGCGGCTGTGAATATGAAGACGTTGAAAATGTCCTCGTCTTCCTCTCTTCCGATCTGGCCTCCTACATGACCGGCCAGGCCATCAACGTCACCGGCGGCCAGGAAATGAAGTAAATTTCCACCCGCCGCATAAGGTTTCTGCGAATAAACTATTCGACAAAAGAAACGAGAAGGAAACAGGGAGCTATGAACCGTATACTGCTATTGACAATCATTCTAGCCGCCAGCACAGCATTCGCAACAGGTGACAAGATAACCTACGGAGGCAAATCGCGCCTTGCTGATCCCTACTCTTGTCAGCTGCCTGATGGCACAACTCTCACGTTCTCGCAAAGGCACATCCATGCCCTGTACGCATCAGTCAAGCCCCAACTACAGGACGGATTCTACTATAAATCAACTCCGGGCGATGAAATATTGGATAGAGGAAGCATCTATGTCACGGATGAAGAACATAAGATCGCTGACATAATCCGACTAAAGCTTAACAGGGATCACGGTGTCAGCATATGGTGCCCACCACCTATCAGAGTTACCTCCGAAACGAGAGGAGTAAATGCTCTCATAGAGCATGCAAAAGGCTTTGATCGCCATTCCATTGGACTGGTTGATTTTCAAGGCACGGTGTCTGCTCATGAAGGTAACCGCATCTACCTTACCGGAATTGAGTACTCGACCGTAAATCTAGATTGTCCAGCCTTCGACAAGGCTGCCAAAGAATATTGGACTCACAACGAAAACCTAATTGAAAGAACATTTAAGAGCAATACTGACATCAAGAAGCTTCTCACTGGCAATGGTGCGATTAAGACATCCGATATCTTCAGCAAGATGCGGCTCAAGATGGAAGATCCATTAAATGATCATCGATTTTTTGACGTGAAGTACTGCGCACAGAGCGACATGATCGAACTAGACGCCCCATCAGCAGCTAGCCGACTGTGGTATGAAGATGTCGAAGGAACAATATGGGTGTATTCTGTGGAACTCTATTTCTTGTTTAAGAGAGATCCTATGGAGATCCAAGAAGTAACGTTAAGGTTGAACAAAGGACGTTCAGGCACGCGAGCAGCTGCAACAATACCTGCTCGCCGCTAATTGATAACGTAATGCTGGGCACACTCATCCGCCTCCTCAGCCTTATATGCGATTTCTGTTCGTCGGCTCACAATATTGAACTCCATCTTCCTCTCCACGATCCCTCGCGGAACCGCAGTTGATTTCGTCTAGCGCTTCAGCTATCGTTCCACTTCGTGAAAGAAGTGAAACAAAAGCCGGGCTACGCGCAGGGGACTTCAACCCCATTAGTTTGCGCCCATGCCAGGCGTACACCGCATTCACTCTATCGCGGACTCCCGCCGTCGCTCTGTGAGCTATGGCGGACAGACCGCCCGCTCAGAGTGACGCGTGACGTTCTGCACTCAAAAAATTTCACTTGCACACTTGCAAACCAGCCGCTATATAATTACATTGTAGTTATGAATGAAGTGCATTTCAGATGGGATCCATCAAAAAACAAAGATAACAAGAAGAAACACGGCGTGAATTTTGAAGAAGCTCAAACCGTGTTCTTCGATGAGTCTGCGATGGAGTTTTTTGATGCCGGACATTCAAAAAAGGAAAATAGATTTCTACTCCTTGGCAAGAGCTTCAGTCTAAAAACGCTAATGGTGTGCCATTGTTACAGGGAACAGGAATCCATTATCCGGATTATCTCTGCCCGAAAAGCAACAGCAAAAGAACGGAATACATACCAAAGGAACAAACGATGAAAAAGGAATACGATCTCGAAAATATGGAATGGAGAAGAAATCCATACGCCAAACAACTAAAGAAGCAGATCACCATCCGCATGGGGGTTGACATTCTTGATTATTTCAAATCTTTGGCAAAGGAAGTTGGCGTTCCCTATCAAAACCTTATCAATTCATATCTGCGTGATTGTGTTGTCCACCACAAGAAGCCATCCCTGAAATGGGCATCATAAGCATCGCAGAACGAGCGAATTCAGCAACTCGGTCGCTCCGCTCCCGAACGCTGATTCGAAACATTAGAGAGTTTTAGGAAAAACTGTAGCCGTCAGCCTGGATGCAAGTGGGGCAGACACTCCTGTCTGCCCGTTTTTCGCAGACAAGAGTGTCTGCGTCACAAAACCGCCAAACGGCTATGGAATTAATTAAAGCGCTCTAGGCCAACCGGTTTAAACAGCGGCTACTTCATCTGCTTGGCGCGGTAGGCTTCCACTTCCCAGTTTTCGATGAATTCGCGCGCGGGATCGGTCATATATTCGATGCCGCCGAAGGCTTCGGCGAACTGCCGAACCAGTGCCCCGTCGTCCGCCATCACCAGCGCCAGTTCGGCGACTTTCTCTGAGGTTCCAACACCGAAAACCGCATCGGGGGTCACGATGACGCGCGGGACATAGCCATGTTTTGCTTTAAAGGCTGCAATGTTTTCCGCCGTCAGCTCCGCGGTGAAGGGATAGGATTTTGAATAGACAATGTGGTCGGGTGTAATCGGCCCGTCGGCAACCGCAAAGCGAACGGAACTTTTAACGAATGCGGCATCATCACCCAGCAACTCGTGAATGAGTGTTTCGGTTTCAGCGTCATCACCCTTTTCAGCAACAGAAAGATCAAGAGCAACCCCGGCCTTTGCATATTCGTTGCGCAACGTTTCCATAATGTGCGCATAGCGTGCGCGAATGTCTTCGGGGCTGTTACCCGCCACAAATACACCGTGGTTTTTCAGGAAAATCACATCCGGCTCGCG
>JAOZSE010000017.1 GCA_029939835.1 Pontiellaceae bacterium
CAGAATCATTTTAACAGCCGGAGTATATAAGCTTCTTAATGATTCTGTCGAAAAATCTGTTAAGTTGTTATTAAAGAATGGGTTGCCAGATAAACCTTGTTAAAAAAACAAGATTTGGGTGGATAGTATTACGAAGGCTCAAAGGACACAACGCGTTGAGTTCTTCATGCCTCCGCGAGGGAGACTTCTTTATTTGGGTTCCGGCTCCGCCTTCTTTTCCCTTGTTTATGTCTCTTCGCCCCTATATTGTCACCAAACTGCTTTTGAAGTTTAAAAGATAAGGGATATTCATGAAACGCCAACTGCTCACAGCTCTTCTTTGTACCGCCTGCCTCACCGCTCTGGGAGGGGAACCCTCCGATGAAATCCAGGCTCTCAAGAAAGAGTTGAAAAACAAGGTGCGAATTGGAACCATTGTAGATGAGACCATCGCAAAGGATAATGGTGAAAAGTTTGAACAAATCCGCTTCCACACCTATCGGACCCGACATTGCGATGCGAAATTTAAACTCCGCGTCATCGTCGAGCTCACCGATAATCGAGGAAAAGGCGACCCCTGCTACGCGACCCTGACCCTGCCCCATCACGGATCCGGAACACGCTTTGCCGGTGAGGAAGAGTGGGAGTTCGAGGTTCCGCACGGCAAGATGGAAAAACCGAAAATCACCGCCTACGCGATTCAATCCGGCGTCATGCACAACAAAACCTTTATTCCGGTTGCAGAGGAACTAGATGATGTAGACAGCACGGAAGAGATCATCGAACGCGGAAACACCCAACGCATTGATATGGAATGCACTCGCCATGTAACCTGGGTCAATAGACTCTGACAGTCGTCAACACGTCGAAACTGGCAGCCCGTTTTTCTAATGCTTGAAAAAAAAAAGGTCTAAATAGCCATAGACGCTATGGGGGCTTTTCTCTATAGTTCGACGCTTCGATTTTAGAAACGGAAGGCACTTTTTGAGCATGAAGAAACTGATTATAGGATTACCGAAGGGCAGCCTGCAGGAGTCAACGTACGCCCTCTTCAAAAAGGCAGGGTTCGCGATCTCCGGCAGCTCCCGCTCCTATTTTCCATCCATCGACGATGAAGAGATTGAACTCCGCCTGCTCCGCTCGCAGGAAATGAGCCGCTATGTCGAACAGGGCATGCTTGATGCGGGTATTTCCGGCCTCGACTGGATTGCCGCCAACGACTCCGATGTTCAGATTATCTGCGACATGGTCTATTCCAAAGTAAGTAAACGTCCGGTTCGCTGGGTGCTGGCCGTTCCGGAAAACTCTGACATCCAGTCGGTCAAGGATTTGGAAGGCAAGCGAATCGCCACCGAGGGCGTGAGCCTGGTGGAGCGCTGGCTCGAAAAGAACGGTGTGAAGGCCGAGGTCGAATTTTCCTGGGGGGCCACCGAAGTCAAAGTGCCTGAATTTGTGGATGCGATTGTCGACATCACCGAAACCGGTTCTTCGCTGAAGGCGCACAACCTGCGCATTGTGGACACGCTGATGGAGTCCTATACACAATTTTTCGCAAGCAAAGAAGCCTGGGCCGACGACTGGAAACGCGCGAAGCTCGAAAGGATTGCGCTTCTCCTAAAAGCCGCACTCAACGCAGCCGACAAAGTTCTGCTCAAACTGAATGTGGAAAACGAGAATCTCGAGGCGGTCAAAAAGCTTCTGCCGGCTCTGCACGCACCGACGGTCAGCGGCCTGTCCGAAAACGGATGGTACGCGGTGGAAACCGTGGTGGACGAGGCGGTGGTTCGGGAGATCATTCCCGAACTCAAAGCCGCCGGCGCAGAGGGCATTATTGAAATCGGCCTGAATAAAGTGGTCGCATAATCGGACAAAGGAAACGGATACATGGGTACCATTAAGAAATGGCGCAAGAAAAAGATGTCGAACCACAAACGGCGCAAACGCCGTCGCGCGGATCGCCATAAGAAGAAATAATTTGACTGCCGTATAATGGAATACTGGTATGATGGAGGTATGAACTGCGCTCGATCCATCCGGTGTTTCCGCACTCTTTGTTTCCGGATCCTGCGCATTCTGCTGCCTGCTCTGCTCGCATTTACGGCAGGATGCGCCTCTCTCCTTTCAAAGCCCGGTCTGAACGCCGATGCGCAGGCTGAGGCCTTGGCGTGTTTCAGTCAGGCGTTGCTGGCCGAAGCTAACGGCGACTCCGCCGCCGCGCTGGAGCGCCTCCAGACCGCCGTCTGCCTCGACCCCGATGCGGAAATCCTTTACGGTCCAGCCGTCGCCACGGCCCTGAAACTGGATCAGCCTGAAGAGGCCCTCCGGCTGGCCCGACAGCTTCGAAAACGGCACCCGCACACCCTGCCCCCGCGCCTGCTTCTGGCGCGGGTCTTCGCCCTGGCCGATCAGCCCGTTCAGGCGGAGGAAGCCTTTAAACAAGCGACGGCGGCGTTCCCTCAGGAGGTGAAAACACACCTCTATTTGGCTCGCTTTTATATTGCACAGGAACAAAGAGCGGAGGCGATTCAGGTGCTGGAAGCCGCGCTGGAACAGCACGGAAAAGAGCCCGATGTGCTCAACCTGCTGGGCACGCTGTATGTGGACCGCGCCCGCGACATCCCGGACACTCCGCAAGCGGTCGCCGCCATTGAGGAAGGCATTGCCCTGCTTGAGGAAGCCCTTGAAATTGAATCCTCCGATCCCCGCCGGTGGCAGCAGCTGGGTTACGCACGGCTGGCGGCAAAACAAACTGATAAGGCTCTGGCGGCCTTTGAGCAGGCCCATGAGCTGGCACCCGGCGACCTGCTGATTGCGCGCCAGCTTCTGGAACTGACCATTCAGGCCGGAAATCCCGAGCGCGCCCTGGATATCTATGACCGGATGGCCCGAAAGACCGGAACCGATCCAGAACGCTGGCTGCAATACATTGCCGAACAGATCCCGGCCGAGCAGCATACCCTCTTAATCGAATATCTTGACGGGTTCATCCGGGAGAATCCGGAACCGGATGTTTTTTATTACGCACAATTGAGCGCACTCTATCTGGATAGCAAGCAAACGGAAGAAGCGGAAACTGTGCTCCGGAACGGACTGGGTAATTATCCCGATGACCCGCGACTGCGCGCAGTGCTCGGCTACCTGAAGCTCCAGCAGGAGCTCTATGATGAGGCGTACGAGCAACTGGAGCAGGTTCGAAGCGGTGCAACCGACCCGGAACGGCTGCTCAACCCGTTTTTCATTTTCAACTACCTGATCGCCGCCCAGAAAAGCGGTCATCTCGAAAAAGCGGCTGAGGCCCTTTCCGAGGTGTACACCAGCGACCCGGTACTCCTGAACAGTTATATGCAGGCACTGCTCACCGGTCAGACAGCGGTTTCTGCGCCCTCGGCCATCGAACTGCTGCAGGCGTTCTGCAACCGAAGCCCGGAGATTCCGGAAGCCCTCTATTATCTGGCGGTTCTGCAAAGCGATCAGAAAAACTATGCAGAGGCCCTGCGCAATGCCAGACGGTTTGAGGCACTGGCCCGAAGCGGCGGACATACCAATCTGCTGAGCGGCTTTTTCTATTATCAGTACGCCGCGCTGCACGAGCGAACCGGCCTGTTTGAAGAAGCGGAGGCCCTTTTTCGCAAAGCCATTGAACTGGATCAAACCACGGCCGCGGCCGCACGCAACTATATTGCCTACATGTGGGCCGAGCGCGGAGAAAAACTGGAAATGGCGCTGACGCTGGTGCAGCAGGCGCTGGCCGAAGAGCCGGGAAATGGTGCCTTTCTCGATACGCTGGGCTGGATTTATTACATGCAGGGCCGCTATACCGAAGCACTGGAACAGTTGCAAAAAGCCAGAATACTGGTCGAAGACGACCCGACGGTCTGGGAGCATCTGGGAGATACGTATCTGAAACTGAATGACCGTTCCGCAGCCGTCGAGCATTGGAAAAAAGCGCTGGAGCTGGCGCCGGACAATGAACAACTTGCTGAACGGCTTCGCGCCGGCGGCATCACCCCAGATGAGTTCCCGGTTGCAGTGGATAACCCCGAAGATACGCCGCCCCATCCATAGCCCGCTTCCCGGCCGGCTGCACCTGTGTCAACCGCAACGACCCCTCCCCGGCAGCCACTAGAGGGCCCTCCCCCGCGACATCGAGCACTTCGCCGGGTGCGCCCCCCGCCGCCTCAATACTGGCGGCCAGCACCTTCAGACGCTGACCGTCCGGCCCTTTGCAAAAGCACCCCGGCCACGGCTGAAACCCGCGAATGCGATTGCGCAGTGTTTCCGCCGGAAGGTTCCAGTCTATGAGCCCCTCTTCTTTGGTCAGCTTAGGCGCCTCGGTGGCCATGGAATCATCCTGCGGACAGGCCTGCACGGTTCCGGAGCGGATCTGCTCAATCGCCTGCATCAGCAGTTCGGCACCCAGTTCGGCCAGCTTCGGCTCCATGGCAAGTGCAGTGTCCTCGGGGCCGATAGGCATCTCACGCTGTATAATGATGTCGCCGGCATCCATTTTTTCGCTAACATACACGATGGTCGCGCCAGTCATGGTATCGCCATTGGCTATTGCCCGCTGAATTGGCGCCGCACCGCGATACTTTGGCAACAGCGAGGGGTGCAAATTGATGATGCCGGAAGGCGGAAGGATCCGGACAGACTTCGGAATGTACTGTCCATACGCTGCAACGACAAAAAGATCGGCGTGCAGCGCAGCGAGCTGTTTCAGGCTGTCCTCTGAACCAACTTTTTCGGGCGATAAAACGGCTAAACCGCGTTCGACGGTAAACGTTTTAACCGGACAGGGTGTGATCTGCAGTTTGCGTCCGGACAGGCGGTCGGGCTGAGTCACAACAGCAACGACTTCCTCCTGTGCAGAGGAAAGCAGAGCTTCCAGTAGAGAAAAGCCGATCGGTGCCGATCCAAAAAAAACAATGCGCATGGTTTTATTCGGTTTGTTCTCCGCCCTCTCCGGCCCCTTCTTCAGCCCCTCCGTCCGCTTCCGTCCTCTGCATCTGATCTGCACCCCATCGGATGCTGTCGGTCAGAAAAATCTGATCCTGTTTATTGAGCGCAAAACCCTGATTCAGCTGAAAATCCTCCGGGAGACGGCCCAGCATGACCGGCATCCAGCTCTGTTCCGGGCCCTCCAGAATGCCGGAAACAAACGGTTTATCTTTCGTGAGCGTAGTGATATAGAGTGCACTGATGTATTTTTTGTAGTCGCTGATTTCGTAGTAATCAGCGATGGTTTCGGGCAGCAGAATAGAGGTGCGCTGTCCGTACCAGGCCGTAGCCCAGGGCATGTCGCTGCACATGATTTCGTTCGGCTTGAGCAGTTCACACACCCGGATCACAAACGGAGTGTGGTACGGCGGATAAGTGGGCTTGGCCGTTGGCGAAAGAAAAATCAGCAGCAGGAGCGGCAAGGCCGTGAGCCCGATCACCAATCCGGTCAGCCCCATGCGATACAGGTTGATCCTCAAGTCAAGCCGGTCGAGGAGGATCGAAAAGAAGGCCAATCCGTAGAGAATCATAAACGGCCAGAAAATGTGATACATCCGTAGTGCCTCCTCTCCGAAAAAGCAGGCACCTGTAAAAAAAAGAATCATCGAAAGACCGATACCCCAGCGCAGGTTATGCACATGAACCCGAACAAACCGGTAGAAAAACGTCACAATAAAGAAGGGTGCCAGCACGCCACCGCCCAGCGAGGTGAACCGCTCCTGATAAAGGGCCGAAAAGTTCTTCGTCCATTTGGCGCGGGCCGTTTTGATATCCCCCATCAGGCTGAATTCCGGTTCGAGAGTGCGCATCAATGAATCGCCCGGATATTGAGACGACTCCATGAGAGCCGTATGTGGAGCCATGCCGAACGGCGAACCGCTCAGTCGCTGGTTGCGCAACATCCACGGCGAAACCAGCAGCAGAAAAACAATGATGTAAAAAAAGGCCAGATGACCTCCGCGCTGTGTGCGTGATCCCATCATCCAGATAAAAAGCGCCAGCCCGGGCACCACAGCCAGCGCAGCATAATGGGTCAGAAATGCCGCCGCAGAAAACAGCAGCGACACAATGAAAAGCGTCATCCAGTTCCAAAGCGGTCGCCGCTCCCGGCGATGAATCATGGCCAGTAAGGCAAAATAGGTGGAGGCGAGTACAAAAAAGACCAGGATCGGTATGGCGGTGCCGTGAAGACTGTCCTGCCAGACCAGTTCGCTCAGAAAATAGGTGGTGACGCTCATCACCCCGATTCGAGTCGAAAAGAGTTTCCTTCCGAGAAGAAACACAAAAAGGCCGGAGAGACCGGCGAAAAAATGGTGCATGGGCACAATGACCCACTGCTCGGCCGGGAAAACACGCATTCCCTGAAACCCTTCAGTCATCGGAAACAGATCCACCCCGACGAGATCATAAAACTTGAAAGCCCCTGCCAACATTGCCGGATAGAGCGGTGGCTTGAACAGTTCCGGATGTGCATCAATACGCGGGTCAGCGTCAAACGTATGCGCCGAAACCTGCGCAATCGTGACCGGACGGACACAGTCTGTGATGTAACGATCAGATTGAGCCAGGTTGCGTCCGAGCTGGCCGTAATCCATAGCCATTTCGTTGTCGAACCCGCGAAACTGCCGCGCCGTAAAGACAATCACCAGAGAAATAATGAATAGACAGAAAAGTGTGATACGAATAATCTGCAGCCCCGTCCCCGCATCTACACTGTAAACCAGATCCTGAAGGGTTGTTTCAAAGGGTTGTCGTTGTCGTTGCGCCATAGCCTTCTCCTGAATGATGTATAAACGTCCGAAGCATCCTTAAACCGCCGTAGTTGATCAATCTTAAACTCATTTAACTTCGGCGCAGCCGTACTCCGCAATTTTCCGATGCAGCGTGCGACGGCTGATCCCCAGCCTTTCCGCCGCGCGGGTTCGGTTTCCGCCGGTTTCCTTCAGGGTCTGTAGAATCGCCTGCTTCTCGACTTCCTCGAGCTTCCCGGAATTGGTCGCGGCACCGACTCCTGTTTCACGGATATGCACCGGCAGATCGCGCACACCGATCCGCTGCCCGCGCGAAAGCACCACCGTCTGTTCCACCACATTACGCAATTCGCGCACATTGCCCGGCCAGGAATAAGCCCCCAGCAAATCAAGAGCCTCCGGTGAAAACCCGGTCACTTCGCGCCCGTTTTCACGGGCGAAGTCGTCCAGAAAATGTTTGAGAAGCAACAGTATATCGCCTTTGCGTTCGCGCAAAGGCGGCAGTGTAATCACTACCACGTAAAGACGGTAAAACAGATCCTCGCGAAATGCGCCGTCGGCCACCATTTGTTTCAGGTCGCGGTTGCTCGCCGCAATCAGCCGCGTATCCACCTCGATGGACTCCTGCCCCCCGACGCGTTCGAAGCGGCGCTCCTCCAGCGCACGTAAAATCTTCACCTGCACATTCGCGTCCACCTCGCCGATCTCATCCAGAAACAATGAGCCGCCGTCCGCCAGCTCAAACCGCCCTTTGTGCCGTTCCGCCGCACCGGTGAAAGAGCCCTTCTCGTGGCCGAACAGTTCGCTCTCCAGCAGCGTCGAAGAAAGCGCCGCGCAATGCACTGGCACAAAGGGGCCCTGTTCGCGCGGGCTGAGCTGGTGAATCGCTTTGGCGATCAACTCCTTACCCGTACCGCTTTCCCCCTGAATCAGCACCGTCGCCCGCGAGGCCGCCACCTGACGGACGGTGTCGAACACCTCCTGCATCGCCGCCGACCGCCCCACGATGTTTTCGAAACCGAACTTATCGTCAAGCTGTGCGCGAAGTTGCCGGTTCTCCGTTTCCATACTGCGAGTTTTGAGCACGCGCTCAAGTAACAGATCCAATCGGTCGAGATTTACCGGTTTAGCCAGAAAATCGGCCGCGCCGTGCCGCATCGCCTCCACTGCCGTCTCGATGTTGCCATAGGCGGTCAGCAGAATGGAAATCAGCTGCGGCGAAACCGCGCGGGCGCGCTGCAGCAGCGTAATGCCGTCAATTCCCGGCATGCGCAGATCACTCAGCATCACATCGACAGACGTTTCGCTCAGAATATCGAGGGCCCGCGCTCCGCTTTCGGCGGTCAGCACCTCATATTTCCGCCGCAGCGCCCGCTCGAGCCCGTCGCGTGTATTCTTCTCGTCATCAACTATTAAAACAGTTGGTTTCATGGATTCATACTCCGTATTTCGTATTGCGTATTTTTCAAAAAGGGACTTCTTCGCTCCAAATACTTTTTGTTTTGTACTCAGAAGACTCTTCGCAAATACGCATCCCGCGCTCCTCGGGGACGATCTTCAGCAGCATCTTAATACTCTCAGTCAACAAGGTTGCGCGATGATCGAACACTGCTTTACCCAACACATGCCTGCCGCGGTAATACCATCCGCGTGCTTCACGCGCCGATCCCAGTGAATATTCATAAAATCGCGCGCGGTCCTTCGCGCTCTTTTTTGAGTAGCCTTCCTCCACGTTTGCGGAAATAGATCCAACGGCGCGATAGAGTTGATCCGAAAGGGATTTCATTCGCACATCCTTCACCAGTTTTGACACATCGCGCCAACAAATATCGGATAGAAAAAGCGAGAATCTATACACCTTCATTTTCCATAAAGGATCATCACTCAATCTTGAAGGGATTCCCTTTTCCCGTTCATCATAATTCATAAGCCACTCCCATCAGAAACCTCAACACGTAATACGCAATACGAAGTACTGATTTTCTCCCGATTACGAATTACCCGTTACTCGTTTTTGCTGGAGCCTTGAGCAGGTTCATTCGTCCCTCTTCGCGCGGAAAATGGAGTGTGAACGAGGTGCCGTGCTCCGGTGCGCTGCTGATTTCGATTTCCCCGCCGTGATCGCGCAGGATGCGCTGCACAATCATCAGACCCAGCCCGCTGCCTTCCCGCTTTGTCGTCTGATACGGCTCATAAATCGCACCCAAATGTTCCGGCATAATACCCGGCCCGTTATCGGAAAAGCAGACACTCACAAACCGGTCGGAAACTTCAATGCCCACCTTGAGAATGCCGTCATCTTCCATGGCCTGCACCGCATTTTTCACGATGTTGAAAAAGGCCTGTTTCACCTGCGTTTCATCGGCCGGCACACTTGGCAGTTCTTCGGGCTGTTTGCGCTCCACCAAAATCCGGCGGTTGCTGATTTCGTGACCCATCAGCTCCAGCGTCTCTTCAAGCAAACGCTCAAGCTGCACCGGTTTGCGATCCGGCAACGACGGACGGAGCGCGCGCAGGAACTGCGTGATAATGCGATCGAGTCGCTGCACTTCCTTTCGCGACACCTCAACCAGTTCGCGCAGTTCGTTCCCGCGCTCTTCATCCGGCAGTTCAGCCAGCTCACGATCAAGCAGTTGCAGGTGGATGTTTACTGCGTTGAGCGGATTTCCGATTTCGTGTGCAACGCCCGCCGCCAGCAACGTCAGCGCTTTGAGGCGTTCGGATTCGATGGATTCGGCCGCCGACGCGCGCTCACCGGTTACATCACGAAAGATGACGACGCCGCCCTCCTCCTGTTCGCTGACGGCTGAGAGCGGCACAATGTAAAACTCGATGAACCGATGTTCGGGATAAGTCACTTCAATTTCGCGGCGCACCAGCTTTTCCCATTCATCGGCGTCAAGCTTGAGTACCTTTTCCCAGTCAATGTCACGAATATATCGCGCGACCGGCTGGCCTTCGGAATCTGCCAGTGCAAATCCAAAAAGGTTTTCAGCTGCAAGATTGGCGTAGCTGACCCGCGCCGCACGATCCACCACAATGATCCCCTCTTGAATCGCCTGGAAAATGGTCTCCAGCAACCCTTTTTCGCCCGCCAGCCGCAGAAACTGTGTCTGCAGGCTGTCGGCATCCAGGCGATCCATCCGCTCAATTAACCGATCTAAAAACTTGGATTTCATGGTACTTTTTAAAAACCGGGACAAAATGTACCACATTCTAAAAAGTTCACAATACTAATTGTGTGACAATTTGAGCCAGCGAAATCGCTACGCTTTTCGGCGGCGGTCTTTGAAGAGCGCGGTGCGCTTTTTGGCGGACGGACTTCGGGCGGTGTGAGCCACATTAATCAGAATGCCGATCATCACGGCGGAAGCCAACAGGCTGGAGCCGCCATAACTGATGAAGGGCAGTGCGAGGCCTTTGGTCGGCATGGAACCGGTGACCACCGCCAGATTAATAATAGCCTGCAGTGTAATCATCAGCGTAATGCCCAGTGCGGAAAAGCGCCCAAAATCGTCCGCGGCTCGTGAAGCAATCCGCAATCCGCAGAAAAAAATAAATACGAAAAGCAGAAGCACAAGGAAGGTGGCAATCAGACCAAGCTCTTCGCCAATGATGGGAAAAATGAAATCGGTGTGCGCTTCGGGCAGATAGTGATATTTCTGAATACTGTTTCCGAGACCGGTACCCCACCGTCCACCCGCCGCAAAAGCATTGAGCGCGTTGATCAACTGCCACGCCTCTGCCTGTGCGTATTTTTCTGGGTCGAGGAACGCAAAAATGCGGCGCATGCGGTTGGCATTCTGCAGAAGCATTAGTCCGAACAGCCCAACCCCAGCCGCACCGAAGCCGAGCAGGTAGCTCACGCGTGCGCCGCCGACGTAAAGCAGCGCAACAATCACCAGCGAAATCAGCACGGTGGTTCCGAAGTCGGGTTCGGCCATCAGCAGCACGGCAAAAAAACCGAGACCGAGCACCGGAACCAGTACGCCGCGCAAAAAGGTGTACATGTAGCGCCGCCGACGCGCAATCCACCATGCCGCAGCCAGAATAATACCGACTTTGGCAAATTCGGAGGGTTGCAAAGTCAGGGGGCCGACGCGCAGCCAGCGCCAGCTTCCGTTGATGCAAACCCCGATGCCGGGGATGCGCACCAGCACCAGCAGCAGCGCGCAAACCGCAGCAGCAGGAAGCGCGGCTTTGCGAAGCCAGACGAGATCAATCCGGGCACAAAGAATGGCGGCCATCAGCGAAAGGAACATCCAGATGATCTGGCGGGTCACAAAGTATTCGGTGTTATTGAACTGACTGTCGCCGCGCACTATGCTGGCGCTGAAAAGCATAACTACGCCCATGGTCACGAGAATCAGGACTGCGGCAATCAGCAGGGTGATGGTCCGTTGCATGACCCGACTATTCCATGAAGCGCACGCAATGAGAATGCAAAAAAGGGACGTCGGTTAAGGACGCCCCTTTTTAAACAGCATAAACGGAATTTATTCCGGAATCGGCACCATCAGTTTGGTTCCGGGTTTGACGGAAGCAGCGTCACTAATGTTGTTAAGCGTCATGATTTCCTGCTGTGAACTGCCGTACTGGCGGGCAACATCCTCGATCGTTTCACCCGGATAAAGCACGTGCTCGTAAACCGGTGCAGAAGCCGATGTCGCGGCCGGCGCCGCGACGGCGGGGGCCGCTTCCAGCGGAGCGGATTCCAGCGCGGCGGGAGCCGGTGCGGGATCGGGTTTTGCGGCGGGCGCGGTCGAAGCGACGGATCCCTTTTTCGGAATCGTCAGGCTTTTGCCGGCAATAATTCGGTCGCTGGTAAGATTGTTGGCTGCTTTGAGTTCGGCAATGGAAACTCCGGAGCGAACGGCGATGCGGGAAAGGCTGTCGCCCTTCTGGATTACATAAGAACCGCCTTGCTTGATTGGCGTTGTAGGAGCTTTTTTGGACGACGGAGCAGCAGACGGACGCGCGGCCGGTGCGCCGAGTGAAGAGGGAATCCGGAGTTCCTGCCCGACCCGAAGTTTGTTGGGATCGGAAAGGCCGTTGAACTCAGCCAGTTTTTTCCATGACGTGCCGTACATGGAAGCGATCGTAGAAAGCGTATCGCCTTTCTGCACCGTATAAACCTGCGCGTCAATACCGCCAGCATACGGCTCTGCCGTTACGCCGGGCGGCGGCAGCATCGGGACCGGAGCAAATTCATCGTACGGAAGAGGAGCGAATTCATCAGACGGAACAATGATCGGCTCGCGCGACGTAGCGTATGGCCAGTTCAGCCATGGAATCGGGCAGTCACCCGTCGTGCAACCCTGCAACAGTAAAAATCCGGCCAGCACGGTGATGTGTGCGCCCAGAACCAGTAATCCGATAACCTTCGCTTTCATGAGAAACTCCTTGTCTACTATTCTCTCCCAGTTCATTTCAGCATCCTTTCCGCTTCAGTTTGCCTACTTCACGGGCGAAGACCTCACCGCGCTCATTAAAGTCGCCAAACTGATCAAAACTGGTACACGCAGGGGAAAGGAGAACGGTATCGCCCGGTCCTGTACATCCCCATACGGCAGAAACCGCTTTTTCAACGGTTTCACAGGGAGTGCAATCCACGGCCTCTCCCCACGCCGCCTGCATCATACCGGATGCTTCCCCGATAAGATATAGACGCGAAACCCGTTCCGCCAGTAAATCTTTTGCAAAACTGAGGTCTTTCTCCTTACTGCGCCCGCCGGCAATCAAATGAATCCGCCCCGGACACATCTGAACCGCCGCGCACATGGCCGCCAAATTGGTTGCCTTGGAGTCATCAATAAACTTTATGCCGTCGATTTCCGCCACCGGCTCCATCCGGTGCGGCAGCGGCTCGAATGCGCGGGCCGCAGTTTCCACAGCAGACGGCGACAGTCCGCAGGCCTCGCAAACGGCGGTCACCGCCGCCGCGGCCGCGCCGAGCACATCATTGGCAAATTGTGTGCCGGCTAGCTCAACCGCACCAACCCGCCCCTCAAGATATTGATAATCACCCCCTGCCCCGAACGTTTTTGCGCCGGGTACGTCGTTTGCGAATTCGACCGGCACAATTGCAACATCATCTTTAGTCTGTCGGGCAAATAGTTTCAGCTTGAGCGCGCGATAGGCTTCCATGCTGCCATGACGATCGAGGTGGTTCGGCAGGATATTGAGCAACACGCCGATATCGGGACGGAATTTCTGCACGGTTTCGAGCTGAAAAGAACTGACTTCGATTACCAGCCAGTCGGGAGGCGGTATCTGCATCACCGCCGTCGAAACGGGAAAGCCGTAGTTGCCGCAGGCGACAGCGGTCTGTCCTCCCGCGTTCAGTGCGTCAGCGATCCATTTAACACCAGTCGATTTCCCGTTCGAGCCCGTCACTGCTATCACACGACTCTTCCGCCGCAACCAGCCCAGTTCGAGTTCCGAAAGCAACGGCACACCGTTTTTCTGCAACTCCTGAATCCAGGGATGATCTAAAGCAAACCCCGGACTGACGATGGCCGTGTCCGGCTGGAAATTTGAAATCTGAGATTTGAAATCTGAAAAATCAGATGTTTTTTCGTCCAGCACCAATGTTTTTGTGCCTTCGGCGCGCAGGAGTTCCGCCGCGGCCTTTCCACTCAGGCCGACTCCCAGAACCATTGTTTTGGCAAAGGTTTGCATCAGCGTATTTTGAGTGTGGCCACCCCGACGAGGGCGAAGATGATGGCCAGAATCCAGAAGCGGACGGTAATCCGGTTTTCATAGGCATCCACCGATTTCCCGAGAGCCTTCGCTTTATACTCAAAGTGGTGATGCAGTGGTGCGCAAAGAAAAATGCGGCGGCCTGCGCCGTATTTCTTTTTCGTGTATTTAAACCAGCTCTGCTGCAGGAGCACACTTGCCGCCTCAATGACAAAAACCCCGCCGACAATAATGAGTACCAGTTCCTGATTAATCAGAATCGCCACGGCGGCAATGCCGCCGCCGATGGCGAGGCTGCCGGTGTCGCCCATAAACACTTTGGCCGGATGGCAGTTAAACCAGAGAAAGCCGAGCCCCGCGCCAAGCAAGGCGCCGCAAAAGACCGCCAGCTCGCCGCCGCCCCGTATAAAAGGAACCTGCAAATATTCGGCAAAAGTGAAATGGCCCGCAACATAGGCCATTGCCAGATAGGCCGCCGCCGCCGAGTTGGTGCATCCGATTGCCAGCCCGTCGAGCCCGTCGGTCAGGTTGACTGCGTTGGAAGCACCGACCAGTACCGGGAAAAGAAAGATAAACGTCCCGATCAAACCCATGGCCGGAATCAGCGGATCTTTGACAAAAGGTACCATCAGCTGCTGCGCCTGCGGCCAGACTTCGCCGTTTGTCCAAAGTGCCAGGAGCAGTACTGCGGTCCAACCGGCCTGCGCCAGCAGTTTCACCCGTGGCGAAAGGCCGCGGTCGCGACGAATCTTCAGGTAGTCGTCAATAAACCCGATCGTGCCGAGAAAGCAGAAGGTGGTCAGGGCGCACAGCACCTGAAAATTGCCGGGGACAACCCAAAGCACTGCGGCAGCGGTCGCCGAAAAAACAATCAGCAGGCCGCCCATCGTCGGCGTACCGACTTTGTTTTTGCGGTCAAGGCCCGACACCCGCGTATCCTCGCGCTGTTCGCCGAATTTTAGAACACGCATCCGCTCAATCAGCCATGGGCCGAAGATCAGACTGAGTACAAATGCGGTGCCGGCGGCCATCACGGTGCGAAAGGTGATATAGCGAAACATCCGCAACGGCGAAAAAAGGTCACTCCATTCATGGATCCAGTAAAGCATCGTTTATTTCTCCCGATTCAGCCCTCTTTTCTAAACTCATCCAGCACGGTTTCAAGCTTTTCGCCGCGCGACGCTTTGAACAGCACCATATCGCCGGCGCGAAGTGTGCCCCGCAGGAACTTCAGCGCATCCGGCTTATTCAGTCTGCGTATTCCGGCGCAGGCAATCTTAGCACCGGCATCGCCTACAGCAATCACGCCTTCAAATCCAAATGGTTCGATAAATTCACCCAGCGCGCGGTGTTCCGCGTCGCTTTCAGCGCCCAGTTCACGCATACCGCCCAGCACGAGAAATTTCCGTTTCGCACCGGGTAGTTCTGCAAAAGTGGAAATCGCCGCGCGCATGGAAAGCGGGTTGGCATTATAGGCATCGTTAATAAACACCATCCCGTTCTGTTCGCTGCGCTCCCAGCGCATCGGCGCCGGGCGGAAGGCGTCCAGTCCGGCTTGAATCTGTTCGTGTGTCAGCCCCAGCTCCAGACCGAGGGCCGCCGCCTGTTGCACATTCTCCGCCATATAGGTGCCGGGCTGTGCCACGCTGAAGTTCAGCGACTTGTCGCCGAATGAAACGATACGTCCTGTACAAAAAGTTTTAAATAACCCAAACCACTCCGAACGGATGTCTAGCAGGGCCGCACCGGCATGTTTTAATATCGCTGCTTTCTCAGCCGCAATCTGCTCAACGGAATCGAAAAATTCCGTATGCGCTTTACCGATAGCCGTGATAAGCGCCCAGTCGGGCGAAAGCAGTTCGGCCAGCCGGTCGATTTCGCCGGAACGGTTCATCCCGAGCTCAAAAACAAAATAATCAGAGGCCGGGTCGGCGGCAAGCATACTGAGCGGCAGGCCGAACTCATTGTTCCAGTTGCCGGGCGTTTTGGAAACAGTTCCCTTTTGTGCCAGCATCGAAGCAATCAGGTCCTTGACAGTGGTTTTGCCGACGCTGCCGGTGATGCCAATGACGGTTCCCCGCCAGTCGCGGCGCGTTCCCTGCGCCAGATTCCACAGTGCCTTCATTGTATCCGGCACAACAAGGCAGGGACGCCTCTCCGAGGCGTCCGTGGACGGCTGGGGACAGCCGTCCCTACCAACAATGGCGCCCACAGCACCTTTTTCGAATGCCCGCTCAACAAAGTTATGGGCGTCAAAATTCGGCCCACGCAGGGCGATGAACACCTCACCGGGCTTGAGCGTACGCGTGTCGTGTGAAATTCCGGCAACTGAAACGTCCGGTTCGACGCTCCACGCACCGCCGCTCCATTCGGCCAGTTGAGTTGTGGTAAATTTCGCCATCAGAGTGCCTCCCGGACGGCTTCGCGGTCATCAAACGGAACAATGGCCCCGTCGAATTCCTGATAGGTTTCGTGGCCCTTGCCGGCCACCAGTAACGTATCTTTTTTCCCGGCGAGTTCCAGTCCGCGGGCAATGGCGGCTTTGCGATCGAGCAGGATCTCAAACTTGCGTTCGGAATCAAAGCCGGATGCGATATCGGCGGCGATTTTTTCCGGAATTTCACAGCGCGGGTTGTCGTTGGTAATGATGGAATAATCGGCAAGGCGCGATGCGACCTGCCCCATCAGCGCGCGCTTGGCGCGGTCGCGGTTTCCGCCGCAGCCAAAGACCGCAATCAGTTTGCCGGGGGTAATCTCGCGCAAAGTATCGAGCACGTTGTGCAGGGCATCGTCCGTGTGGGCATAGTCAACAAAGACCCGTTTGCCCTTGTTGTTGGGAATCGTCTCAAGGCGGCCCGGCACATTTTCCATGCCGCCAAGCGCGGTCGCAATGGTTTCCACCGGTATGCCCAGCGCGCCGGCGGCGGCGAACGCCGCGAGCGCATTGTGCAGATTAAAGCGGCCGATGAGCTGCATCGAAATATCGGTGCCGCCCCACGGGCTTTCAACGCGCATACGTACGCCGTTTTTGTCCGAGACCGCGTCGAACCCCCGAACATCGGCACCCTCTTCGAACCCGTAGCTGATGCAATCGGATAGCGCTTTGCTTTGTTCAAGCAACTGTTTTCCCCAGGGATCGTCGCGGTTGATGACCGCCGCGCCGCGCACCTGACGAAAGAGCCGTGTTTTGACCTCAAAGTAGGCTTCGAGTGTTCCGTGATAATCGAGGTGATCCTGTGTGAGGTTGGTAAAGATGGCGGCATCGAACAGCATGCCGTGCACACGGTGCTGATCGAGGGCGTGCGAGGAGATTTCCATGGCTACGCTGTCGCAGCCGCTGCGCTCCATCTGTACGAGCATGGCCTGAATGTCGGGCGCTTCGGGTGTTGTGCGCGCCGCCGGCAGTATGCGGTCGCCGATTTCATAGCGCACCGTCCCGATCAGCCCGGGATGACGGCCCGCCGCTTTGAAAATATCACGCAGCATAAAACAAACCGTGGTCTTTCCGTTGGTGCCGGTGATGCCGACCGTGCAAAGGCGTTTTGCAGGGTGATCGCAGAAGGTGCCGGCGATCTGCGCGAGCGCAAGGCGCGCATCGTTCACCTGCGCACAGGGAACGTTCCCGCCGAGTACGCAGGGCGTCTGCGAAACCACTGCCGCCGCGCCGCGCTGAATCGCGTCTTCAATATAGGCCGCGCCGTCCACGTGTTCGCCGTGCAGCGCCACAAACAGGTCGCCGGACGTTACACGGCGCGAGTCATAAAAGATCCCGCTGATTTCGCATTCCGTATCGCCCGTGACCTGGAGCGGCTGGACTTCTTCAAGTAGTTGGCTGAGTCTCATCTTTGGTTTCATTCCGAATGGCTTTGGGAGCCATTCTCTGCCTCAGGGTGTACGGATTCAAGTTCTGTTAGATATTCTGTCGTAAAGCCTTCCGGAGGGACGCGCAAATACCGCATGGTTTGGTCGGCGATTTCGCGGAAATACGGTGCGCAGACCGTTCCGCCGTAGTGGGCGCCCTGCGGATCGTCAGCGACCACCATAATGCTGATGACCGGATTTTCCGCCGGCAGGAACCCGACGAATGAGGCAATATATTTACTGCCGTAATAGCCGCCCTCCTCCAGATTTACTTTCTGGGCCGTTCCGGTTTTCCCCGCGACAAGATAGCCGCGCAGCGCCGCTTTGGTTCCGGTTCCGCCGGGCTGGGTCACGCGCGCGAGCAGGCGGCGCATCTGCCGGGCGGTTTCAGGCCGGATCGGCCGCCCCGTTTCCTGGGGAAAGGTTTCAAGAATGGTGTCGCCTTTGGCGTCCGCCACGCGGCGGATGATGACCGGACGCATGCGGATGCCATCGTTGGCGATGGCGCTGAACGCGGAAAGCATTTGCAGGGAGGTCACCAGTACTTCGTGGCCCATCGCAAGGCGGGTAATGCTGATCTTCGACCAGCGCTTGACCGGCCAGACAATACCGGCATCTTCGCCGGGCAGTTCAATGCCGCTTTGTGCACCGAAGCCGAAAGCTCGCAGGCTTTGATAAACCTTTTCGTTGCCCATCTGCAGGGCGATTTTGGCGGCACCGATATTACTCGATTTTTTCAGGATATCGGCCACAGAGAGAAGCCCCTCTCCATGTGAATCGTGGAGCGGCTTCCCGCCATACATCCAGCGGCCGTCTTCACAATCAAAAATGTCCTGATCGCGAACGGCACCGGAATCCAGCGCAGAGGCAATGATGACCGCCTTCATGACCGATCCGGGTTCATAGGTGTAGTTGATGGTACGGTTGCGCCGCCACTCGACGGGCGCGGTATTGAAGCGATTGGGGTTGTAGGTCGGCAGTGAGGCCATCGCCAGGATTTCACCGGTGCGCACATTCTGTACAATCGCCCAGGCCCCTTCGGGACGGTATTTTGCGACCAGATCATCAAGTGCTTTTTCGGCAAAGTGCTGAATCTGCTGATCCATCGTAAGATAAACATTTCCGCCGGGTTGCGGCTTGATATCCACTGTGCGGCGGCTGTAGATTTCGCGGCGGCGACCGTCTTTCTGACTGATGCGCAGACCGGCGCTCCCCTGCAGATAGGAGTTCATGCACTGCTCGACCCCCGCACTGCCGACCCCTTCATGATTGGCAAAGCCGATCACATGCGCACCGAGCGCTCCCTTGGGATAATCGCGAATCGGCACATCTTCAAAAATGAGGCCTTTGAGCTGCAGTTTCCGCAGCGGCTCAATCCTCTCTTTGCGCATGAATTTTTTAATCCGGACATACTGGCGATGCGGCTGATCAAGCTGCTGCCACAAGGCTGTCCGATCAAGCGAAAGATGCTCGGCGAGCGCCTCGCACACCGCCTGCATATCACCGTGCTCAAAAATAAATTTCGGGTCGGCACAGACATGTTTGGCGGCAATGTCCACGGCAAGAATATTGCCATCGCGGTCGAGCACGCGCCCGCGCGGCCCGCGCGTTTCCTGTTCGAGGTGCCGTCCGCTTCCGATCCGTTTCAGCGTATTCGCCGAAGGCTTTAAATGCAAAAAGGCCAGGCGAACACCCAGCCCGGCAAAAGCGGCAACGACAAACAATGCGATAAATATAGTTCTACCTTTATCATTCATGTTCGCGTCCACAGGGAGCGTGTGGAAGTATGGGGGTATGGGGGTGTGGGAGTGTGGGAGTGGGAGTATTCTGTCAGCAACCTTTCATTCCAATACTCCATAACTCCAATACTCCCCTACTCCCCGACTCTCCCCGCATAGGCCAGGGTCAAGGCGGCGACACGGCTGCCGCGGCGGACACGCACAATCTGACGTTCATCGGGAAGCTGCATCGCCAGACGGTGGCGCTTGAGGGCTCGCTCAAAGTTGGTCGGCGCCAACAGGCTGGCCCAGCGATCCTGCTCGTTAATCAGCCGGAGCCGGGTTTCACGCCGAACCGACTCGAGGCGCTTGATGTCCTGCCCGAGCATATCGCAGCGTGCGCAGAGCCAGACATAGCTGAGGCCGAAAACGGCGATAAAAACCAAAATGTTGGCCAGCATGCGCGGAAATGGAATGCGCGCCTGTGACTTCCGGCTTTTTCTTTTCTTTTTCTTTTTCATGCCGCTTTCTCCCTTTCCGCCGCGCGCAACTTGGCTGAACGCGCGCGCGGATTTTCTTCAAGTTCTTCTTTTGAAGCCGTCAGCGGCTTTTTGGTCAGCAGCCGCACGGCCGGTTTTTCAAACACCTGTCTTTCGCCGCCCTGCTGGAGCGACTCGCGCCGCACGGTGTGGCGCTTAAAAAATCCTTTTACGATCCGGTCTTCCAGACTGTGGAACGTAATTACCGCCATCCGCCCCCCTTCCCGCAGTATGGAAAGCCCGGCATCCAGGCCTGCCTCCAGGTTTTCGAGCTCCGCATTGACCGCCATCCGCAACGCCTGAAAGGTCTTCGTGGCCGGATGAATGGGGCCGCGGCGCCCGCCCTTGGCCTTTTCAACGATTTCCGCCAGCTCAAGCGTTCGTTCAATCCGCCCGGTTTCCCGCGCCCGCACGATGGCCCGCGCGATCCGGCGCGAGTCGCGCTCTTCTCCGAGGCGGTAAATCAGGTCTGCCAGCATTTTTTCATCCTCTTCGTTCACCAGGTCGGCGGCCGACCGGCCCTGCGTGCGGTCCATGCGCATATCGAGCGGCCCGTCTTTGGCAAAACTGAAGCCGCGCTCCGCGATATCGAGCTGCGGCGAACTGACGCCGAGGTCGAGAAGCACCCCGTCTGCCTCCGCTACTCCGATGGATTCGCAAAACGTCTTCATATCCGCAAAGTTTCCGTGTATCCGATGCACCTGTTTTTCAAACGGTTTCAAAATTTCCGCGGTCTGTTCGATGGCTTCCGCGTCGCGATCCAGCCCGATCAGCCGTCCTTCCGGCGAAAGCCGCTTTAAAATCGCTTCCGCATGTCCGCCGCGTCCGAGTGTGCCGTCGATATAGATTCCCGCCGGATTGGTCACCAGCAGATCCAGCGTCTCGTTCAGCAGTACCGGAACATGCATAAAATCCTTAGGTCGCGAGAACGGAATCAAGTACACGACGTGAGCAGGCTGCTGAAAACACGGTGGCCTGTTCTTCGCTCATCGGCAGGTTGCGCCGTATGGCCCTCCCCGGAAGCCGGAGATAGCGGTCTTTTTCGCGGGTCAAATCAATGGCCTTCGAATAATGCAGATACTTTGCGATGCCTGTCATACTCATATGATTGTTCTCCTTTTAATAACCTCCATAAAAAGCGGTCTCGGCGAGCGGCGAAAGTGCCGGCAGCGCCATATCAAACTGTTCTTCGCTCCAGAGCTCGATCCGGGTGAGTGTGCCGACCAGCACCACTTTGCTTTTCACCTCAGCGTGCGCCAGCAGTTCATCCTTAATGCGCACCCGGCCCTGAGCATCCACCGCCAATGCATCCGCTGAAGCCGTCATGGCGCGGATGGCCTGCTCGTCCTGTGCATCCGCCGCGCCTGACTCGCGCAACTGCCGCAAACGGCGATTCATTTCTTTCAGCGTATATAGATAAAGACATTTGCGGTCCGGGTGCGGGAATACGTAAAGACGGGGCGCTTCACCCATCAGGGCGCGCCAGCCCGAAGGCACAATCAGCCGCCGTTTCGGATCCAGCGAGTGATGGAAAGACCCTACAAACAACTCCTCTATACCTGTTTCGACCATGACTACTACTCCACTTTCTGCTTTTACGCTCCCTTTTATGACATTATCCACCACCCTTCGTCAATTTTTTTGTACTTATTTTTTGGGAAAAATACACCATTCTCGCCCGGCCGATTGACTCGTACGATGTAAACAAACGGCGTTTGGCAAGCGCTTCTCAATCGTGAAAACATCCGTATTCACACTTTGACAACCGTGTCGCTTTTCCGGTAGCGTCACGGCGCTTTAAATTGAACGCCCAAAGGGGGCTTATCTCAAAAGGAGAATATATGAAGAAGTTGATCGTGTTAGTGACCGTTTCGATGCTGGTTTCCGTTGCATTCGGCATGGGTGGAAAACCCGTCGCCGCACCCGAAGCCGACACCGCACCGGCCGTTTCAGAAGTGATAGCCGAAATGCAGGAAGTTAAAGTCGAGACGCCGGTAGTCGAAGTCGAGGCGCCGAAGGTTAAAGTTGAAGCTCCGGCAGTTGAAGTTGAGGTGCCCGAGGTTAAAGTCGAGGCCCCGGCTGCCGAGATCAAAATGCCGGAAGTTAAAGTCGAAGCGCCAGCCGCCCCGCCTATCGAGGTTCCGGAAATCAAAGTTGAGCCCCCGGCTGTTCCGGAAGCCAAAGACTGCCCGGCCTCCACTGCTGAAGCCAAAGACGAAGCCTGTGCGGTGAAAGAAAAAGCGGCAGCCTGCGAAGGCAGCGTTTGTCCGCTGGAGGAAGTTAAGAAAGCGGCACCGGAAGCAAAAGCCGCTACTGCCTGCGAAGACAACGTTTGCCCGCTAGGCGAAGTCGAAGAAGCGGCGGCTACTGAAATTTAATAAACCGTCTGTAAGTCAAAACCCTCTTCTGCCACAGAAGAGGGTTTTTTATTTTCAGGCTTTGACCGCATTCAAAGCTTTCGGGCGCGAAGCTGGCCACAGGCGGCCTTGAGCGCGGATCCCTTGGAATCGCGCAGCGTCGCGTTGATCCCCGCCTTTTCGAGCGTTTTGAAAAAATACTGCATTGCTTCAGGAGTCGCGCGTTCGCCGTTGAACTCCTCAACTTCACTGAGCGGGATCAAATTCACGCGGCAGGGAAATTTTCTGAGAAGCTCCGTCAGTTTCTGCGCCTGCTCCGGCAAATCGTTCATGCCTTTGATCAGCGTGTATTCAAACGTAATGATGCGCTTTGTTTTCGCCGTGTAGTCGGAGCAAGCCTGTAACAGCGCATTGAGCGGCCAGCGTTTATTGGAGGGCATCAGTTTAGAACGGAGTTCGTTTTCCGATGCGTGGAGCGAAACAGAAAGCTCCACCTGCAGGCCCTCCCCCGCCAGCCGCTCAATGCCGGGAATCACGCCGCTGGTGCTGATCGTGATTTTTCGTGCACCGATGCCCAGTCCATCCGGATGATTGAGAATGCGGATGGATTTGAGCGTTTCATCATAATTGTCGAGCGGTTCGCCGACGCCCATGTAAACAACGTTTGTCGGGCGCTCGCCGTAGATTTCGGCGGCGAAGAGAACCTGTTCGACCATTTCGCCCGCTGTCAGGTTGCGATGGAAGCCGCATTGTCCGCTGGCGCAAAAAGCGCAGGCCATCTTGCAGCCCACCTGACTGGATATGCAAACCGTGCGGCGCGCGCGGGCCGGAATCAACACCGCTTCGATCAGTTCATCGTCTTCCAGCTTCAAAAGCAGCTTCTGCGTCTGGCCCGTCGCGCCTTTGGTTTCGATTTTTTCCAAACACTGGAAACAGAAGTGTTCACCCAGCAGATTACGCAGCGGCGCGGGAAGGTTCTTCATTTCGTCGAACGACGCAACGCGCTTGGCATAAAGCCAGCCCCATATCTGTTTAGCGCGGAATGCGGGCTGCCCGTGCTCCCTGCAGAACGCCGCGAGCTCTTCAAACAAAAGTCCGTGAATGGATGATTTGGAATTCATTCTTTTATCTTTCTTCGCCGGGTGAGGTCACCCGGCCTACAACACCGGTTCGCGGATCGAACCACGCGGAGTGAAGCCAGTCATCCGGATGTTCGACCAATCCAGCCCGAACAGGGTTCATTCGAATATATTCCCATTTCTCAGAGCGGCTTTCGTCACTACGCAGAACATGATCGAAAAAACTCTCCTGCCACTGGAATTCGCGATTCCCGACGAATGCCTTAAACGCCTTAACCCATCTGCTGAGCGTCGCTTTGTCGGACACGGTTACGATCAGATGCGCGTGATCCGGCATCAGCACATAAGAATCTATCCAGACCCCGTACCGATCCATCGAGCCGGCGGCAAACTGTCGAGATCGGGCATTCACAGCGTCTGAATTTAAAACCCGAACCCGACCCACTGTGCAAAGCGTCAGAAAATAAGATGGGTTTGCATCAAAGATTCCCGGCAACCGACGTTGCCGCCGAGGAAGTGCATTATTGTCAGCAACAGGCATGTTCTGTAGGCCGGGTGACCCCACCCGGCGAATTGAATTACAACTCGTCAACGGTTTGGGCGGCGCGACCGATGTAGGCGGCAGGGGTGAGCGCGAGCAGACGTTTTTTATCTGCTTTGGCAAGGTCGAGGCCTTCAATAAATTCCTGAAGGGTTTCTTTGGTGATGCCTTTGCCGCGCGTCAACTCTTTGAGTTTTTCATAGGGCTTTTCGATGCCCGCTTTGCGCATCACGGTCTGCACCGGCTCGGCGAGCACTTCCCATGCGTTATCGAGATCGGCCGCCAGCTTTTCTTCGTTGAGTTCAAGCTTTTCAAGTCCCTTGAGGGTCGAGAGGTAAGCCAGCACGGCGTGACCGAAAGCCACGCCCATATTACGCAGAACGGTCGAGTCGGTCAGGTCGCGCTGCATCCGCGAAACGGGCAGTTTTTCGGAAAAGTGGCGCAGCAGTGCGTTGGCCAGACCGAGATTGCCTTCCGAGTTTTCAAAGTCAATCGGGTTGACTTTATGCGGCATGGTCGAAGAGCCAACTTCGCCTTTAACGGTTTTCTGCTTGAAACAGGCAAAGGAAATATAGGTCCAGATGTCGCGGTCGAGATCAAGAAGGATGGTGTTGAAGCGCGCGAGCGCGTCGAACAGCTCGGCCATATAGTCGTGCGGCTCGATCTGCGTTGTGAAAGCATTCTGCTGAAGGCCGAGGTCGCCTTCGACAACGCCCTTGGCGAGCGCGGGCCAGTCGACGTCCGGGCAGGCGCTCAGGTGCGCGTTGTAATTGCCGACCGCACCGTTGAGTTTGCCAAGAATTTCCACTTCCTGAAAAACGGTGGATGCTTTCTGTAATCGGTCGGCGAAAACAGCCAGCTCTTTGCCAACCGTTGTCGGCGAAGCAGTCTGCCCGTGTGTACGCGCCAGCATGGGAACCGCTTTCCACTGCTTCGCCTGCGCAGTGAGCGTCGCGATGATTCCCACCTGCTCTGCGACAAGTGCTTCGCGGCCGGTTTTAAGCATCAGGGCGTGCGAAAGGTTGTTGATGTCCTCTGAGGTACAGGCGAAGTGCAGGAATTCAGAGAGTTCTTCGAGAGAAGTACCCGCGATTTTTTCCTTCAGATAATATTCGACCGCTTTGACGTCATGGTTGGTGGTGCGCTCGATTTCCTTAACCCGTTCGGCCTCGGAAGGACTGAAGTTCTCCACGATGGCGTCAAGCTGCTGGATTTCCTCCTTCGACAGCGCGCGGGCCTCCGGAATCCCCTTTTCAGCGCAGAGTGCTTTGAGCCAGAGCATTTCCACCCGCACGCGGCAGCGGATCAGCGCGTATTCGGAGAAACAGACCTGCAGCTCGGTGACTTTCGATTCATACCGCCCGTCGAGCGGGCTGATGGCTGTGATTGACATAATGTCCTCCTGCCTCCGTCATTCATAAACATGGATGAAATGATTTCAATTCGAGATGCAGAATAACAAGGAATGCCTGATACGGAAGATTTTTTGACCGCCAAGACGCGAAGAATAAAAAGAGGAACTATTTTAACTACAGAGAGATCAAAGACACAGAGACATCGCCTTGGTTTCAATTAAGAGGCTGGACATCATTTCAAAAACTGTTCGCGCGAGCGAGGCCGACACAAAGTGCGGCCCCGAAGGGCAAGGTGCAACGCGCACTAGCAATCCACGCCCCCCGCGCGGGGGGGCGACAATATGCATATGTCTCGTCTGCTACAACGACACGGTTTCAATCCACGCCCCCCGCGCGGGGGGGCGACTTTCATTTTAAACAC
>JAOZSE010000018.1:0-4199 GCA_029939835.1 Pontiellaceae bacterium
CGTCGCCAAGGCTATGGCGGGCAGGCAGGAGTCAGACATCAGAGATCAGCAGGCAGGGATCGGCACGTTTTATGTCTTCGACTGCCTGTCGCGGCTGGCGGTCGACTGGTATTCCGACCAGATGCTGGGCAATTTTTTCATACTGACCTGCCCCTACCTCTTCGACATGGAAACCGTCACCTACTTTGCCATCTACCGCAACTACCACACCTCGAACGCCATCGACCCGACCCAAAACACCACCCAGCTTTTCCTGGATGTCTATCGTTATAAGGACGAGCTCTACGTGCGGCCAATCAAGGTGCAGCACCGCTACTCCCCCACCATGAACATGCTTCATGTGCGCCACGGCGACGACTTCATCCCCGTGATGTCCAGTGCCGTCATTTCGGAAATCCTGACCTCGGCCAAGAGGTCGGGTCTGAACTCCGACAGCAGCCTCGGCTTCTGGGAAACCTCCTTTCTACAGGCACGCGAACTCCTCACCTCCGGCGAATACCGCCCCGATCTGCCCGAAATCGATGTGGCCGACGTTTCCAAAAACGGCGGAATCCAGATCATCGCCGACGCCCTCCACCAGAAAGTCTCCTGCCACTTTGCCCGGCAGTAGACACTGCATCGCAAAGCAACTAATCTCTCTTATTGGAACTTTTTGAGTTTGGCCATGAGGCGTTCGTGCATGTGCGGTTTGTCGGCGGGATAAAGGGAGATGAGTTTTTTGCCCTGCTGCTGGTAGAGTTGCTGCTTTTTAAGCATGCCGATTTTGTAGTCGGCGGTGTCCATGCCCCAGTATTCGATGTAGACATTAAATTCCGGCAGGTAAAAGTCGGGGCGGATGGCGTAGCCGTCGAGGATTCGGAAGCGTTCGTCGTAGCGATAGCGAATTCCTTCGGCATTGAGCACCTCACAAATGAGCCGCTCTCCGGCGGACTGTACCCAGGTGCCGTCTTTGGCGCGGATGTTTTTCTGCAACTCCACTTTGGTTTCAAAGTTGCGCCGCTCCAAAAAAACCTCATCGAAGCAGTAGTTGCAGAAGGGGCGCTGAAAGGCTTTCTGTGATCGAACAAATTCGTCCGCCTCCAACCTCACGCCGCATCGCTGACAACAGTGAACGGCTTGACTCTCTGCAATTCGCCTCGCCTCTTCAATGATCTCAATGGCGCGTTTGGCGCAGTTGTTGTTGTATTGCGGTTCTGCGGGGCTGATCGCCATATCACGCAGGTCGGACAAAGCGTTTTGGGCATCGGCGCCATAGGCACTGAGTGCTTTAGCGACATATTGCCGAACTTGTGGAAAAGGATCCCGAAGCATGGGTTGAAGTGCCCGCACGGCGGTCTGTCCTTCGACAAGGCTGGCGAGTTTGCCGATGGCGGAGGCCGCGAGCTTCCGCACGTTGGCGGCAGGGCAGCGTGTCAGTTCAATCAATTCCGGCAAAGCATCTGGGTTTCCGGATTTCCCAAGCTCAACGGCACGCTCCCGCCGCTGTTTTTCGGGAGTACGATGCATTCAGGGCCTCCAAACTTTTCAAAGACTGAAACCTTTCTAACGTTTTTTTCCAACTCTTGGAAGAAAATGTTCCAGGCAGTGGAAAAGCGCCTGAGGGTCGGACGCTGCGTCGCGAAGCAAGTAAGTCCTCTTTGTTTGAGCTGTCTGAGCTTGGCAATGAGCCGTTCGTGAATGTGTGGCTTGTCGGTAAATAAATCCGGTTGTTCCAAAACCCTTTAAAAATCTTTGGGGCTGACCCGGATAACTGGAAAACATGTTATTTTGAGTCATGCGAAAAAGCCGAGTAAGCAAAGCTAAACAAGAGAAGTTGATTGAACATTTTGTGGCCGGGTCAACAGCGCGATGTACAGCTGATCTGGTCGGCGTCAATCCGAAGACAGCGATCTGCTTTTTTCACCGGCTACGACAGATTATCAAGGAAAAGCTCGAGGCCGAAAATGTCGAGTTTCTTGAAGGCGAAATCGAGAGGGATGAATCATATTTTGGAGGACATCGAAAAGGGAAGCGCGGGCGAGGTGCTGCGGGCAAGGTTCCCGTCTTCGGCCTTTTAAAACGGGGAGGAAAGGTCTATACGAAAATAATCCCGAATGCCAAAACCTCGACCTTAATGCCAATCATCAAAGAGAAAATTGTCCCGGACAGCATCGTTTATATCGACACATGGAAAGGCTATGATGCTCTGGATATCTCCGAGTTCAAGCATTACAGAATTAATCACTCAAAACTCTTTGCGTCTGAGAAAAAGCACATCAATGGCATCGGGAATTTTTGGAACCAGGCAAAGCGACAGATGCGAAAATTTAATGGCGTTCCGAGAGAATATTTTCCACTCTGTTTAAAGGCGTGTGAGTGGCGGTTTAACAATCCAAAGCCAAACCGCAGTTCGCCCAATTAAAACAGTGGTTTGATGAGAAAATGAATTAGTTATCTGGGTCAGCCCCTTATTTAATTTTGCTCTACCCTGGAAAACCAGGTTCGATATCGTCTTTGGCAAAGGGAAGTTTCCGCCCGATCTGCTTCAGCTTTTCTTTGGTCTTTTCGCCGCGAGGCGGGCGCGGAATATTCACGGGCTCGAACTGCCGTTCATTGATGAGCGTCTGGATGACCTGTGCGGCGGCATCGGGCCGTCCCAGCGCCAGCGCCCGTTGGCGCATTTTGGCGAGGCGCCCTTCGTCTTGGAGCAGCAGGTCCACTTTATACGCCATGGTGGTGAGATGGTTGCACTTTACCGCCGCTCCGTTCTCGAGCAGGAAATCGCTGTTGCGCTCCTCCTGACCGGGAATCGGCTGGTAGATGACCATCGGCAGGCCGCAGCTCATGGCCTCGGCGGTGGTGAGGCCGCCGGGTTTTCCGATGTAAAGATCGGCGGCCTTCATCCACTGATCCATCGCGTCGGTGTAGCCCAGCACCCTGAAACTGAGGTGATCCGGCGTGGAGCCGCGGGCCAGCTGTTTCTGTACGGTCTGTTTGAGTTTTTCATTTTTTCCGCAAACCACCATAATCTGTACCGGTGCTGTCAGCTTGCCGAGCACCTCCACGATCCGTTCCGCTGAACTCACCCCCAGCGCACCGGCGGAAACCAGCAGCAGGGGCACGTCATCCCGCAGGGCATATTGCGCACGCAGTGCGGCGCGATCCCACGGCTCGCTGAACACCGGATCAACCGGAATGCCCGATACAGAAATCCGTTCCGGCGGGAACCCGATGTTTTCGAGCTGTGCCTTGGATTCCTCGTTGGCTACAAAGTAGTGGTGGAACAGCCGCGAAAGCCACATGGCATGGACATAGTAGTCGGTCACGGCCAGGGAGAGCTGCGTATCAATCCGCTCGTGCTTGATCAGGTGCGAGAGAATTTCGGCCGGCAAAAAATGCGTGCAGACGGTGATGTCGGGCCGGAATTTTTTGATCTGCCGAACCAGCGGGCCGGTGTTCATGCGGTCGAGCATCAGGCGCATTTTTTCGGTTTTCCACGGCTCATCCTGGGCGTCATAAAACCAGCCGAGCAGCACCGGCGCGCTTTTGACCAGATCAATGTAAAACTGGGAATAGAACCGGCGGAATATTTTGTTGGTGTAGCGCAGGGCATCAATATGCAGCACGTCGCCGGTTTCCGGATGGGCCGCCGCGGCTTTGGCCAGCGCCTCGCCCGCGCGGATGTGGCCCGCGCCTGCACTGACCGAGAGAATCAGCACTCTGTGTTTTGCGGTCAAGAGATCTTTCCTTTATACGATCTGGCGGCGCATCAGCTCGTGAAGCAGTCGGTCTGCTTCGGCGTGCGCCGTATCAATGAACGCCTGGAAATCCTCCACATTTTTACCGGTCGGATCAGGAACATCGAGCACTTCTTCCTCCTCCTTCTCGCCCGCCTCACGCTCAACGCCTTCCCAGCCGTATTCCATCAACCGAAACACCTTTGTTTCGGCCTCGGGATATTTTTCCAGGATATCGTCTTTGTGCTCCTGTTCCATGGTGACAATCAGGTCGGCTTTTTTGATCCGCTTCGCCGACAGCGGACCCGCAAGGTGCTGGCGCAGACTGAATCCGTTTTTTCGGGCAATCAGCGCGACGACATCATTCACCCGGCCGCCGGTGACCGCTTTGGTGCCGGCCGAGGTGATTTTCAGCCGGCGCAGTCCGGCAGGATGACAGAGCGAAAGATAGTGCTGAAAATAGCCCGCGAAATAGGCGCTGCG
>JAOZSE010000018.1:4209-24877 GCA_029939835.1 Pontiellaceae bacterium
GGCCGTGCAGACGAACATCAGATGGAATTTTTTACGGAAAGAAATCATGGATGGAGTGATAAATCAAAACAGCCGGTTTAACAAGCCAAACATCAGCGCGTTACATTTTCCAAGCTCCGGAAAAAACGGCTTCATTTCTTCTCCTCCTTCGCCAAGGCTTCGGAGGGCAGGCAAGCGTTGAACAAACGGGCCGTCGGTTATTTCGTGAGCGCAGTGTTCATAGAGTGCGCACAAGCTCTCTTCGGTCGTTTCAAGGTGGAACTGAAGTGCCAGCACTTTATTGTTATAAATAAACGCCTGATTTTCACACGCCTCACTCGACGCCAAAGGCGTCGCGCCTTCCGGAATGCCAAAGGTGTCTCCGTGCCAGTGAAATGCCGGAAACGTTTCGGGAAAAATTTCGCCGCCTCCACGAAAAGTAGAACGACCGTCCCGGTCGTTTTCCGCCGACGGCAGAAAAGCAAGCGGGATCCATCCTTCGCCAAAGGCTTCGGCGGACAAGCTGCTTGCTCTACATTCAAAAAAGCCAATTTCGAGATGTTTGCTTCTGGTCACCGGCGCGCCGAGCACTGCGGCGATGAGCTGTGCCCCGAGGCAGATGCCAAGCACCGGCTTGTCCTGCGCGATGATTTCTTTGATGGAAGCTTTTTCGTCTGCCAGCCACGGATAGACGGTTTCGTCATCAACCCCCATCGGCCCGCCCATCACGATCAGACCGTCCACCTCGCGCGGATCGGGCAGCGTTTCAGCTTTGAAAAGCCGCGTACAGGAAACCTCGTGCCCGTTTTCGAGGAGCCACGGCTCGATGCATCCAAGCCCTTCAAACGGCACATGTTGCAACCAGTGAATTTTCATACTTCCGAGCGGATCATAATCAGCAGCATTTTGAAGGGCGCTTCGGCGGCCTGCACGTCATGCGGAATGTTGGCGGGCATAATGATCATTTCTCCCGCCTTCACCGTTTTCGGTTCGCCCGCGATGATAAACGTGCCCTCGCCTTCGACCACTTCCACAACGGCATCGAACGGCGACGTGTGCTCGCTCAAGCCTTGCCCTTTATCAAAGGAAAAGAGCGTGATGTTGCCGGTTTCTTTTTTGAGCAGGGTGCGGCTGATGACGGCGCCGTCAGAATAATCCACCAGCGTCTTTAAATTGAGCGCTCTGCCTTTGAGTTCGTCCATAAGAACCTCCTTATAAGAGGGGCGACCACGAGGGCAGCCCTTACATCAACTTCTTCGTTTCAAGCAGGTCTCCATTCAAACCAATGGTCGCCTCTTCAACAATCAGATTGGTGCGGCCGCTCTGCTGCACCGCTTCTTTAACCATCATGGTGAGTCCGCCGCAACACGGGACTTCCATGCGCACAATAATCACTTTCGGAATACCGTTGGAAGCAAGAATGTCCGTGAGCTTTTCGACATAGCCTTCCGTGCGGTCAAGCTTCGGACAGGCGATGACCATCGCGCGGCCGCGAATAAAGCGCCAGTTGACATCCGGCGAAGCAGAGGGCGAGCAGGTGGAAAGCACCACCAACTCACGATCTTTGAAAAACGGCGCGGCCGGCGGAACCAGATGCAGCTGCGTCGGCCACTGGTTGAGCTCTGACGGAATAACCTGTCCCGAAATTTCCCGAGCTTCGGCTTTCGACTTTTCGACCTTCGACGGCTCCGCGAAGCGCAGCTTCATGCCGGGGCAACCGCCAGCGGGGGTCTTCTGCTCCAGCAAATGTCCCTCGACCGCTTTTTCGTCGAATTCCGCCGCTTCGCGTTCGATCATCTTCAGTGCGCCGGTCGGGCACTCCCCGATGCATGCACCGAGGCCGTCGCAAAAAACCTCATTCACCAGCTTGGCCTTGCCTTCCACGATAGCCAGCGCCCCTTCCGCGCAGCCGGTAACGCATGCGCCGCATCCGTTGCACAGGGCCTCGTCAATTTCGATGATTTTCCGATTCATACGCGTTTCCCATTAATTACACACATGCTAGCAATTCGTCAAAAAGCTTCCTTGACCCGTATCAAGTTTGCAAAAAACCGCCCCCTCTTTTTGTAGGGAATAACCCCACAAAAAATTTCTTTTTTGATCGGCTTTATGATATATAGTTTTCCGCTATTGAGGTTTGGAGAAGAAGGTGCTTAGGGGTTTGTTGCCGGCTTCTCCGCTCATAAAGTCCTCGAGGCCGGGAAACCGGCCTCGGGGGCTTTTTTATGGTGCGCCGATTAGCTGTGGTGCCCAGGGCGGGACTCGAACCCGCACGATCTTTCGATCAACGGATTTTAAGTCCGTTGCGTCTACCGATTCCGCCACCCGGGCAGTAAGAGCGGAGTACTGGATTACCGGAGAATTGGAATATTGGAAAGAATTATTCCTCTATTCCATTACTCCGGCATTCCTATTCCCATAAATTTTCCGGATAGAGTCCTTTGTCAACCAGCGCGCGGATGCCAGCCATAACAAGCGGTTTGTCGTCAGGATAGGTGACGCCCATCCATTTCTCGTCGGTGGGCAGCACTTTGGCGCGCGTCGCACCTTCCTGAATCATCTGGTCAATGATCGTGGGCAGCAGGTACTCGCTTTTCATCTCCCCGCCCTCTTCGGTCAGGAAGTTGACGAAATCCTTTTCGAGGTAGTCGAACAGGTGCGGCGTGAACCCCCACATATTCATGGAGGTGAATTCGCCATCAGCCATTTCTTGGAGTTCCCCGTCATCATTGAAACGAATTACTCCGTCTTCTTTACGTTCGATTTCGAACCGTTCGATCACGCTCTGCAGGTATTCGTCTTTCACGAGGCACTGTCCGCGCGTTACGCCGCCGTTCGGCGAGATGGTGTTTTTGATGTAAAAGCCGACCATGCAGCTGTCCGTTGAATCAACGGAGGTCGCACTCAGTTCATCGGCCAGCACTTTGAACGAGGCGCGGCCGTAAAAATCGTCGGCGTTGAGAACGGCGAACGGTCCGGTCACATGCTCACGCGCGACCAGCACGGCCTGCCCTGTGCCCCACGGCTTCACGCGCCCTTCAGGAATACTGAAGCCTTCAGGAATGTTTTCGAGCGTCTGAAATGCATAGGCCGTTTCGATTTTGTCTTTAAATCTCGCGCCGATCTTTTCCTTAAACACCTCTTCGATATCGGGACGGATGATAAAGACCACCTTGCCGAAACCGGCCTGAATGGCGTCATATACCGAATAGTCCATGACGATTTCGCCGGAGGGCCCGACGGGGTCAATCTGTTTCAGGCCGCCGTAGCGGCTTCCCATACCTGCGGCCATAAGCACCAAAGTCGGTTTCATATTCTGTTTTCTCCTCTAAGTTAACGGTTACAAACTGCCAAAAATCAAAACGGCGGCGCTGAGCGCTCCGATCAGCCAGGTCTGGGGATCGCGCGCGGCGAAATCGAGAGGATCGTCGGAGAGTTCTCCGCGGCTGGCAAGCAGCCAGACGCGCGCAATCCAGTAGAGTAGCAACGGGCAGAGCAGCCAGAGCACGGCGGGGGTTTTATAGAACTGCACCACCTTTTCGCTGTTAATATAAAGAGCGAGCACCAGCACGGACACACAGCCGCTGCCCGCGCCGAAGCCGGCCAGCAGCGGCAGATCCGCCGCGCTATAGCCGCGCCCGCGCCCCCGCACCGATTCGGGATTCTCCTGTGTCGCTTCGCGCAGCTCGGCATATCGTTTGACCATGGCGAGACTGAAAAAGAGGAAGATGGAAAAGGCGATCAGCCACGTCGAGGTCTCAATGCCGTAGGCGGCTGTGCCCGCAAAAATACGGAGGGCGAAAAGCCCCGCGAGCGTCATGACATCGAGCAGTGCAATCTGCTTGAAGCGCCAGGAATAGAGCGTGGTCGCCGCCAGATAAATCAGCAGCACCGTCATGAACGCCGAAGGAAGGAAGCACGCGATACTCAGCGAGGCCACAACCAGCAGTGGAGCGACTACGGCAGCGGCCAGCAGGCTCAAATCGCCTGCCGCGAACGGGCGACGGCGTTTGCGCGGATGGTGCTGGTCGGCATGCAGATCGAACAGATCGTTGAAAATATAAATGGCCGAAGCGGTAAGGCTGAAGGCTAAAAAGGCGATTGCGGCCTTGATGTAGAGTGCGGGCGTCGTCAGTTCGTGCGCCAGGAACATGGGCAGAAAAATCAGCATGTTTTTCAGCCAGTGATGCACGCGGAGGGCTTTCAGCCAGGCGGCCGGTTTGGGCGTGCGGTCTTCAAAAATCCGTGCGGAACGCTTTTTGAGCGCGCGGCGCACCGGCGCGCAGGGGTTGACGGCGATGATTCCCTGCGCGGCATCCCAGACCGGCAGGTCGTCGGAAGCGTTGCCGGCATAATCAAACCCCTTTTCGCCGAAGCGGGCGATGAGGGCGTCTCGCTTACGGGTTGCCTTGAGATTGGTCTGCCCGTCGCTGGCGATAACATCGGAAAAGAAACCAAGGTGCGCGGCGATGGCATGGGCGGGCAATGCATCCGAGGCAGTCGCCAAAATCAGCTCGCGTCCCTTTTCGCGTTCGGAATGCAAAAAGGTCAGCAGGCCGGAATGATACGGAAGCACCGCAGGATCAAGCGTGATTTTCTGCGCAATTCGCCGCTTGAAAGCGGCCAGTCCGCCCACGGCCCAGCGCGGCAGGAAAAAAAGCGTTGCCGGCCGGGTGCGGATGAGCAGCAGCAACGCCTGTGCAAACGTATCGGTTTTCACAAGGGTTCCGTCGAGATCCACGCAAAGCGGGCGCGGCGCGGTTGTAGATGTTTCAGCCATTGCGCGGGAGTATTCAGAAGATCAGGGGCAAGTTCAATCCTGTTTTAAAGGTTCAAAACTTCATTCCTCCGATCATTTTCCGCATCTGCGGGGTGAGGGTGTCAGCATGTTCAGGATAGGCAAAGCCCATCAGAATGTAGCCGTCGCGGTTGCTGCCCGTCATTTTGCAGGCCTCATAATTAAAAAGCATACGGTTGCGCCGGGGGCCGGAATAGACCCAGCCCTTCCGTTCATAGGCATGGCCGCGAGACCAGACGGCGTCCACACGGCTTATTTCGCCCAGCGTGAACATTTCCGTTTCGCTGACGTTGTAAAGCGGCATCAGCTGGCGCTGCAACCCGGCCTCTTCGGATGGAAACCGATTGTCGGAAAACGAGACGTGGTCATATTCGAGCGTAATCAGCAGAAAGCAGGCGTTCTCCGATATCAGCAGAAAGCTTTCGTAAAACCGCTCGTTGCCGTCCGGATGGATTTCCTCATTGAGGGTATAAATCCGGATGGCCAGTTGCTGCAATTCGCTGTACGCAGACGGATCTTTCGCCGCGGGGTTGTACATTTCGAATCCTTCGGGAATTTCGAACTGAAAACCGAAATACCCAAGCGAGGGGTTGCCAATCGTCCCGTCCCTCACCGTTGCGCGCTGGCCCGTCGAGACGCAGCCCGCCAGCAGCATGATTGCAATTGTACTCAAAACAACTTTTATTAATTTCATATCGTTATACCTCCGGTGTTTTGCATTGTAGCGACCCCCTTCGATCTGCTCAAATTGGAAATTCATCCATGAATCCGCTCGAAAACATCCGAATTGTGCTGGTTGACCCCAAATACGGCGGCAACATCGGCGCCGTCTGCCGTGTCCTGATGAACATGGGCATCACTGATCTCGCACTTGTCGCGCCGCACAACAAGCTCGACTGGGCAGAGGCCCGCAAACTGGCCTATCACGCCGAAGGCCTCCTCGAAGCGCACAACGTTTTCCAGACCCTGGAAGAGGCGGTGGCCGACTGCACGGTGGTAGCGGGCACTTCGGCGCGCACGGGAATGTACCGCGACCACGCCGGGCTGCCTCGCGAGATCGCTCCCGTTGTCATCGACTCCGCCGCTCACCATAAGGCTGCGCTCGTCTTCGGCCGCGAGGACAAGGGGCTCTTCAACGAAGAGCTGGCCGTCTGCACCCACATCATCAACATTCCGTCGAGTGAACTCTACCGCTCGCTTAACCTCTCCCACGCCGTCATGGTCTGCTGCTATGAACTCTTCCTGCTTGCCGGCGGCGGCAGCGACTACAAACCGCCGGAAGAGCGGTCGCCCGAAGCCGGCAGCGCTATGCGCGAGCGGCTCTTCGAAACCTGGAGCGCCATGATGCTTGAAACCGGATTCTGCGAAGAAGAAAAGCTGGGGCACATGATGCTGGGGCTGCGGCGCATCTTCAGCCGCGGCAAACTCACCGAAAACGACGTGCGCATTCTGCTCGGCCTCGCCAAACAATCCCGCTGGGTTGCGGGCGAACTCAAGCGGCGGCAGGCGAAATAGCGGATATGCTCTTGCGTTGGGAAAGCGTGAAGATTATCTTTCGCCCCTTCTTCGTGGGCCCGTAGCTCAGTTGGTCAGAGCAGGAGACTCATAATCTCTTGGTCGGGGGTTCAAGTCCCTCCGGGCCCACCACACTTTTTGCCTCCCAAAGGGATTGTCGGGCCCGTTTCTTGCTGGTACAGTCTGCGCAGATGCCTAACAAGGAGAGCAGACTATGGCCCGTATACTCTTAGTGGATGATGAAAGCAGCATTGTAAAGGTGCTGGAGGAAATGCTGTCTCAGCTGGACTACGAGATAGTTACGGCCCTCGGCGGAACAGAGGCGCTGCAAAAGCTTTCGTCCGACAATATTGATCTTGTTGTGACGGACATTGTGATGCCGAACATGAACGGTCTTCAGTTGATCGAGGAGATTCAAAAAGCAGATCCCGGCGTGAAGATTATCGCCATGTCCGGCGGCGACATAAAAAGCGGGCCTGCTGAGTATCTGCAAACCGCAAGCAAGCTGGGCGTGCTGGGCTGTCTTGCCAAACCGTTTACGATCAATGATCTTTCCACGCTGGCGAAGAGCCTTCTGGCAGAGTAAACAGCCGCTCTAGCGACAAACATTCCCGCGCATTGTTTGCAGAGAAAGTAGAACTATGGAAAAAAAACCTCCCCCTTCCGGGGATGCTCTCGAACCGAACCGCCGCGAAACTGTTCCCGTTGCCAAAAAAGAACAAGCCCTCGCACCGAGCTTCCTGCAAGCGGTGTTTGACGGGTTCCCCGAGTCGCTCATGGTCATCAACCGCGATTATTCCATCGCGCTGGCCAACCGGGCGGTTCGGGAAGCGAGCGGCCATACAGATCCCGTGGCGGACGGGCTGACCTGCCACGAAGTTTCCCATGCCAGTGCGAGCCCGTGCGATTGCGATGAAAAACACCCCTGCCCCATGCAGCAGGTCCTCGCTACCGGGAAACCCGTTGTGCTGGAGCATCTGCATTATGACCAGAGCGGACAACCTATTCCCGTCGAAGTGATGATGGCACCAATCCTTAATGAAGACGGCGAGGCGGTACAGGTCATTGAGTTCTCACGGAATATCGCCGAGCAAAAGAAAAATGAAGAGGATCTGACGCGTTTGTCGGCGGCGATTAATCAGGCTGCAGAGACCATAGTAATTACCGCCAGCGACGGCACTATTGAATATACCAACCCGGCCTTTGAAGCTATCACAGGCTATTCCTGCGAGGAGGCGGTCGGGCGGAACCCAAGGATTCTTAAAAGCGGCAAACAGGATCAGGCGTTTTACCGGGAGCTGTGGGACACTATTTCCTCCGGCAAAACGTGGAAGGGTCGGTTTATCAACCGATGCAAGAATGGCGAACTTTACGTGGAGGACGCTGTCATTTCCCCGGTTCGAGACAACTCCGGCACTATTGTAAACTATGTCGCCGTCAAGCGGGACATCACGGAACAGCTGCATCTGGAGCAGCAGTTTCGCCAGGCGCAGAAAATGGATGAAATGGGCCGTCTGTCCAGCGGCATCGCGCACGACTTTAATAATATACTGCAGTCCATCCTCGGGTTTAATGAACTGCTGATGGAAGATCTGAAAGACCAGCCGTCCCCGCTCAGAAAACTCCGTGAGGTGGAAAAAGCCGCTAAGCGCGCTGCCGAGTTGACCCAAGGCCTCCTGGCGTTCAGCCGGGAAGATTCTGCGGACAGCGAGCCTCTGGATATCAACTCTCCGATCCGCGAAACGGAGCACATGATCGAACGGCTGATCGGAATCAATATCCAATGTGTGCTCCATCTGGCGCAGGAACTGGAAAAAGTGCCCATTGCCTCCGGAAAGATCGCACAGATCATTCTCAACCTTGCCGTGAATGCGCGTGATGCCATGCCGGACGGCGGGCGCCTGACGTTCTCCACCGCAAATATAACGTTTAGCGCAAAGGACGCCGCCGCGATACCTGAAATAAAAGAGGGGAAATTCATATGCCTGTCCGTTACCGACACAGGCACCGGTATGACCAAAGCTGTGAAAGAGCATCTGTTTGAACCGTTCTTCACAACAAAAGCCGTCAATGAGGGAACCGGCCTGGGGCTCTCCGTCATTTACGGCATCGTCAAGCAGCACGGCGGCTGGATCCATGTGTACAGCGAGGTCAGCCACGGCACTACCATTAAGATTTATCTGCCCGTTCATGAAGCCCGCCCTTCCGAGAGCGAGCCGCCTGCCGGGGCGGAAGGGCGCGGCGAGCGCATCCTGCTGGTGGAAGATGATATGACCTTACGCAATCTGTGTATCCGCATACTGCTGGGCGAAAAGTATCAGGTTTTTGCCGCCGGAAGTCTTCAAGAGGCCCGCAGCCTGTCTGAGCGCGAAGGGGATCGGTTCGACCTGCTTTTCAGCGATATTATGCTGCCGGACGGGAGCGGCATCGAGCTGGCCGACGAGCTTCGCAGAAAAATGCCTGCCCTGCCCGTGGTGCTGTGCAGCGGGTACGGCGACGCACGGGAACGCTGGAGCGATCTCCCGAAAAAGGACTACCATTTTATGCAAAAACCTTTTACCGTAACAGAGCTGGCTTTTGTGATCCGGCAGGCTATGTTTCAAAAGAGTCCCTCGCCTTAAAAAAGGAACCGTCCATGAAAAATATTTTAATTGTTGATGACGACCCCTCCATCCTGATCCTTTTCGAAGAGTTTCTCAAAAGCAAAGGGTACGGCACCGCCGTGGCGTCCAACGGACGTCAGGGGTTGGAGATGCTTGAGCAGCAGAAGCCCGACCTCATCATCACCGATATCATGATGCCGGAAATGGACGGGCGGGAGATGATCTATGCCGTCAGCAACCTGGATCCCGACCTGCCCATCATTGCCATTTCCGGCGGCATCAAAAGGACGCCGATGTATCTGCTGACCCACGCACAAAAATCGGGAGCCTGCCGCATCTTCAACAAACCGGTCGAGCTCACGGAAATGCTCAAAGCCGTGCAGGAACTTCTTCAAGAAACCGAGCAGTAAGCAGCAGAATGATTTCTGCGCTCGTATTCGCTAATCAATGTCGAGGATTTCGTTGCCAACGATGGGGTCGCCCTCTATATACGGCACGGTTTTGAATTCGCTGACCCGTCCCAACTTCCCAAGAATATCCCGAATCTGCTCAACGGCTCCCAAAGACTCATCGAGTTGCGTCCGGACTTCATCAGAGGTCGCGTCTTCCCTCAGCAGTTGCAGACGCATGCACAGCACCGTTGCCGGCTGGCTGAGATGATGGCAGGCCGCCCCGAGGCTTTGGATCATGGTGCGATGACGCTCCGCATCAACCAAATTTTGCTGCTGCTGCCGCATTTTCGCTAAAATGGCATTAAAACTCTCTTCAATATACTTGATGTCATCCGAATTCTGAGTGTCCGGTAAAACAATTTCCTCAGGCAGAGCTCCCTTGGCAACCTCGCCGATATACTGGCGCAATTTCAAAATGTTTTCTGAATACTTGCTGATGATCCGGTAGCCGGCGAAAGCAAGAAGGGTTGTGAAGGTCAGAATACCGACCTGTGCCGTTAGCGGAAAAGCCCTTTCCGGGAAATACGTTAGACTGCCCATAAAGAACACCACCAGGGCGGGAATAATGGACATGAGTACGGCGGCGGCTTTCGTCTGTTTCCGCGCATCCTGCGAGGTTAGCGTGGCTCTTTTTCTTTTTTCCATGATTTCGGCTCCTGTGGCTGACTGTACAGGGTTTTTCCGCCAAGCCAAGCCATTCCACTGCGCGGCACCGATTCATCCGGCCTTGCCATTCCACCGCGCCTCATTCACCATGCATTCATGCAAAACGGCGACCTTTGTGCGTGGGTGGTAACGGCGGATATGGGGCTTGGCCATCAGCGGGCCACCGATCCGTTCCGCTGCATTGCAGAAGACGGACTGCTCGTAGCGGGCAGCGCGCAAACCAGCGACGCAAAGGAAAAAAGGCTCTGGGACCGAACGCGAAACACCTATGAGTTTTTCTCCAGAATCCGCGAGTTTCCCATCATTGGAAAACCGCTTTTCGGGCTGCTCGATGAACTTCAGCGCATCTCCCCCTTCTACCCGCGACGCGACCTCTCCCGTCCGACCTATCAGGTGAAATTCGCAAGCTCGCTGATCAGCCGGGGGCTCGGCCGAAAGCTGATCGCGAAAATGCGGCAGAAACCGCTGCCGATGCTCACCTCCTTCATGGTGCCCGCTCTGGCGGCAGACAAGGCGGGCTATACACCGCTCTACTGCATCATCTGCGATGCAGAAGTCAGCCGCGCCTGGGTGCCGGAAGACCCCGCCGCCAGCCAAATCAATTACCTTGTCCCCTGCGGCCGCGCCATGATGCGCCTGAAAAGCTACGGCGTGCCTGACGAACATATCTTCCTGACCGGATTCCCCATGCCGCTGGAAGTTCTCGGTGACCGAACCCTGGATGTCCTGCGGGCCGATATGGCCCAGCGCCTCCTGCATCTTGACCCCAACGACCGCTTCTGGCCCTTGCACGGCCTCAACGTCGCCCATTTTCTGGGAGAAGAAAACTGCTGCCCGAAAACCGAGCGGACGCTCACCATCACTTACGCGGTCGGCGGCGCCGGCGCCCAGCGCGACACCGGCCGTCAAATCGCCAAAAGCCTGCGCGAACCGATTGAGGCGGGAGAAATCGCCCTCAATCTCGTCGCCGGCGTACGCGCCGAAGTGAACAACTATTTTGAGAAAATCAAAAATGAACTGCTGCCCGGCTCGCCCAACCTGCGCATCCTGTACCATCCCGATAAGGCCGGCTACTTCCGCCTCTTTGCGCAAACCATCCGTAACACCGACATTCTCTGGACCAAGCCCAGCGAACTCTCCTTCTACTGCGGACTCGGCCTGCCCGTCATCATGGCACCGTCGATCGGCGCGCAGGAGCGTTACAACCGCAAGTGGCTGCTCGAAATACAGGCCGGTATTCCGCAGGAAGACCCCCGCTATACCGATCAATGGCTGCTGGATTTATGGAATGAAGGGCGGCTGGCTGAGGCCGCCTGGGACGGATTTCTTAAGGCCAGAAAATACGGCACCTACAAAATCTTCGATCTCCTCGAAACCGGAACCATGCAGCGCGACCCCTCGCCCCTCAAACGCTGACGCCCGCCGCGGCCACGCACAGAACAACCGCAACGCACAGACAAAGAGCACGCCTCATACCTCTAGAGGTGTGAGGTGTACTTTTTAAACCCTGTTTATAAACAAAAAGGTTATGACTTCTTGCGAGGCGGGTTTTATTGTGCTGTACGGGCTTCTTGGACGATGGAAACGCCGGCACTGGTGCCGAGACGCGTCGCGCCCGCTTCTACCAGCGCACAGGCCTGCTCATATGTGCGGATGCCGCCCGCGGCTTTCACACCGAGCCCGGCTTCTTTGACCGCCGCTGACATCAGCCGGATGTCTTCAACGGTCGCGCCGCCGCCCTGAAAACCGGTTGAGGTTTTCACAAAATCGGCTTCGGCCTCCACCGCAAGTTTGCAGGCTCGCACCTTTTCTTCATCGGTGAGCAGGCAGGTTTCGAAAATTACTTTAAGAATAGCGCCGTGCTCATGGCAGGCCGCCGCGACACCCGCGATATCGCGGCGCACCACGTCATCGTTGCGGTCTTTGAGCGCGCCGATGTTCAACACCATATCCACCTCTTCGGCACCGGCGGTGAGCACGTTGTTTGCTTCGGAAATTTTATCGGCCGTGCAGTTCATGCCGTATGGAAAACCGGCCACTGATCCGGTCTTTACCTCGCTGCCATGCAGCAGCTTGTGAATCTGCGGCACGTAATAAGGATGCACACAGACCGCACAGAAATTGAATTTGATCGCTTCGCGGCACACCTGATTGATATCCGCCAGCGTCGCTTCCGGCCGAAGCAGGGTGTGATCAATCCTTCCCGCCAGCTCTGCAGCATTCAGTCCCATATTCCGGCTCCGGCTTACTGTTCGTCCGCTCCGGAAAGCAGGTCTTTGAATCCGGCGTCCTTCAGCAGTTGCTCCTGCCATTCAGCCGTCAGCCGCTGGGCACGGGTGATGGAAAGCCCGTTGGCCAGCTCCTGCCGGATGGCGGGCAGCCCGACGGTCGCGTCAGTGGCTTTGCGCTCTGCGACATAGGCTATGAGCACGCCCTCTTCTACCGCTGCGGACTCACACAGTTCACCTTGCTGCACATTCAGGCAGAGGGGAACAAGTACATCAGCATAGTCGTCGGTCAACTCCGTCGAAACATCAAACTCATCGGTCGTCTGCACGTTAAGGCGGAATGGTTTGATGGCGTCTTTAAAGCTTGCACCGCCCGCCAGCGCTTCGCTGACCGTTTCCTTGATCTCCAGAGCGCGTTCAGCGAGTGCTTTGGTCGCGGCCTGTGCGCGGGCCGCCTTCATCACCTTTTCTTCGACGGCTTCAAAGGCGGGGATAAAAGAGGGATACTGCTGCTCCAGCGAAAGCACATACACCATATCTTTACCGGTGATCGCATCGCTGAACGAAGCGTAGACATCGTCCTCCAGACTGAATGCCGCCTGGCGGAACGGAGCCGTTTCGTCAATGTCCTTCAGCTCATCGGCCGGCCCGAACGCGGGCAGGCTTTTGACTTTCAGGCCGGCGGCCGCAGCCGCTCCGGTAAAGTCGGGCTGCTCGCCCTCCGCTTTGGGCGAGACCGCGACAACAAATTCTGTAGCTTCGGCCGCGGCGAGACGGCGGGCGGAAAATTCAAGGATCTCTTCATTGATTTCGGCCTCCACCTCTTCAAAGGGTTTGTATTCCGCCACCGCATATTCATTGGTGTCTTCAGTCCGGTAATTTTCGATGTTCCGGTTGTAAACCTCAAGCGCGGCGCCTTCCGGCACTTCGGCTTCTGCGAGGAAATCCTTCACCGGAAATTCGACGTACGAAACGCGCACCTTGGCAGGCATCCGGAATGCTTCGGCGTTTTCAGCAAAAAGCGCCTCCGCCTCTTCGCGCGACACGCTTACAGTTTTTTCGACCTGCTCGCGCGGCAGCACGGCATAGTCGAGCACAAAGCGGTCGGTATAAATGTGATACGCGCGCTTCAGTTCGTAAGGGGAAATCAGCGCGGCCTGTCCGGCCCGGAACAACAGCTTGTGAATAGTGATCTGCTCGCGAAACAGTGCTTCGACCTGTGCGGTTGAAACGCCCAGCGCCTCCAGAACGCCCCGATACACGCGCACGTCAAACGCGCCGCTTTCCGTGAGGAACACCGGCATCATCTGGATCTGCTTCACAACCTCCTGATCTGTTGCGGCAATCTTTTCCTGCTCCGCCTTGCGCAGCGCCGCTACGCGCTGCCACGCCTCGGTGCGCAGTGCCGCGGCCAGACGGTCTGTCATCGGAATCATGCGGCCCTCAGTGAGTATATACCAGAGATAGGTGCTCTGACGGGCGTGCAGGTATTCCTGCGACATCACTTTACGGCCAAACAGTTCACCGACCGCCTTCGCTTTGCCTCTTTTGGCGCCCGAACGCATCGTCGGCGTAAAAAAGCCGATAAACGCGATTACGATAATGCCCAGAATGATATACCAGACCGTTTTGGACTGAATCAATTTATGAAACCGTGTGATCATCATAGCCATAAGAAACCCCTCATATTCCCAGTAAAAAATGAGCGCACAGCATAGCCGCGCCCCTGCCTGCGGTCAACGGGAAAGCAGATCGCTCAAGTCCGGCGAAGGCGGGCCTGTCACGCCGCAGCCTTTCGGCAGAGGCGGGCAATGAACATCCCGTCGCCGGGGCCTTCCCACGGCCAGATTTGGAGTACGCCTTCGGTGAGCTCACCGGTTAGCGGATGAGCAAACGGTTCAGGTGCAAATTCCGAATGGTCGGTCAGAAAACGTTCCAGCACTTCCGTTGTTTCCTCGCGCGTAAAGGTGCAGACGGCATAAATGAGCACCCCGCCGGATTTTACACACTGTGCGGCATTGTGAAGCATCCGAAGCTGAAGATTGCGTTTCTGCGCCGGGTCGCGCGGGTCGCTGCGCCAGCGCGCATCCGGGTTGCGGCTCCATGTGCCCCACCCCGAGCACGGGGCATCGACAAGCACGCCGTCGAACTCTTTGGTGAAGGGCTCGTCCTTCGCCAAGTCGTGCTCTTGCATGCGAACATTGCGAATGCCATCGGTACGGGCGCGTTTTTTGCAATTCGCCAGCGCTTCGGGGCGTACGTCGGTGGCGAATACTTTTCCGTCGCGGCCGACGGCGTCGGCAAGTTGCAGAGCTTTGCCCCCGGCTCCGGCGCACGCGTCCCACCAGTCGCTTCTTTTTTCCGGCGCGGCGACAGCGCCGACCGCCTGCGAGGCGATGTCCTGCACTTCAAACTGGCCGCTACTACCCAGTGCGCCGAGTGAACGTCCAGCGGGGATGGAAACCGCGGCGGGTAACCGGGGGTGTTCTGTAAACGCAATGTCCGCTTCGGCGAGCGTTTGTTTAAAGGCTTCGGATCGCAGGCGCAGCCACGTCGGCGGGCGCTGCTGAAGCGTCTCATAAAAAAGGGCCTCACAGCCCGCAGGCAGATGGATGCTTTTTTCAAGCGCCGAAGGGATGAGGCCTGTGTTTTCAAATTCACGGTCAAACCAGCCGCTGAGTGCATCGCGTTTTTCGTCGAGCGTTTTGCCGCCTAGCAGCTCGCGGTCGCCCGCGGCAGCGGCCAGCGCGGGATGAATTTCCGTCCGGTCGAGCAGCCAGCTGAGTGCGGCCGCTTCGAGCGGCGCAACGCCAAGTGGCTGCGTCCAGCCAAGCCAGCGGAAGAAAGAAAAGAAGCCTTCGGAGAGAAAGCGGCGGTCGCGTGAACCGAGCTCGCGGCGTCTTTTGAAAAACCGCGCGAGCACACGGTCGGCCGGAGGGCCCCGGTCGAGCACCTGCGGGACGAGCGTCTCGAGGATTTCGCTCATGAGCGCCGCTTGGCGGCTAACGATTTTTTCGTTCAGATTTTTCATGGAGTTCTTTGCAGTTTTTTATTTTTTCGTTTTAAAAAGGGGGCATAATCCTAGCCCCTCCTGCAAGAGGTGTAAAAAAAAGAGTGCATCTAATATAACGAAGGATACGGTCATGGCAAAGGAACTGGGTTTTGTTCTGATTACACCCCACTCGCTGCGCAAATCGCGCACCGGTGGCATCATTGGGCGGTTCAGCCGCATTGAGGGGCTGGAGTTTGTCGCTGCGCGTATGTTCGGCCCGAGTCAGGAACTGGTGGGCCGCTACGCCGAATCCCTCATGTCCAATCCCGATATTGAAGAAGAAAAGCGGCCCATTCTGGCCAACTATGTGACGCGTGCATTTTCGCCCAATCCGGACACCGGCCGGACACACCGCGTCCTGATGCTTCTGTATGAAGGCGAAAATGCCATTTCGAAAATTTATGAAACGGCCGGCGGCTTTGAAGACACGCGTGAATCGGCCGATACGGTGCGGGGCACCTATGGCGACTGCATTCGCGACCTCAACGGGAACCTCACCTATTTTGAGCCCGCTGTGCTGCTGGCTCCGACAGTGGCCAGTGCCAAACGAACGCTCTCGCTCTGGATGGAATATGCCGACACCGACGGCGGCATCACCCTCAATGCGCTGAGCCTGCCGGAAAAAGAGGTTCAGAAAACGCTTGTGCTCATCAAGCCCGACAACTTCCGCTTCCCGAGTTCGCGCCCCGGCAACATCGTGGATCTTTTTTCCCGTTCCGGACTGCGGATTATCGGCGCGCAGGTGCACCGCATGAGTGTGGCGGAAGCCGAGGAGTTTTACGGCCCCGTACGCGCCATCCTGCGCGAAAAACTGTGCGAGCGCACCACGGACAAAGGATGCTCCGTACTTGAAAAGGAATTCGGGTTTCCGATGCCGGCTGAAGTTGAAGAAGCGCTCTGCAAAACGCTCGGTCCGCTCTACGGCGACCACCAGTTTTTTGAAATCATGAAATTCATGACCGGCCGGTGGCTGCCGGATGTGCCGGAAGCGGAAAGGGCTGCAGAAGGCAAAGAGCGCTGCCTCGCGCTGATTTATGCCGGCAAAAATGCAGTAGAAATAATTCGCGGCATTCTGGGTCCGACCGACCCGAGCCAGGCACAGCCCGGTTCCGTGCGCAAAGAATATGGCAGCGACATTATGGTTAATGCCGCACACGCCTCCGACTCGCCCGAAAATGCCGAACGCGAAATGGCCATTGTGAAACCCGCGCGAAATCTGGTGAAACCGTGGGTTGATAAATATTATGCGTAAAAAAACAAAGCAGGTCAGGCTTCCAGCCTGTCTGGACAGCCAAGATGGCTGTCCTGCATTTATGGAGAACTGTTATGTGGAAAAGTGTCGAAGCCGCCCCGCCAGATGCCATCCTTGGATTAACTGAAGCTTTCAAAAACGACTCGCGCCCTGAAAAAGTCAACCTCGGCGTCGGTGTATATAAAGACGAAGCGGGCTCCACGCCCGTTCTCAAAGCCGTCAAAAAAGCAGAAAAGCTGCTGCTGGCTGCCGAAAAAACCAAATCCTACATGCCCATCGCCGGTGAAGCGGCTTACGGCGACGAAGTGCAGAAAATGATCTTCGGCAGTGTGTGCGACCGCGCGGGCACGGCGCATACACCGGGCGGCACCGGCGCACTGCGCCTCGCGGGCGAACTGCTCAAAGCGTTCAGCAGCAAAACCATCTGGATGAGCAACCCGACCTGGGCCAACCACAACAATATTTTCGCCGCCGCCGGTCTCACGGTAAAAGAATACCCCTATTATAATCCGGCCACCAAGAGCCTCGATAGCGAGGGCTTCTTCGCTGCGCTCGAAAAGATTCCGGAGGGTGATGCCGTGCTGCTGCACGCCTGCTGCCATAACCCAACCGGCGTGGACCTCACGGCTGATCAGTGGACTGAAGTTGCAAAGCTCGCTTCCGAAAAAGGCTGGGTGCCGTTTGTCGACTTTGCCTACCAAGGCTTCGGCGAAAGCCTCGAAGCTGACCGAGCCGGCGTAGAAGCCATGCTGAACACCGGCATTGAATTTCTCGTCGCCAGCTCCTTCTCAAAAAACTTCGGCCTCTACCGTGAGCGCACCGGCGCACTGACCGTCGTTGCCGGCTCAGCCGATGAAGCCGCCGTAGCCATGAGCTATGTCAAAAAGACCGCGCGTGTGATTTATTCCAATCCGCCCGCGCATGGCGGGCTGATTGTTACCGCCATTCTGCAGGACAGCGGACTTTCCAAACTCTGGCAAAAAGAACTCGATGTCATGCGCGACCGCATTGCCGGCATGCGCATCGCGCTCGCCGATGGACTGAAACAGCGCGGCGTCCCGATGGACTGCTCCTTCATTACGCAGCAAAAAGGCATGTTTTCCTTCAGCGGGCTCAACAAAGAGCAGGTGGATTTCCTGCGCGAAGAAAAAGCGATCTATATCGTCGGCTCCGGCCGCATCAACGTCGCGGGCCTCACCCCCGGCAACATGAACACCGTCTGCGACGCCATTGCCGAATCGTTCAAGGGCTGATCCGTTTTCGTTTGCAGCGTCTCGCCGGGTTGGGATCAATATTCCTGATAGACGGCATGACCGGCGGCGACGAGCGCGTCATTGACGTTGATCCAGCACTCCTCCTGCTGAATCCATATTTCGGCGAGATAACGACCATATTTTCCGCGCCGGTCTTTGACCGTTTCAATGATGATTTTCTTCCCGTCAATCAGTCCGCGCAGAAAGTCGCGGGAAGCAACACCAAGAGCCTTGTCAGATCCCGTCATCTCCGGTGCATTAATGCGGACGAGCCGCAGCTTTTCGTTGCGAAGCCAAATGCCGAGGCCGAGATCGATATCAACGCGGCAGGTATCGCCGTCATAAACTGATTGAACACGGGCGATGTAGTGGAAGAGTTCGGCATCTTTTGCGATCAGGTTCAGCTTCAACCCGAGCGCGTCGACATAGCTTTCCATGGTATCAATCTTAAAATTGGAATCACCGCTTTCAAGATGACTGACCGTCGTCTGCGTAAGGCCCGCCCGAAGCGCAATCTCGCCCTGCGACACCCCCGCCTTCCTCCGTTCCAGCTTCAACAAAGGCCCGATTTTCTGCGTCGTTTGCCCGCCCATAACCCCCTCCCGCCTATATACCAGACTATATATTTAACCCCGAAAACTGCCATTAAGCTAGGTCTTTTATATAGCATACTATATATTTTGCAACCCTTATTTTGTGACCGCACCGTTTTTCCACACGCGCGCAACGCGTACATCCGCGTTACAATTTGTAACGTGGAAACAAGTTTTCCCATCCGTGCGCGCGAGCAACGCGGCACATAACTTGCAACGCCCGAAGCGCAGCGCAGATAATTTTCTGGAAGAAAATAACGACCATCGGGCGTGGTTCAATAATGACCCATAGGGAATGGTTCACCGAAGCTGACCTGTTTTTGCGTTTTTAAAAAATAGTGGAAATATAAGGCTGACCCGTTCGCTGACCCGTTCGCCTTCGGGGCGGCTTTTTTATTTCCCTCCAACTATGGCGATTTCTTCAGGGGTGGGTAAGAAAAACCCCGCAGGGAATATCCGCCTACGGGGCTTCCGGATAAAGAAAGTTGGGACAAATGAATCAAGCAATGCAATGTTTTCTGGCGGCTTCTTCGCTTTTGCGCCGCGCTTCCCGATTCTTTTCCAGCTCTGGACGGAGCTCCTCTCCGAAACGAATGCGGAACTTTTCGTAATCATCCTGCGAAGAGAAGAACGGCTCACCACCATATGTGTCACGGAACGTTTCCACGGTAGGACTCATTTCATACCTCCTTTAAATTCGAGCGGTACATTGGATATGCCTTCCCTGCTTGAGTCAAGCTGAAGGTAAAGATTTCTTGGGAGCCGTTCAAGGCAGAACCTGCGTCAATCAACAACACCTCCGGATAGTGAATAGCGATCCATCCTTCTGTTTCCCAAACATTCCGAGTGGCATCCCATATGATCTCGCCTAAGACATTCCCTTGAGCATATTCGGACGGTGTGGAAATCTCACACACCCAAATAAAGTGCGGCAAGGGCAGCTCTCTATATGTTTTTTGAACCTGCGGGTCTCCCTTACCGTTGATTACCAACTGTTTCTTGTAGGATTTAACCGTTGTCAGGAACATTCGCAGCACCAGAGTCTCTTTATCCAATGCTGGGGAAAGCGTCTCAACCCCTACTCGAGGATCATCCAACACCTTGACAACCACCTTTTCAAAATTTTCTGCGGTAAGAAAAATTTTCTCGGCCAGCGGAACAACAATTTCCTGTATGTCGCAAAATTTCACCCCTTGATGACCACAGCTCTTTTCAGGAACAATTTGATACGGAGAAGCGTTGTCATCATTCACCGTAACGCCCGTACAAAAGTCTGTTGTGAAGGTCGCTGATTTTATTGATGCCAAGTTGGTAAAGTCTGAACAATGCCCATTGAGAACCACCACATGCCCCGGCACAGTTGCCAGAACCGGAATGCCAGATTCAATGTAGGTATAGAGAATGCGCCTGAAACTTTCCTCCCCAAACCCTTGCTTCGCGTATGTAATGGGAGAGAAACGGAGCCGACGCAGTGTTTCCGCCAATTGCCATGTGTAAAGCCCGTCTGACGGTGCTATCCGGCTCCCAACAGCATAGTCCTGAACCAAATTACTGATCTGTGACGGATAGCTTTCAGGATAAACCGTATAACGGTTGCTGTAATAACGGACAGCCATCCAAAGAGCCGACTGCGCACAAACAGTGGCATCACCGTCCTGACTGATAAACGGGAATCCTTCAACAACCAACTCTATTCCTTGCAGGTTCACTTTTTCTGAACATTTGCAAATATAGGCACCCAGTCCGGCATAATTTTTCAGATCCAACAACGTACGTCCGATGCAATTGGGACGGGTCGGGCGAATCACTGAATATCCAAGATAGGCATCTTGAGCTTTTCCTGAATCACGCAACTCTTCATTTGTAATACATCGGGAAAAGAAATGAAGCCGCACACAACGAGAGATCGGTGTGCTGAAACGCTTGGAATGGAAACTGGAAAACGTATCCCGGTAATCCTTATCGATATAATGATGCTCAATCGCTACGCTTTGAACATTGCCCTTCAAAGCGATCTCCAGGCGTTGCTGTCCAGAAAAACAAAGGTAGTCAGAGCAAAGCTTTCGGACAGAATCCCAACCATCGGCTTCATCGAAATGAATCAGCGGCAAAAGGCTCTTTTCTTCAATAATCATAGACCTGCGCCTCTTTAATGAAGAATACCGCGGACAACTTGTTTGTCCAGATTATCATGCTTTCCCTCCACAATTTTAATTTCCTCGGGGGTGAGGTCGTAGAGTTTGTAGACGAGCTGGTCGATTTCGGCTTCGAGTTCCG
>JAOZSE010000081.1 GCA_029939835.1 Pontiellaceae bacterium
TTTCGGTGCGGGTGCACTGCGCGGCGAGGGCTTCCAGATCGTTTGTGCGATAGGGCTGCTTTTCGCTTTTCTCGAGAGCCCCGAGCAGGCGGTGGATGACGAGATCGGGGTAGCGCCGGATGGGGGAGGTGAAGTGGACGTAGTCGTCGAAAGCGAGACCGAAGTGTTCGCTTGCTTCGGCGGAGTAGCCCGCGCGCTTCAGGTTTCGCAGGATGGCGAGGCTGGCGGAATATTCCATCGGGGTGCCTTCGATTTTCTCGAGCACGGCGTTGATGTCGTTCCGTGTCAGGGGCAGGGCGTTGATTCCAAGCGCCTGCAGTTCGGCGCCCATCTGTCCCCATTGGTCTTCGTCCGGTGCTTCGTGAATACGGTGGACGGCGGGCCACTGTGCCGCTTTTAGTTTGCGTGCGACGGCGACGTTGGCGAGCAGCATGTACTCTTCGATCAGCTGATACGCCTCTTTGGCCTCGCCTTTTTTGATGGAAGCGACTTTTCCGTCGGGCCCCAGCAGGCATTTAATCTGCGGGGTGTTGATTTCAAGCGAACCGGCTTTTGTGCGGTTGGCGCGCAGCGTGCGGGCGAGGGGCCGAAGGTTTTGCAGTGCTTCGACGACCGGCGCGGGGATTTGGTGATTCTTTTTCCCATCGAAAAGTGCCTGCACCTGTTCGTAGTTGAGGCGTGCATCGGAGTGAATAATGGAGCGGCAGGTTTCTGCACCGGTCATTTCACCGTTTTCATCGAGGGTGATTTCGACCGTGTGCGCCAGACGATCCACCTGCGGGTTCAGGCTGCAAATTCGCGTCGTGAGTTCGGCCGGGATCATCATGACAACTCGGTCAACCAGATAAATACTGTTGCCTCGGTGCAGCGCCTCTTTGTCGATGACTGAATCTTTCTTTACGAAATGAGCCACATCGGCGATGTGCACGCTCAGCCGGAACCCATTTTCTGTTTTTTCAATGGAAATGGCATCGTCGAAGTCGCGCGCGGTTTCGGGGTCGATGGTGAACGTGAGGCGTTTGCGCAGGTCGGCGCGGTTTTCGTAATCTTCGGGACGCAGTTCGTGCGGCATCTTTTTGGCCTCGGCGAGAACCTCGTCGGAAAAGCTCTGGCGGAATCCGTGCGCGCGCAGAATGCATTGCATTTCGACGTTGGGGTCATCGCGGTTACCGAGGCTTTCGGCCAGCGTTCCGGTGAGCGGTTTGAAGGGATCGGTCCACTCATGAAGGCGGACGACCACTTTATGATCTTCGGGGGTTTCTTCGAGGCCGCTGTCCCATTCAATGACGCGGATATCATGGCCGAGGCGCAGGTTGTCGGGGATCACATAGGCGTAGTACGGCGTGCGGCGCAGCAGGCCGACCACTTCGCTGTTCGCTCTTTCAAGAACCTCAAGAACCCGACCGGTTTGGTTCTTTTGTAGGCCGTGTGACCCCACGCGGCGATGACGAGCGTCCGGTGAGGGCACCGGGCCTACAGGGAGAAGTTCCACTAAAACCTTATCGGTGTGCAAAGCACACTTTAGATCATCTCTCGCGATATAGATTTCCTCACCGCCGTCGGAGGGCGTGAAAAGGCCGAAGCCTTTTTCCATAACGCGGACGGTTCCGGCAATCTGCGGCAGGTTGCCGGCGAGTGCCCAGCGGTTTTTGCGCAGGCAGACGATTTCCCCCTTTTTCTCCAGATCGAGAAGTGCCTTGCGCAGTTTATTGCGCTCACTGCTGTGGAGACGGATGGCCTTGGCGAGATCGGGACGGGTGAGCGGCTGGTATTTCGGCTGGTTGAGGCGGTCGAGAATGCGTTGTTCGAGCGTGGGATTTTTCGGGGAGGAATTTTTCATGCAGAGAGCTTAGCTGGTTTTCGAATCCAATCAATGGTTTTGGAACGAGATCAGAATAATCCATGCGTCGCTGAAGCTATGCAGGACAAGTTTAAGGACAGAATGATTGGGAAATGAACGGTTCGGTCAGAGGTGAGCCCGGTTACTTTTTTCGGTAGACGTCTTTGCGATCTTGAATTCTGAGGATGAGAACCTGCTGTTCGATGATGACGAAGATTACGCGATAATCACCCGCACGGAATTTGCGCATTCCGGCGAATGTTCCCTTGAGGGCGGGGAACCTTTGCGGGTTCTCGGAAAGTTCCGCATCAATTTTGTCAAGAATTCGCGGCACATCGACTTTTGCAATGCGTTTGAGATCTTTCGCGACGGATTTTTTATAGTCGATTTTATAGCCCAAGAGATTCCCTTAGTTCACCGCTGGAGATGACGGGGTCTGATGTGTTGCGCAGACGATCCAGCGCGACCTGAAAATCGGCGATATCATCGAGATAGGTTTCAACAGCCTTGGTTATGAGGAATGAGCGGGATCGCTCTGTTTCTTTAGCAATCCGACCTAGTTTTTTTGCAATCACATCAGGTAATCGAATGGAAATTGCTGTACTCATAACCTTTCTCCCTCACTATGTAATACAGTGTATTCAAAAATTACAACGTAGTCAAGTGGCGTTAAAGGCGGGTGATTCGGGGGTGCGGCTGGTATTTCGGCTGGTTGAGGCGGTCGAGAATGCGTTGCTGAAGACCGGGCTTTTTCGGTGAGGAATTTGTCATGCAGAGAGCTTATCCGCTGGTTTTCACGAATCAATATTAATGGAGATTCAGTTTTTACGGCAGTTAAAACTTCTATTTACTTTTTGTTTCTTTTAGTTACTACATTGACGGGTAGAGGTTTGAGGCTTACGATAAGCGACAGAAATACGTCGCAAAAAGACACTATACGGAGATACTCAAAAGATGAAAACTGAACTTGTACGGTTCCTGACTGGCACCTTTGAAGCTCACGCCCAGCAGACCGAAGGCGGTGTGGAATACTGGCTTGCCCGTGACCTCCAGCACCTGCTCGGTTACACAGAATGGCGCAACTTCAACAATACCGCCATATCTAAGGCCAAAACATCCTGCGAGGCCTCTGGACACGCTGTCCCGGATCATTTTGTTGGCGTCACCAAAATGGTCGATCTCGGCTCGGGCAGCCAGCGGGAGATTGAGGATATCATGCTTACGCGCTACGCCTGCTATCTCATTGCGCAGAACGGCGATCCGCGTAAACCGGAAATCGCCTTTGCCCAGACCTACTTTGCCATCCAGACCCGTCGCGCGGAAATCATCGAACAACGCCTGCTGGAAGCTGAACGCCTGTCGGCACGCCAAAAACTCAGTACCACCGAAAAAAAGCTTTCAGAGGTTATCTACGAACAGACCGGCGGCAGCCGGAATTTCGCTCTCATCCGCAGCAAAGGTGATCAGGCTCTTTTCGGTAAAAGCACCCGGGCGATGAAAGCGCAGTGGAAGGTGCCGGATCGCCGCCCGCTGGCCGATTTTGCGCCGACCATCATCCTTAAAGCCAAAGACTTTGCTGCTGAAATCACTATTTTCAATGCGCGCGAACACGACATGACCAGCGAGTCCGCCATTTCGAACGAACACATCACGAACAATGTGGCTGTTCGCGACACCCTGCTCGAACGCGGTATTCGCCCCGAACATCTGCCTGCCGCCGAAGATGTAAGGAAGGTTGAACGCCGCCTCGCTTCGGCGGAAAAGAAATCCCTCAAAGATCCGGACGCATTGAAGCCGGGAGAGAGTGTGACGGTTAAAAATTCCGAGCAATTTTAGCAATAGGCAGAGAGCTTAGCTGAACTTTTTGTCCGTGGAAGATTTTTTGACAGAATAACAGGATTGAACCGCATGGGTTGCCAAATCTTGGAGATTTTCACGCAGAGGCGCAGAGATCGCGGAGAACGTTCTGGGTGAGTCTTAGGCTCGAACCATTTGGGTTTCTGCATTTTTTAGCGAAATGGGTCGTAGACTTCTGATGGGAAGAATCCTAATTCAATAAAAGCCCATAAGGGGCCAATAAAAGGCGCGAGATTAATAAGGCACCAAAAGCCTGACTTGCCACGGTCATGCCAACGTCTGATTTGGGTTGCAAGGACAGGCCAGTGTGAAAAATAGAATAACATCAAAAATAAACGGCTGGATTCTTTATGATTTTCAATCAATGAAGGCTCTGCGTGGAACATGATATTCACCAATATCACCCAGCCGGCAAATAGCAACCACCACTCTGTGCGTGATGCTTCGCCTGTGAATGAGAATATACGTAGTATTCTTTTCATTATTTCCACAAAGAACGTTTAATGAGCGTCAGACGCTTTTTCCGTGTAAATCGGGGTGAGCTTAATGCGAATTACTTTATGCGACAATGAAAACTCTTGAAATTTACAGAAGGCAACGAAGAAAACGAATTGTCCCCAAAGGTAGGGCGCGTTCGCCGAACGCGCCGCGGACGGCTCGGCGAGCCGTCCCTACCCAACCATTCCCCGGAGAGTTTAATTCGTGAAAATTTGTGTGATTCGTGGGCAATGAAGGACTACGAGCGGGTGTAGAGCTTTTCGATGTACTGCCGGGCGGTGTCGTCCCACAGGAAGCGGGCTTTTGCGGCGGCTTTGCAGACGGCCTGCCATTTTCCCGGATCGTTTTTATGCAGATGCAGGGCGGCTTTGAGTTCGGCGGTCATGGCATCAACTTGTCCGCTGAGTGAATCGCTTTCGAAGCCGAAGCCGTCGATGCCGGGCTGCACGGTGTCGCGCAGGCCGCCGGTGCGATTGACGAGGCAGGGCTGGCCGTCGCGCATGGCGAGCATCTGGCTGATGCCGCAGGGCTCGAAGGAGCTGGGCATGAGGAAAAGATCTCCGGAGGCGTAGAGTGTTTCGGCAGTCTGCACGGAATAGTTGTTGAGGAAGATAAAGTTGGAGCTTCGCGCACTGACCTCGGCAAAAAATTCTTCATAGGCGCGGTCGCCGGTGCCGAGCAGGATGTAGAGGCCGCGGTCGCCGAGGGTCTTCAGGATACTTTCGAGGCCGGACAGTCCGTCGCCGCCCGCCGCCTTGAGCAGCAGCATTTTCTGCTCAACGACGCGACTGACGCTGACGGCGATAAACTCCGGCTTTTTGCGCGCGGACGCCAGCTTCCCCAACCTTTGGAAAACGATGAAGTCGGCGAAGGTCAGCGCGGAGCGTTTCGCGGCCCAGTGCGACTGTTCGGTTCTGAGCAGATGGATGAGGTCGGTAAAGGTTTTTTTCTGTACGGACTGCCCGGGATATTCGCAACCGTTGAGGATGCCGTGCAGGCGGCTTTCGCCCTCGGCTTTTTTGAGGTCTTTTTCAAGCCCTTCGCCGCCGAACGTCTGCGGCGGACGGCTGGGCTCGAGAATTTCCTGCGCATAGGAGGGCGAGACCGTATGGACGGCGTCGGCCAGCCGGATGCCGACGGCCATGGGGTTGATGCAGTCGGGCCAGCGCGGGTCGCACAGGTCGGCGGGGATTTTTGTGCCGAAGTCGAGGTCGGGATACCAGTTTTCGAGTGAGGAGGGGTCGCCGGTGAGCGGGCGGACGCCCTGCAGGGAAAGGTTGTGGATGGTGTAAACCGTACGGAATTTCCGGAGGCCGGCATATTTTTTCGCGTACTTGCGCAGGATGAGCAGGAAGGCGGCGTGCCAGTCGTGCAGGTGGAGTACATCGGGGTTACCGAAAAGACCGTCCTGAACGGCGGCCGCGACGGCGGCGTTGAAGCAGGCGAATTTGACGGCGTCGGAGGCAAAGGGGCGTCCGGGCGGATCGTCGCTGTAAATGTCGTGGAGTTCCCGCTGGTGGTTGAACTTCAGGAACGAGGGGTGGTCGACGACATAGTGAGCGGCATGCGCGGCGGCGGCGCTGCGCGGCTGCACGCGGTACAGATCCGCTGTTTCGGCCCGGCCCGCGAAGGAGAATTTGATGCTTCCTTCTTTTTCGGAAGGGTTGACGGTATGGAGAAATCCATAGGAGGGGGTTACGACCGACACCTGACAGCCTCTGGAAGCCAGCGCGCCGGGAATGTCGCGGATGACATCGCCGATACCGCCTACTTTGCAGCGTTTAAGGCCGTCGTTTTCCGCGGCGACCATCAGGATGTGCAGGGCTTTACTCACTCAGGACTCCAGTTGTTTGCGTGTAAAGCAGTTAAGCATAGGATCCTGTACTGATTCCAGCCATGAAATCATTCTCTGCTTAAGCCGTGCAAGCTCGGCAGCTGCGGAGGGATCACCGATTCGGTTGATCAATTCGCCGGGATCGGTTTCGAGGTCGTAGAGTTCGTTGATATCCGTCAGGTTCCAGACAAATTTCCATCGGCGGTCATGCACCATACGCTGGCTGTAAGCGCCGAACTGGTTGCCGGAGTAGGTGGCGAAAATATCCTCACGTCCCGTGGGCTCCAGCAGGCTTTGGCCGGTGAACGTTGCGGGCGGTTCGATACCCGCGGCGACGCAGAAGGTTGAGGGCAGGTCAATCGCGTTGGATAAAAAGTCGTCACGGACGGTGCCCGCGGACAGATCGGGGTGCCGCAGGATGAGCGGCACGCGCACGACATCGTCGTACATCACGAAATGTTTATCCACCATGCCGTGGCTTCCGCACATATCGCCGTGGTCGGAGGTATAGGCGACTAGCGTGTTGTCAGCGAGACCGAAGCGGTCGAGCGCGGCGAGCACGCGACCGATTTCGTGATCGAACTGAGTGATGAGGCCGAGGGTGCGGGCGACGATCGGTGCCCATTTTTCCCATGTCCAGTTTTCAACGCCCCAGGCTCCGAGCATTCGGCGTTGAATATCCGGTTTGCTCTCAAAGGTATCGCCAAAGCCGAGCCACGGTTCGATGTCGGCGGGATCATACATCGAAGCGTACGGTTCGGTTGGAAAGCAGGGGAGGTGGGGTTCTACCGTATGCCAGCGCAGGAAAAAGGGACGGTTTTCAGTGACGGCGGTTTCGAGTTCCTCGATGGCGCGGTCGGCGCTCCACGCGAGGCGCGACTGCTCCGGCGCGACGTCATCGGTCTGTCCCGACCAGCACTCCGGCATTGTCGGCAGGGGTGCCAGATCCTGGTCTTTTCGCCATGCATGGTAGTCCCAGTCGCTTTGAAAATGATCAAAGCCAAAATCACTGGGTGATCGTTCCGAATCGACATGCCAGCGACCGACCTGTGCGGTGCGGTAACCAGTTTCGGAAAGCACGCCGCTGACGGTCGGGGTGGTGTCGGGCGAGAGCTGTTTCAAGGTTTCTCCGTCATAGTTAAAGACAACACCGTGTTGCGAGGGCCACTGGCCGGTTAGAAACGAGCAGCGCGCGGGCACGCACATCGGGCAGGGGGTGAAGGCGTTTGTGAAATTTACCCCTTCGGCGGCAAGACGGTCTAGACTCGGAGTTTGTATAAGCGGGTGACCGTTGACGCCGAGGCAGTCGAAACGGTGCTGATCGCTCATAATCTGGAGGATATTGGGTTTATTCATACGATTCAATTATGCGTTTTTTACCTGCCCTGCATCATTCATAAAAAGGGATGAAAATCCAACAAAATGCGTATAAGCAGTTTGTTGCGGGGTATTTTAATGATGACCATACCTTTAAAGGTATGGTCAAAAATATCTCTAATTGCTAGTTGTGTGCGTCAAGTTCTGCAAAAAGGATTTCCGGCATCTCCTATTCGTTCC
>JAOZSE010000082.1 GCA_029939835.1 Pontiellaceae bacterium
AGGGTGATCACGCACGGCTCATCGGCGATGAGGTCTTCCATGTTGATTTCGCCTTCGTTGATGCACAACTCGGTGCGGCGGGGTTCGCCGTATTTGGCGCGGACCTGCTCGAGGTCTTCTTTGATGACGGCAAAGATTTTTGCGGGATGAGCGAGCAGGTCTTCGAGATAGTCCATCAGCTTTTTGAGCTCGGCGTATTCAGCTTCCACCTTTTCGCGTTCGAGACCGGTCAGCTGGTAGAGGCGCATCTCAAGAATAGCCTTCGCTTGAATTTCGCTGAACCCGAATTTCTCGATCAGGCGCTCCTGCGCCTCTTCGCGGTTTTTCGACTCGCGGATGATCCGGACCACCTCGTCCATGTTGTCCATGGCAAGCAGGAATCCTTCGAGGATGTGCGCGCGCGCTTTGGCCTTGTCGAGGTCAAATTGCGTGCGGCGGGTGACGACTTCGAAGCGGTGGTCGATGAAGCACTTCAGAACCTCTTTGAGATTCATCACGCGCGGCTTGCCTTTATCAATGGCGAGCATGATGGAGCCGAAGGTCGATTCCATCTGTGTGTATTTATAGATGCCGTTGAGCAGGACACGCGGCACGGCGTTGCGCTTGAGCTCCACGACGAGGCGGATGCCTTCTTTTCCGGACTCGTCGCGGATATCGGAAATACCATCGAGAATCTTGTCGCGAACCAGATGAACCATTTTCTGGATCAGCAGGGTCTTGTTCAGCGCGTAGGGGATCTCGCTGATGATGATCCGCGCCTTGCCGTTGTCATCTTCTTCGATCTCGGCTTTACCGCGCATTTTGATTTTTCCGCGGCCGGTGGTGTAGAACTCTCGGATGGCGCCTAGGCCGTGGACCATTCCGCCGGTCGGGAAGTCAGGGCCTTTGACGTATTCACAGAGGTCTTCAACCGTCGCCTCGGGGTTGTCGATCAGGTGAATCGTTCCATCGACCACTTCGCCGAGATTGTGCGGCGGAATATTGGTGGCCATTCCGACCGCAATCCCGGTTGATCCGTTGACGAGCAGGTTGGGAACGCGGGCCGGAAGGACGGAGGGTTCCATTAGAGATTCATCGAAGTTGGGGCGCATATCGACGGTGTTTTTATCGATATCGGCGAGCATCTCTTCGGCGAGCGGGCGCAGGCGGCACTCGGTGTATCGATAGGCCGCCGCGCGGTCCCCGTCGATGGAGCCAAAGTTTCCTTGGCCATCAATCAGCATGCCGCGCATCGCGAAATCTTGAGCCATACGAACCATCGTGTCGTAAACAGCGGTGTCTCCGTGCGGATGGTAGTTGCCGATCACTTCGCCGACCACTTTCGCGCATTTGACGTACGCTTTGTTGTGCGTCCAGCCGCGTTCTTTCATGGCGTAGAGGATGCGGCGGTTACCGGGTTTCATTCCGTCGCGCACATCGGGGAGGGCGCGTCCAACAATCACCGACATCGAATAATCAATGTAGGCGCTCTGCATCTCATCTTCGATGTTAATCAGATCAATTCGTTCGCTCGTGTTTTCCATATTCTGTGTTTCCTTAAATATCGAGATTGGTGACGTTGAGGGCGTTGTCTTCGATGAACTGCCTGCGCGGCGGAACTTCATCGCCCATCAGGATCGTGAACATTTCATCGGCCTTCACGGCATCTTCGAGAACCACTTTGGTCATTCGTCGGGCTTCCGGATCGAGGGTGGTTTCCCAGAGCTGTTGCGGATTCATTTCTCCCAGCCCTTTGTAGCGCTGAATCGCCATGCCTTTTTTTCCTAGATCGCGAATATTAATGAGAAGATTCATCAGCGAGGTCGCCGGAATTTTGGTTCCTTTGTCGTCGAGCTGAAACTGCGGCTCTTCGGTATCGATCAACTGCTCGATGTTGAAGCCGGATTTATCCAGCTTGGCGATGACGCCCGCCAATGGTTTGGCGACAAGAAGTTCCCTGTAGCGGACGCTATGTGCGGTTGGTTCGCCATCTTCCGCCTCCACTTCCGCGCCGCCCAGCGTCTGATCGGCTTCCGCAATGATGGCTTGCAGATCCGTGTCGTCGAAGGCGTAGCGGTATAGGGGATTTCCGTCTGTGCCGTCAATGGCTGTGTAATAGAGCGGAAACTGGCTCGTTTCGGGATGACGGTTTTTGAGGTAATCCTCAAGCAATACGCCGCGGCGGCGGAGCTTGTCGGAAATCTCTTCGATTTTCACGAGATTTTCGAGCAGCTCGCGCAGGCCCTTGGTATCGAGCAGCCGGGTGCCATCGAGCTTTTCGAGCAGCAAGCCGTCGGTGCCGAGATCCAGCAGGATCTGCGTCAGGTGCGCATCGCTTTCCACATACTCCTCGCGCTTGCGGCGCGTCACTTTGTAGAGCGGCGGCTGGGCAATATACACATAGCCGTGTTCAATCAACTGCGTCATTTGGCGGTAGAAGAACGTCAGCAACAGCGTGCGGATATGCGCGCCGTCGACGTCGGCGTCGGTCATGATAATGATTTTATGGTAGCGCGCCTTTTCGATATCGAAGTCGTCTGCGCCGATCCCGGTTCCGATCGCGGTGATCATCGTGCGGATTTCTTCGTTGTTAAGCACTTTGTCCAGACGGGCCTTTTCGACGTTGATCACCTTACCCTTTACCGGAAGGATCGCCTGAAATTCGCGCTCGCGCCCCTGTTTGGCCGAGCCGCCCGCAGAGTCACCCTCCACAATAAACAGTTCGCATTTGGCCGGCTCGCGGCTCGAGCAGTCGGCCAGCTTGCCGGGCAGGCCGCCGCTTTCGAGCGCGCCCTTGCGGCGGGCGAGGTCGCGCGCTTTGCGCGCCGCGCTGCGCGCGCGGGCCGCCACCACGGCCTTATCGATAATCAGCCGGGCGACCGCCGGGTTTTCTTCAAAATAGGTTCCAAGCTCCTCATTGACGATTTGCTGAACAATGCCTTCAACCTCGCCGTTTCCGAGCTTGGTTTTGGTCTGCCCCTCAAACTGCGGGTCGGGAATCTTTACGCTGAGTACGGCGGTGAGACCTTCGCGGATATCATCGCCGCCCATCGACTGTTTTTCGTCTTTGATCAGCTTGTTCGTTTTCGCGTAGGCATTCACCGTACGGGTCAGCGCCGACCGGAATCCGGAAAGATGCGTTCCGCCCTCAATCGTGTTGATGTTGTTGGCGAAGGTGAAAATCGTTTCGTTGTAGGCATCGGAATACTGCATCGCAATTTCCACGACCACATCATCCTTTTCACGCTCGAAATAAATCACGTCCGGGTGCATCGGGGATTTATTAACATTCAGATGCTGAACAAACTCTTTGATGCCGCCTTCGTACTGGAAGATTTCTTCACGGCCGGTTGCGTCTTCTTTCAGCGTGATTTTTGTGCCGCGGTTGAGGAATGCCATCTCGCGCAGACGGGAGGCGAGGGTATCCCACTGGAAGCCCTTATCGTGCGTAAAGATACTCATATCCGGCAGAAAGGTAACCTTCGTTCCGGTATCCTTAGTTTTGCCGATCTGAACCAACTCAGTGACTTCCGCCCCGCGCTCAAAACGCTGATGATGGATAAAGCCGTCGCGCTTCACTTCCACCTCCAGCCATTCCGAGAGGGCATTCACGCAGGAAACCCCGACCCCGTGGAGGCCGCCGGAAACCTTGTACGTGTCCGAGTCGAACTTTCCGCCCGCATGGAGAACGGTCAGCACCACGGTAACGGCGGGCTTACCTTCGGTCGGATGCATATCGACCGGGATGCCGCGTCCGTCGTCGGTCACCGAGAGCGATCCATCGTCGTTCATACAGACTTCCACATTGGAACAGTAGCCGGCGAGGGCTTCGTCAATCGAGTTGTCCACCACCTCATATACACAGTGGTGATATCCGCGGCTTCCGGTGTCGCCGATGTACATCGCGGGGCGTTTGCGGACGGCTGCGATGCCCTCGAGAACGGTAATATGGTCGGCACCGTAACCCGCGGCATCCGGGTTTTCAGGGTCTTTAATTTCGTCAGACATAAGGCTCCTTTTTTGACTCAAATTCTAAACAGCCCATCTTATAGAAAAGCCAAAAATCGGGCTACAAAAATTCACCTGAAAAACCCGAAAAAAGCACCTGAAAACGGGGGTTTTGTGGCGATTTAGCGATTTTTTCCAAGCCGTGGAAAATGCAAGCCGAAAAGTTCCAATGTTTGGAAAAAGTTAAGCTGAGAAACCGGGTTTTTTCCAACCATTGGAAACTTTGGTTTACTGGATATTTTTGTGCCTTATGGGTTCTTAACTTGTTCGGTTCAAGTATCTTTGTTAAACGGTAACGTTATGTATGTGTATAAATTTATAAAAAAATCGGTATGCCTGCTCTTTTGCTACGGAGCTGTGAGCGGTCTGGCGGCAACAAATGTGACTGGTTTTGCAGAAACGAACTCAATCTGTCCAACGACGGAGACAGGCTCAAGCAGTTCGGTGGAGACGAATTTGGATAGTCTGGTGAAAACGGGTTTGGCGGCTCCGGTTGCTGAGACCCCGAAGCCTCCTGTTCCGGCGAAGCGGCCCCTACGGATTGAGCGTGCTGTTTTTCTGGTTGAAACGGAGTCGGGAAGCGGTTCCGGTTTTTTGATGGAGCAGGGCGAGCAGGTTTATTTTGTAAGCAATATTCACGTGATGAGCGGCGGGAAGAGTTTTTCGATCCAAAATGTTTATGGCGAGACGATTTCGGTTCCGAATGTGGTGGAGGTGGCTTCGGATCGCGATTTGGTTCGCTTTCCGGTTCCTTCCTACAAAAGGGGATTGGAGATTTCTGAAGATTTTGGGTTTGGCGATGACATCTGTGCCGTTGGAAATAGCGGTGGTGGTGGGGTGATCACTCGTTTGGATGGTGAGATTTTGGCGCTGGGTCCGGATTTGGTGGAGGTCTCCTCTACCATTATACCGGGAAATAGCGGCGGACCGGTTCTAAATGAAAACAATCAGATTGTTGCCGTTTCGACCTATTTACAGAACCACAAACACATGCCGGACTGGATTATTGAGGGAACTCGTTTTGAAGAGACGCGGCGAATGGCTGTGCGTGTTGATCATGTGAAGTGGATTCCAATGAGCTGGTCTGATTTTTGTCGGGAAACCGCCTACGTGCAGAAAATTGAGGAGTACTCGGATGAAGTGGTTCGGATCGTCGAATCACTTTCCGAAGATTCCTATAAGATGATTTACAGCGAAGTAGACCATTCAGGACTTCAGGAATGGCTTCAGCGTCATAATAAGGATGTCCGAAAAGTAGGAAGCCGCCTGGAGAAGGTGACAACAGGGACTCGAGTAAGTTATAAGACGTCATCATCTATTGAACGGCATTTCCGTTCCAAAATCGCCCTTTTGGCGGACCTGCTGGACGATTTTGAGCGGGCCGCATCGCGTACAAGCCGTGTCACGATTCCTTATTTTAAGGAACGTCTGGGACGTTACAGTAGCTATTTCGGTCGTAGTCGCGAGCAGATGGAGACAGTCGTTGAAACGATGTTTTAAAATTTTTCTGCTAATTCTTGGTTTGGCAATTCCCGGCTTGGCGGAAGAGAATTGCGATGAACTGATTCTCAAAGCCGAAAAGGGCGATGCGGCTTCGCAGTACCGGTTGGGTTACCGATTTTTTCATGGCACGGAGGACGCTGGGCGAGATTATCTTTCAGCGGCCAAGTGGCTTCGCATGGCGGTCGAGTCAGGTCATGAAGACGCGAAATCCCTTTTGGGGTATATGTTGGTGACGGGGTACGGAGTTGTTCCTGATGTTGAGGAGGGCATGAAACTGCTTCGTTCGGCGGCAAACGAAGAGAACCGACTGGCGCAGTATTATTTGGGTGTATTCTATGAAGCCGGACGCGGGGTTTCGCCAGATCGTTTTGAGGCGATGAGTTGGCACATGAAGGCGGCAGATCAGGGATACGAGTCCTCCAAAAAAGATCTAGATCGACTCCGTAAAGGAGCGGATGCTGCCAGAAAGAGAGAGAAATCATCAAATACTTGGTGGCAGGTTTCTGTTGAGGAGTTGAAAGAAAAGGCCACGCAAGGAGATGTGAAGGCGCAGAGCTCGCTTGGCTTTCGATATCGAGGATATGGCGGAACGGATATTGACCTTGAAAAAGCACGCTATTGGTATGAACAGGCTGCGGCACAAACCAATGCCCAGGCTCATTACAGTCTTTCTCAGCTTTATGTTCACACAACCAATGTAATTCCGGAAAAAGCGTTTTATCATTGCACCCTTGCTGCAGAAAACGGCTACGGATCCGCTTGTCAGTCTCTGGGTCGGTATTACCGTGACGGGTTTGGAACATCGCCTGACCGCGCGATGGCTTTGCATTGGTTTCTGAAGGCTAAAACGGTCGGCGATCCCAAAGGTGCCAGTTCTGCCTATTCATTAGTCAGGGGAAATGCCGAGTTTGTTAGTGCCCGCAGGTCATCGCGGAGTGAAGCCGATTCCTATACACCAGCGAAAGTGAAATTAAAAATTCGTGATACAGAGAATGAAGAGCGAACGATCCAGCTTGTAAAGTATCACCCTAAAACCGAAACCGTTGAAACCGATTACCGGTATGGTTCATCCTCTGGGTTGCCTCTTGTTGCTTTTCATCAGAAAAGTCATTCCATAATCCAGAATCAATCCGTGCATAAAGCATTTGAGAGGCTCTCGCTGAGAATACGCCAGAGAAAACTATCACGCGATGAATGCGAGCGGGCTGGGAAAATCAGCGGTGAAATGGGGGCTGCAGATTATGATTATAAGGGGTTCGCATATACTCTCGAGTATAAGAATCGGGGTGAAATACAACTGACCGATTTAAATGTGAGTTGCCGATTCTACTACGAGAGAGAAGAGGAATGGCGGGCGATGAAGCACCGAAAAAAGAGTGAAATCTCATACGAGACCTACTCACACAGAATTCCAAAACTGAGTCCCGGAGGCATCGTGAAAGCCGAGACATCACCTTTTGTTTTGGAGTCATACGATATTCCCTCGGGAATGTATTACATCGGCGGCAAGGCGGAGGTTGTAGATTCCCGTCCCAAAGGCCTCTGGGTTCGAGTAACGTACACAACGGCCGAAGGTTGCAGGGTCTATCGAGATTTCTGCTCACCGTCCTCCCTGTCCTCAAAAATGACCTGGCGATAAGAATCGAAAGTTCCAATGTTTGGAAAAAAATCGACCCGTTTTTCCAATGCTTGGAAGTACCGCAAAATCGAGTTGCATCGCTTTTCTTTCAGGTTGAAATCGCAGAAGAGGCATCCTGCCTCTTTGGCGAAACGGACGGGGTGGTTTTGTGCGGCGGATTTTCAAGTAAGGTAAAAGTGCTGTTTTGACGTTTTTCCCCTCGTGCAAACGAGGCCGGAAGCACTCGCCTACAAAAAAGAAGACGTTGCTGTAGCCGCGATCCGAGATCGCGGTGATCCGGCTCGGTTCACCCAAAGCAAGAAG
>JAOZSE010000083.1 GCA_029939835.1 Pontiellaceae bacterium
CTAAATAGGAAACACCATGATCCTCTCTTTTTGCAGAACTTTCAGCACATTACCTGTTTCGGTTTTCCAAAACGCCTGCGATGCAGGGGAGAGATCAATCGTTGTCGGCAGTGTCGGGCGCGGCGGGAGTGAGGAGGAGGGTATGGATGCGGCGGGGGGTGGCGTTTTGGACGGTGATTTCGAAGCCGGGCGCGGAAACTTTGGCGCCGACCTTCGGAATGGTGCCGAGTTCGTTCAATACGTAGCCTCCGATGGAGTCGTATTCGTCGCTTTCGGGAATCTGCAAATCGAGTTCTTCGTTTAAATCGGTCACGGCGAGACTGGCTTTGACGAGGATGGAGCCATCGGAGCGTTTTTGAATTTCCCTTTCGGCGAGGTCGTATTCGTCACGAATTTCGCCGATGAGTTCTTCAATGATGTCTTCCATGCAGACGATGCCGGCGGTTCCGCCGTATTCGTCCACGACGAGTGCCATGTGGAACTGGCGCACCTGCATCTGGCGGAGCAGGTCGTTGATGGGCATGGTTTCGGGCACGATGCTTAGTTTTTTGACGATGCTTGTGACGGGCTGCGCCTCTTCGCCGCAGGCGATGAGACGGAGCAGGTCTTTGACGTGCACGACACCGGCGACGTTATCAATGGTTTCGTCGTAGACGGGAAAGCGGGAGTGGCGGGACTGCTGCACTTTTTCGACACATTCAGCACCAGTGCTTCCGGTTCGCAGACCCTCGATGTCAACTCGCGGGGTCATGATTTCGCGCACGATGGTTTCGCCGAATTCAAAGACACTGCGGATGATCTCGCGCTCTTCCTCTTCCAGATCTTCTTCATCTGCCTCGGCGACGAGGGTCATGATTTCCTCTTCGGGGGTGGGGCGGTCGTCTTCGTCGGCGGCGGAGAGGGCGCGGGCGAGGAGCCCGCGCTCAAGTATGTAAACAGGCCAGACGAGCGGGGTGAGCAGCCAGGTCATGCCGATGACGGGCCGGAGAAAGAGGAGGGAAAGGCGGTCGGCATAGCTTTCGGCTAGTACAAAGGGGATGACGCGGATGCAGAGGAGGTAGAGCAGCGTCATGATGAGCAGCAGGACGATCCACTGCGCCGCAGAGGTGAAAGCGAAGGCCTGGAGCGCAAAATAGACGGCGGTGATTTCAAAGAGCGTCAGGCAGAAACGGAGCGCGGTGCGCAGCAGGTTCCAGTGTGCGGCCCAGCGGGTGAGGGCGGCTTCGGCTTTCGGTTTTTTTTCGGCCAGCCGGGCGATGCCGGCGTTGCCGGTTTCGCGGAAGGCGGAAAAAAGGACGGACCAGAAGCCGGCGATGAGCAGGGCGGTGATGCTGTAGAACAGGTGCGTGGTGTCTATTGCGTTCATCTCACCCTAATATCAGGTTTCTGATTTCCGGTTGCAACTCCGCAAGCTGCCGCATTTCGGCGCGGCGCATGGCGTCACTTTTTTTCGGGGTGTCGTCATCGGCGCCGGAAAGGTGATTGAAGCCGTGGGCGATGTAGAGCGCGAGTTCCTTGTCCTGTCCGTCGTGGCGTGGCCCTTCACGCACGGCGCACTCGACATTGACGATGAGATCTCCCGTGGTGCCGGCTTCACCGGGTATGGGGTCGCTGCGGAAACTGATCACATCCGTGGGGTGGTCTTTACCGAAAAACTCGAGATTGAACGGTGTGATGCCGGCATCGTCCGTCAGCAACAGGGTGACTTCCTGCCAGACGGTATCCGGATCGGCGGCTTCGAGGTTGGCGGCGAGTTCAGCCGTCAACCGGCGGAGTGTCGGAAGATTCAGCGGGTACGCTTTTTGGTTGTTTCGAATACAGGGTTTCAAAGGCTTCGGTTTCTGTTTTTCCGGTCATGTATTTTGTTTAGACAACCCGCTGAATGACGAAACACCCAAATACCCAAGCATCCAAGGGAAATCCGAATAACGAAGTACCCAAACACCCAAAAAAGTTAGAAATCCGTCATTCGTCATTATTTAGATTCTTGGGTTTTTCTGACTTCGTCATTTCCGGAACTTTCTCTTCCTCCGGCTTGGGGTAGGCTACGCGGGCATGGAGCATGTTGGTGAGTGAAAAGATGAAGGACTGTTTGATTTTGTTGAGTTCAGCGAGGGTGAGGTTGCATTCATCGAGCTGTCCGTCGTGCAGGCGGGCATCAAAGATTTCGCTGATGAGGTTCGTGATGCGCACGGGCGTCGGTTTTTCAAGCGAACGGGAGGCGGCTTCGCAGGAGTCGGCCAGCATAAGGATCGCCATTTCGCGGCTTTGGGGAAGGGGTCCTTCGTAACGAAAATCTTCGTCTCTGATGGCAGGTTGTGTCGCGACAGGTTTGGTGCCGGAGGTTTCCTCCTCCTGCTGGCGGTTGCGGGCGCGATGATAGAAAACGGAAACGAGGCTGGTGCCCTGATGCTGCCGGATGCCGTCAGTAATAATTTCGGGCAGCTTATATTTTTTTGCCAGGGTGACGCCTTCTTTGATGTGTGAAACGATGACAAGCGTGCTCATGCTGGGCGACAGGTCGTCGTGCGGGTTTTCGGCAAACTGGATGTTTTCACTGAAGAAGCCGGGCTTTACCAGTTTGCCGATGTCATGGAAGTAGGCACAGACGCGCAGCATTAATCCGTCGGCCCCGATGGTTTCAGCGGCGTTCTGGGCGAGACTGGCTACCATCAGGGAGTGGTGATAAGTGCCGGGTGCGTTGATCGCCAGACTTTGCAGCACCGGATGGCTGAGATCGGAAAGCTCCAGCAGGGTGATGTCGGTTGTAATTTTGAAAAGGTGCTCAAACACCGGAATGAGGACGGCGGCCAGCAGTGCGCAGAAAATCCCGCTTACCAGCGCCGTGCCGATCTGCGGCAGCAGTACCCACCACGCCGGGCGGTTGAGAATGGCAAGGATCAGGACAAAGAGAATTTTTAATCCGCCGATCGCAAGTCCAGCCCGGAACAGGGTGGCACGGCGTTTGACGTTTTTCGTGGCATAGACCGATAGCGCCGTCACCAGCAGCCCGAGCAGGAAAACTTCAAAACTGTTCGCGAGGAGCACGGCCAGCGCAAAGCTAACCCAGAAGCCGACGACCAGCGCGGGGGCGCTGCCGATCAGTACCGAGGCCAGAATCGGGGCAAGGGCCAGCGGCATAGAGAATTTCAGTACGGCGGGCGGGAAGAACTGCAGGTTGACCGCAGTATAGAGCAGCAGTTTGCCAAGCACAATCGGCAGCAGAGAGAGCAGGATCATCAGCAGTGCATAGCGGCGACTTTGGAGCAGGTCGGGGCGGACGATGCCGAGAATGGCAATGGTGAGGATCAGTCCTCCCAGAAGAAGCAGGCCGCTGCCCGCCAGGCGCTGAATACGTTCGGTGGGTGTTTCAAGTTTGCTTACCCGCTGCTCGTGCGCTTCCAGCCATTTCAGGATCTGTTCATCAACCATTTCGCCGCTGTGCAGTAGAACGGTTCCGGCCGGGATGGATTCAATAACCGGATTAACGGTTTCTGCGGCTTGTGTCCGGCGTCGGGCTGTTTCGGCGGAATCATAAACCAGATTGGGTCGCAGCCACGGGGCAATCAGCGCGCGAACGGTTATTTCGTCACGATGATCACGCGGAAGATTCTGGTTAATGGCCTCCGTCGTCCTCTGCAACGCATCCGGTGCAAGGGGGAAGCTTTCGATATTTCGGATGGTGCCGGTTATTTCAGCGCGCACCGTTACTTTGCCGGACGGGGCCGCGCCGTCGAGTTTGGTTTGGAGCGCACTGGCGGAAATAATACCGCTGGAAACGGTGTTGGAGAGGGCGGTGGAAATGACCGCCTGTACATCGGTTTCGCTGTCGGCGGGTATGATTTTCAGCAGCTGCTCTGTGGTCAGCTGAACGGCGAGCAGGTCGAGCAGATCGTCCAGTGAGGATCGCGCCAGCATCTGCTGTTCCGGCGCGGTGGCCGTACGCAGGGTATGCAGGCGCGGGATCAGTTTGGACAAGGCCTGCCGGGCGTCATCCAGCGCGGAGGTGTCGATGGAAAAAGAAGGCAGGACGGCCTCAGCGGCTACCCGTTGCTTCAGTTCGGTGGCGGCCAGATCTTCGCAGTCGAAGTCCACCACGGCCACAAGGGTTTCGTCGGCGCGCTGACCAAGGCTGAGTTCCTGCGGGCGGAGCAGGCGTCCGCTGTAGAACAGCGCCGCCACGGCCAGCCAGAGGGTGACCGTCAGCAGAATGTTGAATACTGGAACCGGCCGCGCTGCGGTGTGGTGTCCGCGAAGATCTTTGGTTGCGGCAACCCGTTCCTTGATGTTTTTTCCGAAAAATTTTCGTTTCACAGGGAGTTCCTCCAACGCGCCTTATACTCTGTGGTGGCGGTAAGCGCGAATAATTTTCTGCACGAGCGGATGGCGGATTACGTCTTCTTCGCCCAGTTCTACAAAAGCCAGGCCGTCTATGCGGCGGAGAATTTTCTGTGCTTCGAGCAGTCCGGAGTGTCCTTTATCCGGCAGGTCAATCTGTGTGGGATCGCCGGTGATCACCGCCTTGGCATCAAACCCGAGGCGGGTCAGAAGCATCATCATCTGTTTTGGCGTGGTGTTCTGTGCCTCGTCGAGGATGACAAACGCATGGTTGAGCGTGCGCCCGCGCATGTAGGCCAGCGGGGCGACCTCAATGACGCCGCGCTCCATAAACCGCTGAATGTCGTCGGGAGGGAGCATGTCGTGCAGTGCGTCATAGAGGGGGCGCAGGTAGGGGTCGATTTTTTGCTGAAGGCTGCCGGGCAGGAAGCCGAGCGCCTCGCCCGCTTCGATGGCGGGGCGGGTGAGGATGATGCGGCTCACCTCATCGTTGAGCAAAGCAGAAATGGCGACCGCCATGGCGAGATAGGTTTTGCCGGTGCCGGCCGGGCCGAGGCCGAAAGTGACGGGATTGTTTTCGATGGCATCAAGATAGATCTGCTGGCCGATGGTGCGCGGAAAGACCGGCGCTTTGCGCGGACTCACGTCAATGCGCATGGAGGCAAGGGTTTCCAGCGCATTTTCCCGTTCGTCCGCAAAGGTTTTCAAGGTGTATGCAATGAGCGGGGCATTCAGCGTCATACCGCGCGCGCGCGCCGCCTGCAGCACGCCGAAAAAGCGGCCCGCCCGTTCCGTCCCGGCTCCTTCAATTTTCAGCCAGGTGTCACGGGCGGTCAGACGCACGTCGAAAAGCCGTTCAATCTCCGCAAGGGTTTCGGCGGAGTGGGCGGTGAGGTCAGACGCCTCGCGGGCGTTGTCGAAATGGAGAGTGGTTTCACTCATGCAGGCGGGAAAATTACGATTTTTCGGGGGTTTGGGTCAAATTTAAAGCTGCATTTGAAATGCATTGTCCCATACCTTTAAACGTATGGGATGATGATAATTGTAACGCGTTAATATAAAATTAGTTATAAAAAAATAGTACTGATACGGTATTGTTTTGTTTTATATGAATATGTTGATAAATAAAACTATTTGATTGAAATAGAGCGAAAATTTCGCATAGGGTGCTTTTTTAGCAGAGGAATAGACCGCATGAATCACGAAATTATGACGATTGAAGAGGTGGCCGAATATCTGCGCGTTTCAGAGCGCACGGTCTATGACTGGGTGCAGAAAGGACAACTGCCCGGCGGCAAACTCGGCACGACCTGGCGTTTTAAGCGTGCGGAGATCGAAAACTGGGTGAACCGCCGGCTCAATGCACCCGCGCCCGCCCCGGCCGGGGCGGGAACCGGCCCGCTTTCCCTTATCCTTTCGCCGGAGCGCGTTGTGTTTCTGGAGGGCGGGAAAAAGGCGGGGGCGCTCAAACAGCTGAGCGCGGTACTCGCCACATCGCCGCTGATTCATAGCGGAACCGAACTTGAACGTGCGATTTTCCGTCGCGAGGAACTGATGAGCACCGGGATCGGCGCTGGCGTCGGCGTACCTCATGTACGGCTGGCTTCGGTGGACGATCTGGTGATGGCGCTTGGACTTGCCCATGAACCGATCGCGGACTATGCGTCGCTCGATGACATGCCGGTGCAGATTGTCTGCATGGTGGCTGCGGGCGCTTCGCAGCACGCGCACTACATTCGCGCGCTTTCAGCAATCAGTTCGCGTTTGAAAGATCCCTCTGTATGCTCCGTACTTCTTGCGGCGGAGGATATTGAAGCGGCCTATGCCGTCTTCACGGGCGAGGAGGCGTAACGATGGGGCTGCTGGCGATCATCGGACTATGTGTGCTGGGCGGCGTACTCGGCGCATGGGTTTTCCAGAAACTGCATGTGCCGCAGGTTGTTGGCTACATCGTAATCGGCGTGCTGATCGGTGAGAGCGGCCTGCGGGTGGTGCAGGAGGCCGATATTCTGGCGCTGAGGCCTTTCAATCTTTTTGCGCTGGGCCTGATCGGATTTCTTGTTGGCGGCGAACTGCACGGCAGCATTTTTAAGAAATACGGAAAGCAGTTCACCGCTATTCTGCTGGGCGAGGGCATCCTTGCTTTTGCGCTGGTCGGGCTGTTTTCCACGCTGATTGTTCACGCCGTCTGCCACGACTGGGCCGTTGCGCTGGCTGCCGGCGCGGTATTAGGCTCAATTGCTTCGGCAACCGATCCGGCCTCGACGATCGACGTGCTCTGGGAATACCGAACGGCGGGCGTGCTGACGACCGCCATTGTGGCGATTGTCGCGCTCGACGATGCGTTGGCCATGACACTCTATGCTTTGGGAACCAGTGCCGCGCAGATGCTCACGGCGGACGGAACCCATCTAAGCGATGCCCTGATCCATGTCGGCGTGGAGCTTTTCGGCGCGGTGGCGCTGGGGCTGGCCGCCGGGTTCGGGCTGAATCTGATCCTGCGCTGGCTTCCGCAGAAAGACCGACGTCTCGGGCTGGCGCTGGGCGTGATCCTGCTGACCATCAGCGCGGCGGTGGTCTTTAAGATGGATGTGATTCTCGCCACCATGTCAATCGGTATTCTGCTGACCAATATTGCGCCGCGCCGCAGTAAAGAACTCTTTGAAGTGGTTCGTTCGTTTTCCGCGCCGATTTACATCCTGTTCTTTGTGCTGGTCGGTGCGCGGCTGGGCGTGCGCAATATGCCGCCGTGGATCTGGGCGCTGGTGGCGGTTTACGTATTGCTGCGCAGTCTTGGCAAATGGCTTGGTTCACTCTGGGGCGGAAAGCTTTCGCGGGCCGAGGAACCGGTCAGCCGGTATATCGGTCTGTCGCTTTTCGCGCAGGGCGGCGTAGCGGTCGGGCTTTCCATTATGGCGTCGCAGCATCTGCATGGCATCGCGGTGACCGAAACCATGTCACTGGGTAATATGATCATTTTCA
>JAOZSE010000084.1:0-1883 GCA_029939835.1 Pontiellaceae bacterium
ACGGCGTGGTTTCTTTCTGTGGTGTTTCGTGAACCTTGCCAAACATCTCGCTCGACGAGGCCTGGTAAAACTTTGTCGGCAAGCCGGTGTCGCGTATTGCTTCGAGCAGATTGATTGTACCCAGCGCGTCGGCTGCGACAGTATAGATAGGCTGATCAAAACTCACGCGGACATGACTTTGTGCACCGAGATTATAAATCTCGTCCGGCCCGACGCGGGTGAGAATCTCTCGAAGCCCCATGCCGTCGGTCAAGTCGCCGTAATGCAATTTCAGATGAACATTTGTTTCGTGCGGGTCGGCATAAATGTGTTCAATTCGCCCGGTGTTGAAGCTGCTTGAACGCCGGATAATTCCGTGGACTTCATAACCTTTACCCAACAAAAGTTCAGCCAGATAACTACCATCCTGCCCGGTGATTCCAGTTATCAACGCTTTTTTGGCCAAAATATATCTCCTGGTGCTCTACTATAAAAATGCCTGAAATCTACCGCCTACAGCTCCTGTTGTGTTTCGTCGCAATACGCTACTTCTCACCGTGAGAAGCTATATCGCTTCGAGCAACGACAATATATGTTTGGCTTGTATACGATTGCTTTTATGAGTTAGTACAAATTGTTTTGCCAGGCGCCCAAATTCGTGAAGTTCTTCTCTAGGTTTAGCCAGTAACCTTCTAAGCGTGTGAAACATTCCGTCAATGCTTTCGTCGTCGAAAATATATACAAAGGGACGATGGTCTTGGGGCATTCCCGGAAGCGGCGTGGCAAGCAAAGGGGTTCCGGAGACCATTGATTCCATATTCTTGGAAGGAAACGAATACTTGGTCAGCTCGGCAGAGCTGGGACGCGGATTGATGAGCAAAGTCGCCTGCAATTGTTTTTTAACAACTTCATCATTGGCAACTGTGCCGAAATAGACTATGCGAGAATCCTGCTTCATATAATCGGGCATATCCTTAGCCATCTCGCCGTGGCCATAAATATGCAGCCGCAAATCGTCGCCGCTCAACCGCATAAAGGCGTCAATCAATTTTTTGACACCGTATTTTTCATAAATACCGCCAGCGTACACAACAATTTTTTCAGAGGCTTTCTCTTTCAGTCGATTCTCGCTTGTTACCATGTCGGCATCAACCAAGCCTTCCATAATCAAGTATGGCCTTGATCGGCCATTGACAACCTGATTCATCTGCTCGGTCAACAGAATATAGCCATCATAGTTCAGCATCAACATTGTTGTAATCTTGTTCAGAACACGGCGTTGAAAACCTCTATTTTTTTCGCTACACAACATTAGATTTGGCAAATCTGTAACGATCGCTATTGTTTTGATTCCAACCATTTTGCAGGCAATCAACGCTGCCGTGGAAATCGACACATTGAGTACATCACAAATAATAACTTTATCCTGTCTGCCGCCGCGAAAAGCCCAAAGAAGCGTCTTAAAAAAACCAATTATAAAAACCAAAATGTTTTTGATTACAGGAAAATTAAGAGTCGAAACAAAATGGTACTTTACATTTTTGACCATGACCGACGGGACACGCCAGATGCGTTTACTGTGGGTGGCAGTTGTAACTGGAATAGAACTGAGCGTTTCAATGCTACAGGAATCCTGGTGCATCGCAAATCCCTCAGCTAATAGCAGATGAAATTTTTGTATCGATAACAAAGGCTTACGTAGCGCGGTTGCAAAAATATAATTAAGCAATTCAGGTGAGCAGAGACAACTAACATATAAAAGTTTTTTCATACAGGCCTATTTCAATAAAATTACATTGCTGAAAAAATGGTTTGATAGGTACCAAAGGAATCCCGCCAGACAGGGGACAAGAAAAACATTACAAATTTAAATAGCGTAAAACCTATCATGGCAGAAAGAAACT
>JAOZSE010000084.1:1893-7283 GCA_029939835.1 Pontiellaceae bacterium
TTTCATACAGGCCTATTTCAATAAAATTACATTGCTGAAAAAATTGTCTGGTATGTTTTAAATGCATCCCAACCAGGTAATAGGAAAAATGTCGCAAATTTAAATAGCGTAAAACCTATCATGGCAAAAAGAAACATCACATAGAAAATCACACTTTTGGTGGTAGACAGCATAATCGGATAGACAACTATCAGCACCGGTAAAAAATACATATTTACACGTCCAAACATGGCAAGATGCAGGGAGACCGGCAAGAACATAAAGGTCATGATGGCGATTTTGAACAAAAGCCGTCTTGCCTTCAGGTTTAAGAAGACGGCATGGGGATCTACAGATGGCAGGTAGCTGTCGTCTTCGCTCGGCAGGAAGTCGCCGCCTTGTTGTTCAGGAAGCTCCAGCGATTCTTCCGCATGTGGGGCAAATTCCAAGCCCGCAAAATACAGAATGGAGATAAGTTGGAACATGGAAAAAGCAAACCCTACGCCGGTGTTCATTTTTCCGCCGCTGCCAAGCAGATAGCCAGCGTATTTGGGAAGGTAACTTTCGACAATCATATTGACATAGCCAAGAAGCTGGCCTCCTGCCAAAAACATAGCAATAAATACCAAAACGAAAATGCCGGCAACGGTTTTGTTGATTTTTATGTTCATAAACGCCAACAGAAAAAGGATCGGCAATACATATGCGGTTTTATGAAATGTTGCCGCTAGGATGGTGAGGGCCAGGTAAACAAAAATTAGTCTCTTTTTCTTATAAAGAAATTCGATTGCAATCAGAAACAAAAGAATCCCTATGTTCTGTCGCATTGCCGAGGCAGGTACCAAAAATAGAAAGGGGTCAAAGACATACAGAAAAACCGCGAACCACTGCAACTGCGCCGGCACAAAATTTCTGATGAGCCGATAAAAGACAATACAAGTAGCCAATGACGTAAACGCAATCATTGCAAAAAAACCCAAGGGCCTAAAGAAGATATTCAAAAAAACCCAGCCCGGTTCCCATCGCTCGTCGGCTACATCAATCTGATCCCAACCCCATGCATTGATATTACCAAAGCCTTCCCAATAAGCCACATAGTCGTTGCCATAATTATATCGCAATGCCAAAAACGCGAAGATTACACCGAATGCCAGCTTAAGGCCCAGACCATTCTGACGATCTCGCGTCAGATATGTCAGAATAACCGCTATCGAACCTATAACGAATGGAATAAACATTTTTTAGATACTCACTTGCGTTATAATGCCTAAAAGTTGAGCTAAATTGGTTTTCTTGTCATGCCGTTCAACCGTCATTTTGTAATTATTTTCTCCCATCTTCGAACATTGCTCTTGATCTTCGAGCAAAAGCCTCATCTTTTCTGCCCACATTTCCGCATTACCATAAGGAGCAAGGAACCCATTGTAATCGTCTATAATTTCGTGGATAAAGCAAGCATGATCTGAAGCCAAGCATGGTATCTTGGATGCACCCGCCTCAAAGATTGGTCTTGCTTGATGAGGGTCTCGGTACGGGACAATACATATATCAGCCATTTTATAATAGTTTTGTATGCTCTTTTGAAATCCTATAGGTCTTATACTAATATTTTTTGAATGGTCAAAGTGATTGATTTTTCTCATAATTCTTTGAGAAGCATATCTATCATGAGTTGAAAAATGGGTAATTACATCTATAAATTGGATATGTCTCGATAGAAATCCGATTATCTTTATGACAAATGACCTTAGACTCTTATCGCAAGAGTAACCGGCAAAGAACAAAACAACCTTTTTGTCAGTTTTCAATCTACTGATACAATCAATCAAAAATTCTCCACCTTTAATGGGGCTAGTTCCGCCCGTAAAAAGAAGCACTCGCTGATCTTTTGCTATATTGTGTTGTGTCCTTAGTTTGTTTTTTTCGCTTTTTGAAATTTCATATAATGATCGTTCAACTACATTTGGAACGACAAAACAGGGAGTGTGTTTGATATCAAATAATTGCTTATCATATTCAGATATGAAAAGCACAGTATCTGATTGATTAAAAAGTTCTTTCATAACATCTAAAGACGGCCCTGCTTGTGCTGTTTCACGGACAACCTGTATAACCTTACATCCATGCTCCTTAGACGGCTTGATTAGCTCACAGAGAACCATAGAGTTAAGAAACACTAAATCAAACGGCCCGTTGTCGTTCAGGAATTTTTTCCAGAAAGATTCGTATGTCTTAGCAAACCCTCTCATTTTCCTATACTCGGATGTATTTAGAGGAATGCTTTGGGTGGTGGAGTTAACATAATAAGGTAACTCATCTACAAATATCGTTTTTGCGCCAGCTACCGCAAAGTAGTCAGCGATAACCTGGCTCTCTAAACACGCAACATAACAATCATGGCCAGCTTTGTTGCATGCGTCGATTGCGTATCTCAACGATTTGGGTGAACCCCCGAGCCCCTTGCCCATGTGAACAAATAATATTCTAGCCATTTAACTTCCTTAATACCATATCGAAGTGGATTTTATCCCCAACCGTACTCAATTAGGCTCTCGCTACTTAGCCCTTATCGCGTATTTCATTTCCTGCTCAAGATCAACTTCATCCAGAAAGAACGGAAACTTGACGTCGAGTTTTCGCCCATTTGCCAAATACCTCATGGCGGTATCTATCTTAAATTTCATCCGGTGGTACTGAGTATGCCTTTCGGCAATATATTGAGCAGCTTTTGCTGCCTTCGAATATACTTGCTTAGCATCTGATTTTAGGATTTGTTCGCATTTTTCTATGACATCATCGATATCATTAGCAAAGTATACGTGATCATTATCCCTCAAGACATTGTCCAATCTCTGGACTTTTAACTCCACTGTTGGAATACCACTGCCCACCTCAAAGAAGATACGGTTCGATGAATAATAATCAGAATATGAATATGGATTACCACCTACAACAATCCGACCACGACGAAAATAATCCTGCTGCTGATTAAAAGGAATGGGACCCTCATTTGGCAAAACACCATCCCAGCCATTACCAAACAATCCAAATCTTTTACCAAAATGTCTGCTCAACGCTGCTACCAATTTCCTGCGATGCCTCGTGGCAAAATAGTGTTTGCTGATCGGATTGAATCGAACTGCATTGCGACTCCCCACAAAAACTACATCAAAGTCAAATTTATGATTCTCCCAGTCAATTCCCTTTGCTTCAAATCTTGTCTGACACAAACTGTTTGGCGTAAAAACAATATTATTAGCTCCCCATCGCAACATCTTATCGGCTGCTCTGCCCATTTGAGTGCTGAAGGTAATATCAGCATAACGTGACGCGTTTTTAATGCTCTGTGGGTAATGATTTCTCATCCAGTTGTCTGAAAATGGGTCACCTGAACTTGTCATGATTACAGAACTTGGAGCCACTCCTCTAATCGATTCGATACATTTTTGTGGAGACGGGATAGCTTGACTATGAAAGTAATGAAAATAAACGATATCATATTTGTCTTGCCGACACAAATCCACTACATGCTTGTAAAAGTTATCCCATCCATGTTTTTCGGCATAACCATAAAAAGGTACGTTCAAAAAATCTCTTATAAAAGCTTCTTCTCTTAACCTAACTAACGCATCATGCCAATCGGGATGAGTATCAATATCTTTACCTTGTGACAGAAACAGTACATTCATACTATGTACTCCTTTCTGAGTAGTCGAGTGTAAGGTTGGGTCTATTATATCGAGATCCATATAGAATAGATGGTTAAATATTTTATAAACAATTACTGTATGATATTATTGTTTTGCCATTACATGCAGATATGTCGTATAAAATGCCAAAATAATTCTGTATTTGTCAGAAGGAGCCATAACCCTGTCAATTGTTTTTAGCAAACTTACAAGATTAGAATCCAACCTTCTATTTGCTTGTTGCCTTGCCTGTTCAAAAATATCCGATAGATTCTGTGCATTTTTTTTCCAGTCAAGATTTTTGACGGCAAAATCTCTGGCGTTTTTTTTGTGTTCTTCCAACAAAATCGGATTATCAACATACTGTTGCATACATTTGGTTAAAAAATCTACGTTGCATTCACTCTCAGCCCAGTAGTATCCATCCGGTCTGCCCAAATATTTTTCAACCTCAACTAAAAAACCATTGTAATTATCTACAACAAACTCATTCATAGGCCCGCTGTTTGTACTAATACTAGCTAAACCTGAAGCAACTGCCTCAGGCAGGGTAAGGCCAATCCCATCAAGCCGTGATGGATATAAATAAACATCCCCTTCAGTATAAGGAAAAGGATCAAAGCTCCCAACTTTTAACTCTATTCTGTTATCACTTTTTAATAATTGTTGCCATTCGGGCAGGCATTCATCAAAACCAACTTGGCTATAAACAACAAGATTACAATCACCTTCAACTTTCTGAAAGGCCTTTAGCGCCAACAGCGAACCCCTCCTGTCCCCAGAATACTTTGCTTGCCAACCCGCACTAACGACAAATATGGGAGCCTCATCAATACCTTCTAACCTTGGTTTGTACCTGTCAATATCAGTACCCCAGGGGACATAATGAGCATTCTTGTGCCAATCAAAAACGGAATAATGACGTTTGGTATTACAAATAAGAAAATCGTATATCTCAAAGGCAGGAATCGTTCCCTTCTTGTAATAATCGACATAAGCTCCAACACAAAGACCCGCCCTTTTTGCTTCCAGAACAGGTTTCCAATATCGTTGCTCGTTAAAAAACACCAAATCAATCTGGTTTTTTTTTGCCCATTTGATGAAATGTTTAACTTTGATACCATTATAATGCTTAGGCGCCCAGGTGACATTTGGCAGGTCCCAATCTGGATGCCCTTTCATAACCTGACCGCCACGAGCATAGATGAATACGCTATGTTCCTGTTCAAGAATTTCTTGATACGCTTTGGAAACATAGCCTGCTCCGGCAGGGAACCAAGTTGTTACTATTGCGATATTCATAGCACTCTCAAAAAAACATAAACTTTCTGCAATTGTCGATATGCCGGCTAAAATTTATTCAACACTTATCCGTAAAAACTATTCAACAATCTCTTTCAAGAATTCAAGCGGTTTATAGGCATCACATTGCACATCCGGAATCCTTCCGGCCAGATAGGTTTGGATATCAAATTGAGAATCCCGCATTTTCCGTATAGTTTGCAAACATTGTTCTGAGCAAAATTCCTTCAAAGGTAGCACCCAATCGCGATGGCCATAGATGTATTTACACATCCCCTGGGCCTTTTGACTGTAAGATAGCAATAGCGTCGGTACATGGGCAGCCATAGCGTTGATGGCACAATGCATCCGTGCTGCAATGACCAGATCACATTCAATAAGCTTTTTCTTTGTTCCCAAAAATCCAAGGTTCTGACCCAA
>JAOZSE010000085.1 GCA_029939835.1 Pontiellaceae bacterium
GAATGTTCGGCACACCTGCGCAGGTGTGCCAGATCACTTTTTCCGAACATTGGAAGATTTCTATTCCCGCACCTATATAGGTGCGGGAACTCCCCGCGCTCAACAAGCTTCGAGCCTTGGTGTTTAAATCGCAGTGGCTACTTCTTCACTTTGGGCTCGGGGAGGCCGAGTTCTTCGCGGACGGCTTCGTAGTCCGGGATCTGATCGGTGTAGCGGCCGATCATTTTCTTGAGCGCGGCGACCTGACGATCGGAGAGCGACCCTTTTCCTTTGAATTGCGTGGAGAGCGATTCGTAGAAGTCGGCATCGTTGAATTCGCGTTTCCCGCGTTTAACGGGCGGATTCCACGTTTCAATCGTTTTGCACAGTTCGATCAACTTGGCGATTTCCTCGGCATTCTCCGCTGGGGCTTTTGCTTCGAGGCCGAGGTCTTTTTGTACCTGCTCAAAGTTGTCGATCTGACTGGAATATTTAACCAATAGTGTATCGAGTGCGCCGACCTGCCGATCGGAAAGGCGTTTCCCGCTCTGCACCTGTTCTTTGAGTGACTGGACAAACTTGCCGTCGTCGTAGGTACGTTTGCCGACTTTGCGCGGTTCATCAAAATCGAGCGTTTCGAGCAGTTCGATTTTTTTGCCGGTTTCCGTGCGGGGCGCTTCCGGTTTTTCGAGCTTGAGCGTGGTCACGGTTTCCGCAGACATCTGCTCGATATATTTGCAGGCGAGGCGGAAGAGCATCTGCTGCTGGCGAGAGGTGATTTTCCCAACCTCTGCAAACTTTTCACGGACGGAGCCGACGATTTCCTGATCGTCGTAGGTGCGGCGTCCGCGCTTAACGGGTTCCGCCCACTCGCTGACCTGTTCGAGTGCTTTGAGCACCTCTTCGGTCTCAGCGGGCTCCGCCATATCTTTGGCTCCTTCGAGCCATTCGAGGAAGTTTTCATAAAACTCCCGCATCATGTCCGTCCACTCGACGGTGCCCTCTTCGATCTGGTCGAGTTTTTCTTCCATCTCGGCGGTGAATTTGACGTTGAAGAGCGGGTCGAGCGCTTTAACGAGAAATTCGTTTACGCGCAGTCCGGCTTCGGTCGGAACCAGTGAACGCTTCTCTTTAGTGACATACTCGCGCTTTTCGATGGTTGAGAGCGTCTGTGCATAGGTGGACGGACGACCCACGCCGTTTTCTTCGAGCGCTTTAATGAGCGACGGCTCGGAGTAGCGCGCTGGCGGTTTTGTGAATTTCTGTTCGCCGAGCCATTCGAGACAGTCGAGGTTTTCACCTTCGGTCAGCGGCGGCAATTTGGTTTCGTCGTCCTCTTCGCCCTCTTTCTTTTTATCGGCGGCTTTTTCGATTCCGCTGGCGCGCATATAGCCGGGAAAAGCGATTTCGGATGCCGTAGCACGGAAAAGATAGGTATTGGTGCCGTCGGTCTCCACCTCAGCGGTGCGGCGGGCGATACGTGCAGGCACCATCTGGCTGGCAACAAAACGTTCCCAGATCAGTTTGTAAAGCTTGGCTTCGTCCTTCTCGAGACCGGAAACGGCCTGCGGGGTTTTGGCGACATCGGTCGGTCGAATGGCTTCATGCGCTTCCTGCGCACTGCTTTTGCTCTTATAAAAGTTTGGTTTTTCAGGAATATACTCCGCGCCGTACTCGGCGGTGACAAACGCGCGGCACTCCTCCTGCGCACTTTTAGCGATGTTGAACGAGTCGGTTCGCATGTAGGTGATCAGCCCGTTTTCGTAGAGGCTCTGTGCAATGCGCATGGTGCGCGCCGGAGCAAAGCCGCACACGCTGGAAGCCGCCTGCTGAATCGTACTGGTAATAAAAGGAGCGCGCGCTCTGCGCTGAATCTCTTTTTCAATAATACGTTCAACATGCAACGTGCTCGCTTCGAGCTCGGCGCGGATTTTCTGCGCCTGCTCTCCGCCTTTGACTTCGGCTTTTTCACCGTTGATCTGCGCGAGCTTCACGGCAAACGGATCGAGCGGCGCCACCTGTTTGCGGACGTTGGCGCCGAGCACCCAGTACTCTTCGGGTTTAAAATCTTTAATCAGCTGTTCGCGTTCGCACACTAAACGAAGCGCAACGGATTGCACGCGGCCTGCGCTGACACCGCCTTTGATCTGCCTCCAGAGCAATGGGCTGACCTTAAAACCAACCAGACGGTCGAGTACGCGGCGGGCCTGCTGCGAGTTGACGCGGTTCATATCCATTTCGCCCGGATGAGCGAACGCCTCGGTAATTGCAGATTTAGTAATCTCGTTGTAGGTGACCCGGCTGAAGTTTTCTTCCGGCACAATACCCTTGAGCAGTTCAAAGAGATGCCAGGCAATCGCCTCCCCTTCGCGGTCGGGGTCGGGTGCCAGCAGAACGGCGTCGCACTTCTTGGCGGCAGCCTTAAGCTCGGTGATGGTCTTGGCGCGGCCCGTACTGTTTACGTATTCCGGCGCAAAACCGTGCTCAACATCCACGCCGAGCTTTTTCGGCGGCAGATCGCGCACGTGACCCATCGAGGCTTTGACAATGTAATCCTCGCCCAGATATTTGTTGATGGTTTTCGCTTTGGCGGGCGACTCTACAATGACCAGTTTCTTCATCTAATATTCCTTTGTTAACCGCGACTATTAGCGGTTCTATCCTCTTAAATCGTCTGCCAGTTCCACAATGCGGCCCGGCAGCATTTTCACAACGCGCTTCATTTCCAGCCCGACGAGCAGTGCGCTCACTTTAAAGCTCGGCAGTCCGGCGGCGCGGGCCAGACTGTCCACATCCAGTGCCTCTTCCCAAAGGGCTTTCACCAACTCCTGTTCGGCATCCGACAGCGGAACTTCCGGTCGTGCCGAGGCAGCGTTCTGGGGTTTTTCAAACTGCCCCGGAGGCACCAAAAGCTCGAACTCTTCTAATATATCGTCCACGTTGTCCACCAATTTCGCCCCGTTTTTTATCAGGCGGTTGGTTCCCTTGGACGCCGGAGAGTCGATCCGGCCCGGCACGGCAAAGACGCTCCGGCCCTGCTCTGCCGCGGCGTCAACGGTGTGCAGCGAGCCGCCTTTACCGCCCGATTCGACCACCACAACACCCATCGAAAGGCCGCTGACAATCCGGTTACGGTACGGAAACGTCTGCCGGTCGGCGGGCCGCCCGAACGGGTATTCACTGATGACCGCCCCGCTCTGCGCGATGGCATCGGCCAGCTCCGCGTTTTCAGGCGGGTAAAGCTGGTCAATGGCCGCGCCGAGCACGGCGATCGTCCTGCCTCTGGCCTTGAGCACGCCCTGATGAGCAGCGGTGTCGATGCCGCGCGCGAGACCGCTGACCACCGTGAACCCTGTTTGTGAAAGCTGATAAGCAAGCCGGTCGGCCGTGCTCAGGCCGTAATGCGTACACTTGCGCGCGCCGACGATGGCCAGCGCATGGCGGTCGCCTGGCTCAAAAGCCCCGCGCACATAAAGCGCCAGCGGCGGATCGTGAATCGTCTTGAGCGCATCAGGATATTCCGTGTCAAGCGGTGTAATAATGTGCACACCGAGCTCTTCGGCCTTTTCGAGTTCCGCCTGCGGATCAATCTGCGCGCGCTGCGTCAGGATGGCTTCGGAAAGTTTATGGCCAACGCCCTTTGCCTGCCGCAGGTCGGACTGCCCGGGATCAAAAACCGCCTGCGGCGAACCCAAAGCGTCAATGAGGGCCCGGACTTTGATTGGCCCGAGCCCTTCGATCATGTTCAGGGCAATATACGCTTCGCGATCCGTCATGGTTTTACGTCTTGGCGTTTACTCTTTTTTCTTTTCCCTGCAAAAAGCTCAAGCTGGGCATCTTTGAGCAGGCCGTAGGTTTTCAGAATGCGCAGGGTCTGCAGGAGATCGGACTTTTCATAATTTTTGGAAACGTCCACTTTTTCGACCAGTTCCAAAAGCATTGTCCGGAAAGAGAGCATGCCGTCAATGCCGCCCTGCCGCATGAGGTCGAGCGCCTCTTCCTGCGGCGCGGCAGTCGCCGTCAGATCGGAAAGGCAGAGAATTTTCGTGACGGTTCCGGGGCCGAGGAGCTTGCGCGCCTCCTTAATCACCGGCAGTTCGGTAAAGCGGAAAATTTCAGGATTCTTTTTGAGCACCGCCGGACTGAAACGGTCTGTATGCCAGCCGCGAATGCTTACAATGGCACGCTGCACCTTGGCCAGATCCGGCGCGCCCCACACCACCTTTTTAGGTGTATTGAATACGCCCGCCGGGCCGGGCCGCGCAATCAGCAGATCGATCTCCTCCGCGTCGAGCTTGTGGCGCGCGGCTACCTGATGCTTGTTGGGCTGGATAACGAAAAAGCCGAGTGTTTCAAAATACTCGCGCACAATCTGTTCATTGACCGATGCCATGCCAGACCTCCTCCATCAGCTCTTCGGGTACTTCGCAGCCGAATTCGACATGGCCGATCCGGTCGGCCAGCACGAACTTCGGCAGGCCGCCGACCGTTTTTTTATCAACCGCCATAGCCGCGCGGAGTTCTTTCCACGCCAGCCCCGGCGCGCCGACCGGCAGCTCAAGCGAAGCGAGCATTTTTTCGATCCGTGCCGATTCATCCACGGAAAGTCCTTTGAGTTTTGTGGAGAGGCGCGCGGCATAGACCATGCCGATAGCAACCGCTTCGCCATGGAGGTACCGACCGTAGCCCGCCACGTTTTCAATAGCATGAGCCAGCGTATGCCCAAAATTCAGAATACCGCGAAGCCCTCCTTCCCGCTCATCGGCCTGCACCACCTCCGCTTTGATCTCACAGTTGCGTGCAATAACCGGGCTCAGCGCGTCGGGATCAATCTCCGCCAAGTCCGCCGCTTCGAGCTGTGCAAAAAGTTCCGCATCCCAGATAACGCCGTGTTTGACCACTTCGGCAAGTCCCGCGCAGTATTCGCGCATTGGCAGCGTGGAAAGCACCGCGGTATCCGCCAGCACCAGTTCGGGCTGATGAAACGCACCGACGAGGTTTTTGCCTTCGGGAATATTGATGCCGGTTTTACCGCCGACGGAGCTGTCGACCATCGCCAGCAACGAGGTCGGCACCTGCACGAACGGAATGCCGCGCAGCCAGCTGGCGGCGGCGAAGCCGGTCAGATCACCGATGACACCGCCGCCGAGCGCAACCATGAAACATTTTCGGTCGAGACCGTGCGCGGCGGCTTTGCTGTAAAGATTCAGCAGTTGTGCCTGACTTTTCGTCGTTTCGCCCGCCGGGAGCACTTCGAGTGCGGGGGTAAAACCGGCGTTTTCCAGGGCTTGCAAAACACGGTCGGCATAGAGCGGCGCAACGTTTTCGTCGGACGCAACGAGACAGTGACCTGCAAGGCCCTGTGCCGTGCACTGCGCGCCGAGGTCATCAAGGATGCCGGAGCCGATGTGAATGGGATACGAGCGGTCGCCTAAATCAACGGTGATGTCGCGTTTCATAATTCAACGTAGGACAGGCATCTTGCCTGTCCAGACAGGCTGGAAGCCTGTCCTACTTTCCATTGGGCGGACGCTACCCAAAGGCAGGAACGGGTTCAATCTTTCTTTTTTGCCGCAACACCGTAGGCGAGGCTTCCAGACTCGTTTGTATTGCCATTGCACATGGTCTCGCCGAACGAGGCTGGAAGCCTCGTCTACGTTCATTTAAGGAAGCGTCACCCGAAGGCGGTAAAAGACGGTGTTTTCGGTGTTGGTTCCGGTGATCTCCGAGTTGCTTCCCGTGCCCCAGACGGGGTCGGGATGCGCCGGATTCCAGGTCAGCCCCGCATCAGCCAGATCGTTGGTGGTGTAGAAAACCTGATACTGCCGCGCCGTACTGCCAATAAAATAAAGCGTCTGGTTTGTCAGCATGACGGCGTGGTCTATTTCAAAAAAGGAATTCGTATCCGTCGGGTCGGTATCCGCGATCCACTCCTGCAAATTGGTAAATCCATCGCTGTCCGTGTCAGCGGAGGCAACCATTCCTGTAGCACTAGCGCCATGTTCGCTTTCCCACCAGTCCGGGAGAAGATCAACATCCTGATCGAGCTCATCACCAATCACAGTCGTGATCCATGCATAACGAGTCGATATCCGCGTGGTATACATCGTTTGCTCCAGCGGCTGCCCGCCACTGCCGTATTTCCATGATCCGTCATAATAGTAAAGTCCGCGATACTCGAAACAGGCCGCATTAAACGAATTCGAACCGGAACTGTTCGTACTGAAAGTTGAAGGAGAAAGGCCATAACTGATTCCTGCCAATCTCCACACTCCTGCATCGTCTTTAATAAAATGAGCTCCTCCGGAATCTTTATCTGCCACCACGCATTCGTTGCTGCCTCCGCCGTTAAAATCTGCCGCAAGATAGGTTGAGGCGCCTGTAATTAAATTTGTCCCCCACCGCATGACATTATCCCGTGCTCCCCATTTCCAGCCGTTGGTTCGGCTGGTTTCCAGGACGGCACCCCGGATGTTACCCCGACCGAAAATTACACATCCTTTTCCACTCTCATCGCTGTCGGTATAGAGCGGTGCGTAGGACTCAAACGGCTCCTTCACCTTCCAGATTTCCAAATCAGACGAAGCATCCTCATACTGCGCAAGGGGTGTGTAGGTGACCCCGTTATAGCGAAAGTCCCAGCTGGCGGTTCCCCCCGTGTGTTTTGCTGTAATGAAATAATGCCGAGCAATCGGTGTTCCAAGATATTCCCAATACGGTTGATTACCGCTCCATTCCCCCTGCCACTGCCAGCCGCTGTTTTCTAAAGCCCCAGCGGGGGCATTGGTGTTGTGTGAAGCATCGCCTGTTGAATAAAAAATCAGCGCCGAAGCAGGCAGACAAAAACCCGCTGAAATCATCAACAGAAGCCCCGCTCTGAGAGGGTTTTTCATAGCCGGATATTGTGGGAAAAAACCCCTCAATTTTCAAGATATTTGGGCTGAACGAAAACCGGCGGGTGCATATAGAGCGGCTCCAGCGGTTCGGGTTCGGCCTGCTTTAAAGCCATCTCCGCCACCTCTTGGGCGTGCGGAAAACGGGCTTCTTTTAATTGAGGCAGATATTCGCGCAGCCGGTCGGCATCGGGACTGACCACCACCGTTCCTTCGGGAATGGAGACCTCTTTATACGGCACAAGTTTCCATTTAGAAAACTGTAGACGCGACGCCCTCGTCGCGTTTTTTTCTTTCCGTTCGGAACGCGACG
>JAOZSE010000019.1 GCA_029939835.1 Pontiellaceae bacterium
CGTTCTCGACCGACCAGATTCTTCAAACCGTGAGGCGAGCCGTCGAAATCAAAAAAGTTCGCGATGAGAACCGGCGGCTCACGGCTGAAAACGAGCGTTATCGGCTCCATCTTGAAGAGATGGTTGAAGAGAAGAGCGCAGAGCTTGTGGATGCATATGATTTTACGCTCGAGGCCATGGTTGCGATGCTCGATGCACGCGAAAAAGCGACGGGTCAGCACAGTGTTCGGGTTCGCGACCTCTCCCTGATTCTTGGCCGGGCTCTCAATCTGTCGTCTTCCGACCTCGATGATCTCGCGCGCGGAACTCTTCTCCACGACATCGGAAAGATCGCCACGCCAGACGCCATTCTGCTCAAACCCGGCAAGCTGACTGCGAACGAGTGGAAAATTATGAAAACCCATGCGCAGGCCGGATATGACATTGTCCAATCAAGCGAACGCCTCGCCGCCGCCGCCGAACTGATTCTGTCGCATCACGAAAAGTTTGACGGCTCCGGATATCCGCGCGGCCTCAAGGGAAAAGAGATTTGCCTCGGCGCACGAATTTTTTCTGTCGTCGATGCCTACGATGCCATGCGGTCCGTCCGAGTCTATAAAGATCCGATTCCGGCGACGGAGGCGGTCGATGAGGTGATTCGCTGCTGTGGATCTCATTTTGATCCCGAGGTGGTTCAGGTCTTTCTGACGTGCCAGCCGGAGCTGGAAGAAATCGCCCGCTGGGACATCATCGATAAAAAACTACTGATGCCATGAAGATGAATCCTCCGATTGTGTTGCTCGGCACCGACTGTTTGACGGGGCTACAAACGTCCCGCATCCTCTGGCGCAAGGGCGTTCCCGTCATCGGTATCGCCGCCGACCGCCGCTCCCCCTACTGTCGAACTCGATCTGCCCTGCAAACGGTTCCGACCGCCGAGATCATAAACAACCCCCGCCCGCTACTTCTGGGGCTTCAGGAAAAATATGGTGCACGACCGGTTGTCCTCGCCTGTACCGATGAGTTTGTCTGGTGGCTGGACGATCACTGCGATGCGATCCGTGACTGTGCCGACTTTTTGCTTCCATCGTCTGATACACTTCAACTGCTAGCCGACAAAGCCCGCTTTTACCGCTATGCCATGGAACACCATCTCCCGTTGTCAGAGACGCGCTTTGTAACCCATGCCGAAGACCTCAAACAGGCCGCCTGTGAAATGAGTTTTCCATTAATTCTCAAGCCGCCGCGTAGGACATCGGAATGGATGGATGCCACGGGTGGGTTCAAGGTTCTAAAGGTGGACGATGCCGAAACCCTGATCGAATCGGGCACGCCTCTTTTAGCGGTTGTGGATGAGTTGATTCTTCAGGCGTGGGTGCCCGGCCCGGACATCAACACGCGCGAACTCTCTATCTGTCTGAACAATCAAAGCTCTCTGCTGGCCGGCATTGCGCTTCGAAAAATCCGCCAATGGCCGCCGGATGTCGGCACGGGATCGCTGTCGGTTGAAATGCAAGAGGACGACGTGATGAATATTGGCCTCGAACTCCTGCAAAAACTGAACTACATCGGGGTCGGCCAGCTGGAATTTAAAAAAAATGAGGTGGATAGCAAGATGTACCTCATCGAAATGAATGCCGGACGTGTCGCTCTGAATTTTCCGCTGTGCGAAGCCTGCGGGGTTGAAATGATGTATACATACTATTGCGCCGCCGCAGGGCTACCGCTACCGGAAACCCGGACGGTCACCCGCCCCGGCAGTAAGTGGATCTGCTGGAAGCGGGATCTGGTCTCCGCCTATGTACACTGGAGGCTCGGCGACCTAACGGTACGCGAATGGCTAGCCTCTCTGCGCGGTCACAAATGGTCTTCCGATATTCAACTGGATGATCCCATCCCGGTTCTGGCTGATATTGTCCGAAAAATCACAAGCAGGATTTCCCCAAAGGCACGCAAGACTCTTCTAAACCGATAAAAACATTCCACTCGCTCACATGACGCGCGATCCGCTACAAACGCTTCGTGAGCCTTGTTTTCTTTGGGCGTTTCAGCCGTTCTGGATGTTGAACTCCTCGGTCACGATCACAGTAGTTTTATTGAAGGCTCCTTCAAGCTTTTCGGCATCGTCTTCTGGACGCTTTATCTCGTAAGCTGTTCCATTCGGGATCTGCGAGATTGCATTGAAGCTCGCGACACGGCCTGATTTCAGGTTCCGAATAAATATCGCCGCCCCTCCCGATTCGGATTGGGGAGTAAGCATCCGGCACGCGCGGCCAGTGTTTTTGTGTGTATATGAAGGTCGGTCGCCTTTTCTTTGAAATATAAGCGCGGAAGGCTAGCAAGAGCATCCCTCTTTCTCACCCATGTCGGCGCCGTGCTTACGGTCGATTCCAAACCCGCACTCAAGGCAATTTCCACGAGCGAATGGGAGGATCTGCCTTTTGGAAATGCAAATGTGCGGCATGCCCGCAGGCCGTGCTGAACGATGTGCTTCATGGAGTCTTCGATCTGCCGCCGCGCCTCTTCGGGGGTCTCGCCCGTCAAAAGGGCGTGATTGACCGTGTGGGATCCAATCTCAAAGCCGTCGCGTTGCAGACGAGTCGCCTCATCCCACGACATCACTCGAACCGTTGGATCCAAAAGGTCGGCCTCCACACCAAAACGATTACACAACTCATTGATTGTTTGTTCACGCACGCGCCAGGGAATCGCCTCCAGTTCAGAATATCCGGGAAGAGCACCCGTTCCAACAGCGGTGCGCAGGGCGGTAAGCCGGTCGAACCAAAAAGCCTTTTCCGAACCCATCGCACCGGTCACAATATATAAAACGGCGGGCACGCCCAGTCGCAAAAGCTCCGACGCGGTCTCTGTCGCATTGATGGCTTTTCCATCATCAAAGGTCATAAGACAAAAGGGTTTTTTGCCGGGTGTAGAATTCAGCCGCACCTTGAGGTCGTCGTACCCGATAAAAGTAAAGAACGGAGCCAGCGCCTCTACTTGCGTTCGAATTTGCTGCGCATTCTGCTTGTGGTTATTGATGAGTATTCCGCGTGCACCGCGGGCCGCCAACTGAAGCGCACGGATCACCCATGCGTCGGCTTGGTCCCGAAAAGTGCTGGATGACATAACATAATTCCTTCTTAGGCCACGGTTTCGTGGAGCACATAGTGATCCACCAGATAGCGATGTCTCGGAGAGACGGGTTCATAGAAAACCACGTATCGTGTGCCACACTTCGCGGGATAGCTTTTATATACATACCCTCCGCACCGGGCTTTTTTATGGGTCTCAGTTTCGCACTCTTTGCAGCCGACCAGATAAAAATAAAGCATCTCTTTAGGCTGCAACTCCCGGGATGAAACAAAGCTGACCGCCCGCGGGTTGATGTCATAAATTTTTATCAGCGGCTGTTCGCGATCTGAAAAGTCCACGTTCGTTTGCTGAATCCAAATTCGTTTGGAGCGATGGCGGGTCATCTGTCGCTGTTCGATTCCGTGGTTGCGATTTCTGAAAATCTTCCATCGGGTGACGGCGCGACGAGCAAGGCTCTTAATTGATTTCCGAAGAACTTCCCGAATCGTCCAGCCGATCAAGAACAAATCTCTCCCTTGCCGGGGGCCTTGATTGATATAGTAGTTGTCGATGGCGAACCGGATTCGTTTGGGGGTGTGCGACGGGGTTAAAAACTGCGCATAGCCCGTCAGCCCGGGTTTGACCCGGAAGCGGGTGTCGCAATTGGAAAGCTCCTGCCGAAGCTGCTCATAGACAGACGGCCGTAAAGGGCGAGGGCCGACCAGATTCATGTCGCCGCGAATAACGTTCCAGAGCTGTGGCAGTTCATCGAGCCGGCTGTCGCGCAGAAATCTTCCGAGCGGTAGTTCACGAGCGGAATCCGGCGGAAGAATCACTCCCTGGTTTTCAAACTCCGAATCCACCTTGAGTGTTCGGATTTTATACATGGTAAACGGCTCAAAATTCTTTCCCAGCCGAACCCCGGAATAGAAAAACGGTGCGCGTGGAGGTTTTTCCCTCAGGGAGCGAATGACGTAGAGAATACCAATGATAAACAGCGCAGGAATGGACAACAGACCTGCGATCACAACATTCACCGCCCAGTTCATCAAAGCCGAAAGCTGAGTTGTGGTCGTTAAATTTGACGTATCTTCTTTCACCATACATTCCCAAGAGATGACACCTCGACCTCGGTAAACCTAGTTTACTACTCATAATTCGTCAACTAAGGATGCTCTTTTTGTTTGTAAGTCATTGAAACCCTCCGACTTGCCTTTAATAACCAAGCCCGCTAAGGTCTTCTTTTCAGGTTTTCAATGCGAGGCGACACCGTACAAAAAACAAGGATCCTCTATGGAACAGGAAGATAGAATGAAAGCGCAGCCGGGGTCTGTTGTTGATCCCTCCTATGCGAAAGGAACATATTTTTCAGATGCTCAAAGGCACAGCACGGACGCCGCCTTCAAAGTGAAGAACTTCCTAAAGCTGTTTTTGCGGGTTATAAAAAGCGAGGGTCTGTCCGCTCGATCGTTTGTTGATATCGGGTGCGGGTCAGGGGACATTATCAAAGGGCTCGCAGACTCCCTGAAAAAGAGCGGGTTCGATTCTACGAGCTTTAAGGGATACGATGTCTCTCCTCATGTTTTGAACATTAAAAAGGAAGGGGTCGAATATATTCATGGAGATTTCTGCGAAACAAACGAGCAGGTTGATGTTGTAACGCTCTTTGATGTTTTCGAACATGTTCCCGACACCATTGAGTTTTTAAAATGCATCGCGGAGCACTGTAACGTTGTCGGCCTTCATATCCCTCTTGATCACTCACTCAATTATGCGATGCGAAACTTATTTCGATCTAAATTGCAAAATCCGGGGCACTTACTTTTTCTGGATGCGGTTTCAGCTCTGAACCTACTAGCTCTTTCTGGGCTCCGGGTGGTCGATTACGAATACACCTTCAGTTTTCTGGCACCCTCCGGCCATAAAACCCCGCTACAAAAATTCCTGTTCCCCCTCCGTTACCTTCTGGCAAAAATTAGCCCCTGGCTTTTAAGCAAAACGTTCGGAGGCGCAAGCCTGATGGTCGTCGCCATTACACCGCGCGGATTGCGGGAGCAGACAAAATTTAAAGCGGAGGCTTAATTGACGGTTCGCTCACTCCTGAGGCATGATTCGCCCCATGCCCGCTGAACTGAATCAGACCCTCGACGCACGAACGCCGCGCAAGCACGATTCCATCGCAACCAATCTGGCGCATTACACCCCAAGTGTTTTATTCCGCAACATCGTCGGTGTCCTCAACACTCTCATCCGGCCCAAACTGCTGAACCCACATGGGTTTGGCCTCTGGAGCCTACTGAGTATCATCCCGACCTATTCGCGTTATCTGCATCTGGGCTGTCGCGACTATATGCGCTTCGCCGTTCCCCGCCTCGAAGCGCAGGACGATGATGACGCGATACGCCGAATCGAAATCTCCGTTTTCTGGGGCTCGCTGACCCCCAACATCGGCGTAGCTATCGCCCTGCTAATTTTGGCCTCTATGAACCGATTCGACACGGATGTACGAGCCGGACTGGCCGTGATGGCGGTTTTAACCGTACTGACCTGTGTGTACGAATTTTACGCAACGCTCATGAAAGGACATCAGCTGTTTCGCGCCCTGTCGCACGGCATGTATCTACGCAATACCGTGCAACTCGTTTTAAGCGTCTTTCTAATGATGCATCTAGGGCTCTACGGCCTCTTCATCGCCCTGCCCCTCTCCCTAATTTTCGGCCTGATTTATTTGAACCGTTGTTGCTCATTCAACCCATTCGGTGGCTTTTCCCGGGCGGCCTATTTCGAAATGGTACGAGAGGGCTGGCCGCTGACCGCTTTCACCTTTCTGATGACGCTCATGATCACCTCTGGTCGCCTGCTCGTAGCGGGCTGGCTCACAACCGAAGAGGTCGGTTACTATGCGCTGGCCACGCTGGCACTGCGCGGGATGCTCAACTTTCCCGGCGCGGCTCGCGAGGTGGTTGAGCCTCGAATGATGCAAGAGCTCGACACCCTACAGAGCGAAACCATGCTCGATCGCTATCTCTACCGCCCGTTAGTCATCAACGCCTGTTACCTCCCGCTGATCATCGCACCGCTCTACTTCCTGCTTCCGCCCATCATTGAGTGGTTGCTGCCGCGATACACTCCAGGCATCGTTCCGTTGCAGACGGTTCTTCTCGGGTTCTATTTTCTAGCGGTCTTTTATCCGATGCGGGGCATCATCGTCGCACACCGCCAGCAAAAAGCGGCGGCACTCCTGGCGGGAATCGGCGTACTGATCAACATCGGACTATCACTCCTCGCGCTCACGGCGGGATTCGGCATCATTGGGGTCGCTGGAGCCAACAGTGCCAGCTATGCCGTCCTGTTCTTCCTCATGGCCGGCCTGTTGCGCCAACGCCAGGGCATCCGCTTCCCGCTCTCGAAAATTTGGCCCGTCTTGGCCGCATTTCCATTGCTCTGCGCATCGATCTGGGCAAGCCGCCTCTGGCTGGAGCCAAAGGTTGGGGCCGGGTTTATCGGCGCGATGATACAATCCGCTCTGTTGTTCGGCCTAGGTCTCGTGCTCGTCACCATCGCAGAATACAACCTCTCCCTGCTAAAAGGTCTTTCACCGCTATCGATCTTGCGCACCATCCTGCGGAAAACCACCCGTTCGTAGCCGAAAACCCCTTGTTTCCAAGGGGCTGGAACGGGCTTTGCTTCATGCCACTCATCCGTGGCACAATTCTTCATTTTCTATGGCAGGGGGTCCAATCGACTCGTTTTTGCCGTTCTCAATGTTGAGAATTTTAAACAACCGCACTCCTCCGCCCTTTTGTGTCCTCCTTTTGTTTTCCCCTCTATAATACCAAATTAATTTGATTCATATTCATGGCTGTAAACACAAAGGCACTAAGAACTCAAAGCTTTGTGGTCTTGGTGCCTTAAGCGCAGCGAGTGTTTAAATATTGTTTAAGTTAATTGGGTATAACCGCCCGTTTTTGCCTCGCATCTCCCCTCTCTCGTCCTCTGCCTCAAGAAAGCGGCACGCATTCTGCTTTAAAAGGCCCGTTCATACTCAACGGGGGAATAAAAATGAAGCGGTCTATCAAAAAACAACGGAATCAACCACGAGGAATCCAACACCGAGCTCTGCTCGCTGGAGTCCTTTTCTCGCTCTTCGCAGTACTGGCGGTCGAGGCTGCCACGCCTAACAAGCGGTCGTCTTGGATGGAAGAAGGCGGTGCCGTTTTGATGCAGCATCCTGACGGACTCTCTGCCCTGGGCCTACAGGCGTTTACCCAAAATGCCGCCGCCGCGCAATGGACAGATGTTCCGGAAAATGCGGGCGAGTGGAAAGCCGTTGCCATGGATGGAAACCGCATCCTTTTTTTTTATAAAGCCGGCTCTGAGCTGGCCGTTTGCACCCTCGATGAAAACGGAGCTCCCGTCGAATGGCTCCCCATCAACCGCCGCATTCGCAGATATACCCCCGTGGCGCTCGAAGGCAACCGCATCCTGATTCAGCGCGGGTCGCGCGGAAAGCTGGGCGAAATCCAGTTTAACGACGAAGGTCGTATCGTCTCTGAAAAGCTCCTTTGGGAGAAATCGAAGGGCTGGGCGGTGCGCGGCATAGATGCCAACCGGATTATTCTCGAACACACCAAGACTGGTGATGTCGCCATCTGGGCCGCCAACCCAAAGGTTCCCTTGTTCCGACCTTACCACTCCTTTACACTGACCCCCGGTTGGTCCGTTCGGGATTTTGCTGGCGATTTTGTTTTAATCCAGCAGGGAAATGCCGGAGCCGTGAAGCTCGTCGAGCTCGGCGACGGATATGAGGCGGGTCGGCAGACGGAGCTGACGTCGGATAATCAGGGATGGTGCGCAGTTGCGCTGGCGAAAAAATAAGGAAATCATCATGAAAAAACATCTTCGCAATCTCACACTCCTCGGGCTGCTCGTCAGTCTACACGTTCAGGCCGCCCCCGTTTTCGAAAACGCCTCCACCACCATCGGCGACAGCTCCACGATAACGATCCGCAAGCCCGTCGATACACAAGCGGGTGACCTGCTCGTCGCGGCACTCATGCTCAATAAAGGTAACCAGATCGTGGTCACAACCCCACCCGGCTGGACTCCCATCCGCCGCAACAACCGCTCCCGCTATATTGGAATGGCGACCTATTACCGCATCGCAGACGGATCCGAACCCTCCACCTGCCTGTTTCCTCTGGACGAAATCACCCGCTGGGCCGCGAGCATCTCCCGTATCAGCGGAGCCGATGTCGAAAACCCCGTCGCGGCATCCGGGGGTAAAACCGGGCGCAAAGGGGATGTAATCGCGCCCTCAGTGAAAACCGAAAAAGACGATGCGCTGGTTCTGGCCTTCTACACCAACCGTCGCGACGCCACCTATGCACCGGATTCTTCCACAGTCGAGCAGTACGACGAACCCAATGCGACCGACGACCTTCCCTCAAATATGCTGGCAACCTTCGAACAGGCCGACGCAGGCTCAACCGGTAGCAAAACGGCATCCCCCTCTCTATCAGACCGCGTCTGGGCCGCCCAGCAAATTGCCATCAACGCAGAGACCGCCACCGATCTCTCCGGCTTCAACATAACCGCAACGGGTAGTCCGGTAGCGGGGGATATCGTTTCGCTTCAAATCGCCAACGCTCAGGATGCCGAGGGCAATCCGCTTAACGGATCCATCACCATCGCCATCGCCAGCAACTTGGACGGCCTTATTTTCGATGACACAATGGCTTTCACAGGCGGAAGTGCCGCCCTCTCCATTACACTGACGACGGTGGGTGGCCATACTCTGGTAGCCGCCCTCGACGGGATCGCCGATGCAGAAAGCCTCACGCTCACCGTGAATCGCCGACCGATTACACTCACCGCCGATTCCGGTCAGAGCAAAAATCAGGACGAGCCAGATCCTCAACTCACAATGACCCTCACAGGTGGAGCTCTTCTTGCGGGTAGTCCGCTCAACGGCCAACCAGCTCGCGATCCTGGCGAAACCGCCGGACTCTACGCCATCCGACAGGGGTCGTTAACGGACGCCAACAACCCAAAATATAGCATCACATTTATATCCGCAAACTTTGAGATCATTCCCCCTGTCGACCCTTCAGGGTTTAGCCTCATCACCGCGAGCGATCCGGTTGTCGGCGATACGCTTGTCCTTCAAATCGCAGACGCCCAAGCTACAGACGGCAGTCCGCTCAACGGAACTCTGGCCGCCACGGTAACCAGCAGTCTCGAAGGCACCGTTTTTGACCATGCCGTCGTTTTCGAAAACGGTGAAGCCACGATATCTATCGCGCTATCAACCGTTGCTGCCCATACGCTAACCGCAACCCTCGCCGGCGTAACCGACCCGCAAACCCTGACCGTAGCCGTGAACCGCCGCCCCATCACCATCACTGCCGATGCCGGTCAGAGTAAAATGCAGGACGAGCCAGATCCTCAACTCACAATGACCCTCACAGGTGGAGCTCTTCTTGCGGGCATCCCCCTGAGCGGCGAACTGTCTCGCGACCCCGGCGAAACCGCCGGACTCTATGCCATCCGCCAAGGTTCTCTGACCGATGCAGCCAATCCAACGTATGCCATCACATTTGTCTCCGCCGACTTTGAAGTTCTCCCGATCGAAGAACCGCCACCCCCTCCACCGTCAGGAGCCGGAATCTGGATATCTGCCGAAGAGCTAGCCACGTTGCCGATGAGCGGCGAACCGTGGATTAAGCTGAAGGAAGACGCAGACTTTTACTGGGGGGTGCCCAATATTTCCGACCGAGAAGACAAGGCCAATATCTACACCCTGTCCAAAGCACTGGTCTACGCACGAACCGGCATTGAATCGTACCGCGCCGAAGTGATCGAAGCCTGCATGCAAGCCATCGGTACAGAAGTAGGCGGAACGTCTCTCGCGCTCGGCCGCAACCTCGGAGCCTTTATCATCGCCGCCGATCTCATCGGCCTGCCCCCGGAAGAAGATGCTCTTTTCTGCAGCTGGCTCCGCGAACTGCGACTCAAACCGATGGCAGACGGACGCAGTCTAACTAAATGCCATGAAGTTCGCGCGAACAACTGGGGTACGCACGCGGGCGGGAGTCGCGCCGCTGTCGCCGCCTATCTGGAGGATCAGGATGAACTCGACCGCGTCGCCCAGGTCTTCAAGGGATGGCTCGGCGACCGCGACAGCTATGCCGGATTTTACTTCGGTGACCGCTGGTGGCAATCTGATCCCGACCGTCCGGTCGGCATCAACCCTGCCGGAGCAACCATTCAGGGGCACAGCGTGGACGGCGTGCTCCCCGATGATCAGCGGACATCTGGCGGGTTTACCTGGCCGCCGCCGAAGGCAGGCAACGTTTATGAAGCGTTGCAGGGGGCTCTGTTGCAAGCGGTTATTCTGCACCGGGCGGGATACGATGTCTGGAACTGGGAAGACCGGGCTCTATTGCGCGCATGGAACTGGCTCCACGACATTGCGGATTACCCTGCAGCCGGCGACGACTCATGGCAACCCTTCATTATGAACTGCTTCTACGAAAGCGAATTCCCGGCACCGGAGATCTCCGAGCCGGGGAAAAATATCGCCCGCACCTGCTGGACGCACTCTGGGTCGTATACCCCACCGATCACGCCACCGCCCGCCACAAATCCACCGCCGTCAAATCCGGACCTTAAGTATTATCCCGGCGACTATTCCGAAGAGATGGTTCTCGGCAACAGCCTCCCCGGAACCTGGCGACCCTTCTCTGCCGACTCGCCATGGAACACCCCGATCCCGGACAATACCGCGACCCACCCAGACTCCGCCCAGATTATGAGCCTCGTCACCAGCCGTATTTCAAATCTTCGTCTGGTGGGCTCTTTTCTGACTCCGATCTGGATCGTCAATACAGAAAATGCGCTGCCCGCCGGAACCACGCCGAATCCAGACCGACCCATGGATCTTCAATTGGTACACATGAAAAGTACCGGGAGTATTTATTACAAGTGGGATCAGGAAAACGATAAGTGGGCCGATGTGCCCATCCCACTCGCCGCCGGAATGTACTCTCAATCAGCCGAAGACGGTCAAATGTGTATTATCGATCCCTTCCTGAACGTCGCGTACGAAATGTCTGTATTCCGGGCATGGGGAGACGGATATGACGGCCATCAAACCGAGCCGCCTCTATGCACCACCTTTAATGTTTGGGACCTGACCGGAAGCGGCTATGGCGATGACCCCACAAATCTAGACGCCGACGACCGATGGTGGGCGCAAGGGGGAAAAGGCTCTGGCTTCCCTCTAATCGCAGGGCTGATCCGTCCCGAAGAGCTGATTGAGGGCGAAATCCGACACGCCCTGCACTTCAGTTTTGAACTGAACCGCAGATCGGATGATGACAACAACATCATGATGTATCCGCCCGCCACTCGAAGTGATGGAAAAAACTTCGGTGCGCAATACCCCGTCGAAGGCATGCGCTTTCAACTCGACCCCTCCATAACCGAAGCGGACTTTGACCAATGGGGGTTGACCCGTGAGGGCAAAGTGGTCGCACGGGCTCTTCAAAAATATGGCATGTTTCTTGGGAATAACGGCGGCGACTTTAAAGTGGCCGTGCAACAGCTTGGAAGCACACTGGAAGAAAACCGTGCGGCATGGGATGAGATCGTTCCTGATTTTTACAGCACCGTTCGCAACATTCCATCCGATCGCTTCCGAGTCGTTTATACGGGGGAAGCAACCATCCGATAAGGCGAGGAACACCTGCAACCCCTTTGGTTTTGCAGGTGGCTTGCGAATTGCTTTCCCGCAATAGATCCATATATATTTACGGCATGAGTCCTTTCTTTATCGTGGGTGTTTCGCGCAGCGGAACAAGCTATTTATACACACTGCTAACCTCGCATCCGCACATTCGGCTTTCGTACGAGGGGCGCTTGTTTACTGAGGGATGGCAATGCTATCGCCGCTATAAGAATCTGACCTCCCGCAGCCACTTCGACCGCCTGCTGGACGACTTGATGCGATGCGACCAGCTCGAACCGCTGAACCAGTGGATCGGCTCCGGCATCTCGGCATCCAAAAAAACCCTCTTTGATCAACACGCTCAACACCCCTCCTTCACAGAGTTGATTGAACAGGTTTACCAACTGCCCGGATCGGCCCGCGGATGGGGCAACAAAATGCTTCGCATGGAGATGGTGAACGACATCCTTACGCATTGGCCGGAGGCAAAGTTCGTGGTTTTAGTGCGCGACCCGCGAGCCGTCTACGCATCACAAAAAAGGTTCTTTTCCCATCGCCGCTTAAAATATTCCGGCATGTACTGGAACCTGCACGCCGAAGCGATCCAAAACTGCACGCTTCCCGAAGAGCAGCTTTTGACCCTGCGGTACGAGGACTTTGTTGAGGATCCAACAACGCACCTTGAACGCATTCTAAAATTCACAGGACTCTGGAATCCAGAAACTGCCGCACAAATGCTGGAAACTCATCCCGCCTCGCCCCGAAGCATTAACAAGTGGCGAACCGATCTCAGCGAAAAAGAAGTCCGCACCATTGAAAGCATCTGTTTCGACAACATGTTGGCATATGGATACCAACCGGAACGGGTGAAAAAAGGTATCCGCCTCGGGATGCCAACAAAAATCCTCGAAACGTTGCTGGATAACAAATCACGAATCCCGCGAAACCTCTCGATTTGGAGAGAAAAAAATATTTTAAAACGGTTCTGGCTAACCATTCGTCCGTAACACCGTGTTCAAAAAAGGAGCCGGCAACCCCCGCCGCCTCCCGATCTCTTTTCCAAACCTTGGAAGAAATCTTTCCAAGGCCTGGAACTTTTCGAAGAGGTTTTTCCAAAGATTGGAAAATCAAGTGCGCGTACGGAGTTCAGCCTGAATTCGTTCGGCGAGGGTGTAGGCGTTTTTGACGAGGTCGTAGGATTGTTCAACACGCTCGCGAGCCGCGCGGCCTATGCGAGTGCGCAATTCCAGATCCTGCGCCAGCCGTTCAAGAGCCGCCGCCGCCTCTTCGGCATTGCCCGGCGTAAAGAGCAACCCGGAAACGCCCTCTTCCACGAGCTCAGGAATGCCGGAAATTCGAGAAGCCACCACGGGCAGGCCACAGGCCATCGCCTCCATCAGCGCAACGGGAATTCCCTCCCGACTGCCTCTGGGGGTCTGAATACTGGTCAGCACAAGCGCATCGGCTTCGCCCAGCATGCGCACAACCTCCCGTCGCGTTTTGGGTCCGGCAATGATGATCTGCTTCTCCAAATTCCGCGCTTTAATCTTCTGTGTGATTTCTTTTTCAAGTCGGCCGTAGCCGACCAGCCGGCAGCGAAAGTCCACGCCCCGCTCCCGTAACCACGCACAGGCATCGATCAATACCCCGTGGCCTTTACAAGGCCGATACGATGCCACACAGAGAATTTCAAACGGAAAGCCTGAGACCCTTGGATTCGCGCGCGGCCTGAAAAGCGAGAGGTCCGTTCCGCAACGCATCACCTCAAACTTTTCGGCGGTTTCTTCTCCGCAACGCTCGGCGATAAAACGAACATTATAGTTGGAGATGGTAATCGCCAGAGCTGCATCGAGTGCCTTTTCGCGTAGCATACGCTGGTCGATGTGTAGATCGGTTCCATGCGCAGTAAAGCTATAGGAGATGCCGCACAGCTGATGCATCATCCACGCCACCATAGCGGGGTGGTTGGCAAAGTGAGCGTGGATATGCGACACCCCGAGATGCTGTGCGGTGTCTGCGAAGGCGACGGCTTTGGGGAAATAAAGTATCGCGCCGGTAAAAAATTTGTGGTGTCCCCCGAATGCTCCCGCCGCCGCGCGCAGAGCCGTGCGGAAATAGCGAACTGGGTGGTGCGCCAACCATTTCAGATTCATCGCCAGCGTGCGCCAGGAAAATAACGGTGCCGGAAAAATATCCCCGTCCATCTCCTGCACCTCAGGATGTCCCACGTTTTCTTTTTCGAGCCGCAGAGGGAAAACAACTACCCTGAACCCTAGGCGACGTAATTCGAGCATTTCATACAGCACAAAGGTTTCGGTGAGCTTCGGAAACCGAGACATGAGATAGGCGATGGTGACAGGGCTATTGTTCACGGTGTGTCTCCGGAGGTTTTCTTGGGTTCCCAGCTGTTCATGCGTCGCCCGAGGAGAAAGTCGATCACGCCCCACGCCGTACCCGCAAAGCCCGCTAGCGCATACTGTGCATGTTGTGAAATAAGCAGCACCCCAACACCTAGAACCAACAGAGCCGCTAAAACATCCGGCAGTGGCGCGAGCATCCGGAAAATTCCGGCGGCAAGTGCCAGCAGGAAAAACGGAAGAAGACGGCGTCCGATTTTGTTGATCCACAACCCCGCCGCGAACCACCCGAAGCGCAACGGGTTCAACAGACAGCGCATCCGGAAAATCCCAGTCAAACTCAGCAATACGATCCGACGGCGACGTTGAATTTCGTGCCGTGCATCGCGCGAAGGGACGTTCACCTCTGCCACGGCATCCGGTTCGAACAAAAACCGAAACCCCTGCGCAACCACCGACAGCCCCGTATAGAGATCGTCGCTCACATCCCGGGGAATGGGCTCAAAAAGCGAACGTCGAATCATGTGAATTTTGCCGTCATTGGAACTGATGCACCCATGCATTGATTCCCACCGTCTAAGCTGACTGTCGAGGTTGATATAGGTCTGCTGAGCGGCACGCAACGGCGCGCCACTATGAGCGGCCAGACGTTGCCCGCACACTCCGCCTACCTGCGGATTCGCAAAGTGCCGTGCGAGTTTACGAACCGCATCAGGGGTGAGTAGCGCATCGGCATCGCTAAAAAGAAGTAGCTCGGTGTCAGTTTGCTCAACGGCGAGGTTCAACACCGCCGCTTTTCCCCGGCGCTCCTCCTGTTCAATCAGCCGAATGCGCGGATCGGCGGCAGATTCCACGACTTCCCGCGTTGCATCGGTGGACGCATCAGAGGCAATCAGCAGAGTCAACCGCTCCGGCGGATAATGGAGCGCAGAAAAGTTGTTCAACTTGGCGGGAAGCAGTGCCGCCGCATTGCGTGCCGCAGTAACGATTGTAACGCTCGGCCACTCGATTGGATCCGGTGGCGAAACAGCGAACACCCCTTTGGCGCGAAGCAATAGCGAGAGCGGGTAAACGATCGTAACGATGAAAATCCCGAACACACCGGTAGCGACCAGACAACTAGCCACAAGCATCGTCCAGCTCCTGTTTCGGGGATCTGTGAGCCAGCCGCAAGGCGATCTGAGAAGCGGCCAGAGCAACCAGAAGATATTTGTGGAGCACGCCGCTATAAATGAACAGGTAGATCAAAAGCGTCAGGAACGATGTCCGATAGGCAACGCTCAACAGCGCCAGCCGCGGCTTGCCTGCGATAAGGAACTGTTTGCGAGCGCGCGTAAAGCTGTGCGCTGCGTATGCCAGGATGAAGAGGAAACATGCCAGCCCGACCACCCCAGAGCCGACGAGCACTTCAATGTAGGCGTTGTGCGCATCACGCGCTGCGCCCCGGCTTTTGTGCTGCCGCCAAAAGGACTGCCCGATTTCCGTCTTGGCATAAAGGGACGCAAACGTATCGGGGCCATTACCGAGCAGCGGACGATCGGCTACGAGTTCGCGAGTGGCGACCAGGTAGGAGGTTCGACGGCGCAGAGAAAAATCATCAAAGTCGCGTAGACTGCGAACGCGCTCAACATACGCCTCGGGGGTAAGAATCAGCAATATAGCCAAGGTCAGACCGCCCAACCCCAAAAGCAATCCAAAGTTGCGCGGCGCAATCAATCGGCGGAATTCCCAAAGAATCAGCAATGTGGAAATCCCGAGGATGAGCGCTCCACCCCGGGAAAAAGTCGCGATGACGGCGGCCACATTGATGGCGATCACCAACAAAAGAGCGAGTCGCACCCACGCACGGCGAGCCGTCAGCAGAAAATAGACCACAAGGGGAAGGCTGAAAATAATCATCAGCGACATGTTGTTCGGTTCTGGCGAACCTCCAACCGCCTGACCAGAAAGAGGCGATAAAAATAGTTTGAGCTGAAACACAGCCCCCAGCACGGTCAGGAGCGAACTGACAAACACACTCCCCACAATGACGCGCGGAAGCGTCTGCGCGAATCCCTTTTGATCCACCACGATCATGCCTAAAGCAACCAACAGGAACCCCGCAGCAAGAAGGAGCAAAAACTGGGCAGAGTTTTCAGGGATTTTCGACCCCAGAGTTGCGAAAATGTTGATGATATAAAAAAGAAGTACGGCGACCCAAAATTTCCCCGACCGCACTTCGGCCGGAATTCGTTTTCGAAATATGATTTGAATCGAAACAAATGCCGCAAGGGCGATCGCAAAAATCCAATGCAAGCGAAGAAAGCTGAACTGACCGCCCAATCCTCGATACGCCCCGAACGGGATCAACAGCACGATCCCGTAAAAAAGATAGGGAAGCATGGTGCGGTGGCCGAACCAAATCAGAGCCAATACGCCCAAGCCGGGCAATAAAGCAAGAACCGGAACGGAGGTCGTCAGCAAAATCAGAGACGCCAGCACAAGCACGGCGGGTATTGCATATCGAACGGCAGAAGCCATCAGCTTGTGGGCCAGCGTGTTCATATTGAATCCAATGTGGCGTGTTCGCCGGGGCAGCTCGCTCTATATCTCTTGAGGTGCGGCATCCTTGCTATCATCCAGTGAGGGAAACGAGCAGAGAACGGGGAGGCCTGTATTCTTCTCCACATCCTCTGGGCGGCGAACCGTGTGATCGAAAAATTCGGCGAGGAACCCAACACTCAAGCCGGTAATCAGCGCGACGATCAACCCCAAAAGAATCGTTGATCCTTTACGGGGGAACATGAGTTCCGCTGTCCCGATAGCGCGATTCAAAATGCTGACATCTCCCGCTAGTCGACTCCGTGCGATGCTGTCGTTGATCTTGGCTTCTTCGGCTCGTTTGGCAAAGGTGTCGAACGAATGACTGATCAACTGCGCTTCACGAAACACCGAGTCGGCGGCCAATCGCTTCGCTTGAGTTTGATTGGTTTCCTTTTGTAGCTGAGCCACCGCCGCCTTCACCATCGCTATGCGCGTCAGTAGCGGCTCGTTGTCCACGTAAGTCGACACGGCTAGCTCCATTTCCAGTTCGCCCAGTTGCTGTTGCAGGAGTGCCAGCCGCCCCAGATTTCCGGCAATGATCTGATCAATAAATTCTGGGCTCATTTCTCCGCCCTCGCCCTCAATGCGTACCGCCAGCTCACTTAGCTGCTTTCGGTAATGCTCCATGCGGTCTTTAAAAAACTGATCTTGCCCAACGGGGTTGAACACTTCCGCCCGGTACTGAACATATTCATCCAGCAGAGTTTCAAGCCCCTGTTCGACAACCTTGGGTGATCCGCCGAAAAACCGTAGCCGGATCGCATTGGAGTCTGCGACTCCCTCCGTATCGAGGCGGGCAAGAAACTTACGCGCCGCTTTCACCATGTTTTTGTCCAGCTTCTCGCTCTTCACCCCGGCCTTTTCGCGCAACCGCCGAATCACCCGACGGGCCAGTTCCGGAGAGCGGATGATCTCTAGCTCGGAAACAATGTCCTGCGTAGAAATTTTCGGATCTCTGAACTCGACCGTATCCAATGCCGCTGGGCTGATCTGCGCACGCTTGCCGAGTACCAGCAACGAGGAAGAGGCCGCATACGTGGATGGCCAAAACAGTGCGATGAGCACCGCGCCGACAACAACGACGGCGGCGGTGGTGAGAATTAAACGCTTGCGAGCGAAAAGCACATGCCCCAGTTCGCGTTTCCAATCTTCTTCTTGAGACATTTTTTCCATCAGATCTGACATAATCAACCCCTCTTTTCGCGATCCATCGACCGCTCTCTATTTCGTCGCGTCCCCACCAAAGCTATAATCACCACTGAACCCAATGGACCAGCCTCGGAAGAAGAAGATATCGGCCACTTCGGTCGCAATTTCAGCCGCCGAGTTCAAACGCCGACGCGGGATGTATACGATGTCGTCGGGATGCAGATAGAACATGCTTTTATCTGCCTTCCTGTAATCCCGACCCCCGCCGGAGGTTTCACCCTGCAATACGTTATACGCCAATTCGGTTTCGCCTAGACCCTCCTCGGTTCCTGAAGCTTCGTCGCGCGAGCCTTCTTTCAAAACGCGCGGGATCATCACTTTTTTCAGGTCGACACGAGTGGCAAGCAATTTGTCTTTTTTCTGACGGAAGATGATCGCTGAGTCGATGCGCGCTGAAGTCTTGATGCTACCCGCCATTGCGACGGCTTCAAAGATGGATGTGGGACGCAGAATTTCAAACACGCCCGGCTGGTTAACCTCACCAAAGACATAAATCCGCGAACCGGAATGTTTTTCAAGGAACAGATCGGCGGAAAGACCGGGCAGGATACTTTGGTACCTCTCGTCCAGAACTTTAGCAACGTCCGGAACTGTTTTTCCCGCCACAGACAGATCGCCGATCATCGCAAAGGTGGCTTTCCCATCTGGGCGAACCGTCACCAGGCGGCTCAGTCCGCGCGGGGCAGTCTTCAGATCGGCCTTGAGTTCTTTAATGGCGCCCCGGAACTCTTCGAGCACAATGTACAGCTCCGGATCTTTAAGATGTGCGGCGTATGCCTCTTTGAGGTTCTCGGTCAACTCCTCCACCGTCTTTCCAACCACATTAACCGATCCAAGATAGGCCAAAGAAACATTCCCATCGGGCCGTACAGACTGAGTCTCGTTGAGCTCCGGATAGTGAACAAAGCGAACAGAGATTATATTATCAACCGCGATATTGAATTTCGGTTGTAGTTCCCAGCTTTTTACTTGGTACAAAACGTCCAGCACATCGCCGGGCGAAATCCGGTATTCCGGAAACAGCATATACGCATCTGGCACATCTTCAGAAAAGGTGGTGCGCCCCACTTCGATCTCCTGACCGACCTCGAGTTTCCCGTCCGTAGCGCAACTCGTCACACCCAGCGCAACACCCAAAAGTGCCGCGATTGCAAAAACTCTCATCCAACCTTTAAACTTTTCCATAAAGCGCTCCCGGAATATAAAACTGCCGTTTGTTCAAAACCACCCCAAGCACCTGACCGCCCAGCCGGATCAGTTTCTTTTTGCAAAGGGAGAGTATTTCTCTTTTTGTTTGCTCGCATTCTGCAACCAAAACAATGCCATCAACATGTCGTGCCAGCAAAACCGCTTCGGAAGAGGTCAGTGTGGAGTCGCCGTCGAAAATCACATAGTCGAATCCCCCACACAGTGCGCTAAGACGCTCGGGAAGTTTCGACAGCAACTCGGCAATAGATCCACCAGAGCCAGCTGTGAGAAGGGATAGCCGAGGCTCATCCGTTTTTTGAATCACCTGTTCTTCCGGCGATCCGCTCAGGAACTCCGTCAGACCGGGGGCAACAGAAAGTCCGAACAACTCCGCAAGCGCCGGACGACGGAAATTGGCATCCACCAGCAGAACCTTCGCGTTGGCCTGACGAACCAAAGCGGTTGCGAGACCGATCGCCACCGTGCTTTTCCCTTCAGAATCGCGCCCGCTGGTGACTAGCATGGATTGGATGCTTTTACCGTTTGCGGCACTCAACAGGCTTCCTTGTAAACTGCTCAACGAGCCTGCGTGTTCGAGGATTTTATCCAGTTTGTTTTTTGCGGCAACCATACGCCTCCCCCTTCTAGTTCTCTGGTGTCTGATACAGACGTATAACAAGCCCTTTCCCTAATGGCTACCTCTTTTTATTTATTTTTAATCTAAACTACTTGCCTGAAAACCCGCAAAAGCATGCAGGGGTTTCCCCGACAAAACCGGTGCTAAAAAACTCCGAACCGTCCTTACGTGCGTTGAATTCCTTAGCGAAGCGCCCTCATTTTAACTTTCTTTGATTGAACAAAGGGGGTTCTACGGATAGCTTGTGGCGAAGGGAGTTGCTTGTTATGAAAATTTTGATTGCCAGCTCAATCGACCCCGAAACCATAGAAAAACTGCGCAAACAACATGATGTTGTTTGTGCATTCAATGCGTCCGAAGAAAAATTACGGTCATTGATCACAGATCGGGGCGTGCTGATTTTTCGGAGCGGCGTGAACATTTCTTCCAAGGTTATGGCCTGCGCCCCGAATTTAAAACTACTGATCCGAGCCGGGTCGGGTTTGGATAATCTCGATCTCGACGAGGCACGCTCCCGCAACATAAAGCTCGTCAGAATTCATGAGCCTGGGGGCCGAGCCGTAGCAGAGCTCGCCTTCACTTTGATGCTCGCCCTCTCTCGCCAGATCCTCGAAGCCGACCGCCTGCTTCGGGCGGGCCACTGGGCCAAACATGAATTGAACGGGTGTCTGTTGACTGGAAAAACTCTGGGAATTGTTGGCGCGGGGAATATTGGGGAACAACTCGGCCAGCTCGGCGTAGCGTGGGGAATGACCGTGATCGCCTACGACATAGCCGCCTCTTCCGAACGAACAAACGAACTGGCAAAAAAAGGAATTTTGCTCACAGAACTTCAGGACGTCCTCAAACAGTCCGACTACCTCAGCATTCACGTGCCGCTGAACGACTCCTCCCGCAATATGATCGGAGCCCAAGAGCTTTCCCAAATGAAACCGGAAGCCTTTTTACTCAATCTGGCTCGCGGCGGCGTAGTCAATGAGGCCGCCTTAGTTCAGGCGCTGACAACGCCTGACGGACTTCGCGGCGCGGCTCTGGATGTTCATGAAAACGAAGGTGAAGGTGCGATATCGCCGCTGGCCGAATTCCCCAACGTCATCCTCACCCCACACATCGGATCAAACACCATAGACACCCAACAGGAAATTGGTCGCCGTATCCTCGAGGCGATTACCACCTTCGAGGCAGAAAACAAAGGACGCACTCATGAGTAAAAAAACGACCCGGCTGAAACAGATGCTACACTCAGAGGAGGTTGAGTTTTTAATGGAAGCCCACAATGGCCTGAGCGCGAAAATTGTGGAGGAGGCTGGGTTTAAAGGGATCTGGGGAAGCGGGCTGTCTATTTCTGCGGCTCTGGGTGTGCGTGATTGCAACGAAGCCAGCTGGACCCAGGTTCTCGATGTCGTTGAATTTATGAGCGATGCCTCCACCCTGCCAATCCTGCTCGATGCCGATACCGGCTACGGCAATTTCAATAACGTCCGGCGGCTGGTTCGCAAACTCGAACAGCGCGATGTCGCGGGCATGTGCATCGAAGACAAACTGTTCCCGAAAACGAACTCACTGATCGACGGAGCACCTCAGCCTCTGGCTGAGATCGAAGAGTTCGCCGGAAAAATCAAAGCGGCTAAAGACACGCAGCAGGATTCTGACTTTTGCGTGGTCGCCCGAGTTGAGGCTCTGATTGCTGGCTGGGGACAAGCCGAAGCTCTCAAGCGTGCAAGCGCCTATGCCGAAGCAGGTGCCGATGCCATTCTCATCCACAGCAAAGCCTCCACCGCCGATCAGATCCTTTCCTTTATGGTCGAATGGGAAAGCTCCTGCCCAATCGTCATTGTCCCGACGATGTACTGCGACACACCCACACAGCAATTCCGGGATGCGAACATCGGCCTGGTGATCTGGGCCAATCATCTGCTACGCTCCAGCGTCACCGCCATGCAGCAAACCGCCAAAACCATTAGCAAAGAGCAGTCTCTTCGTTCCGTTGAAAACAATATCGTGCCCGTCACAGAAATCTTCCGCCTGCAAAACGTCGCGGAATTAACCGCCGCAGAAAAACAATACCTAAGGAATGTATAGTGCCGAAAAAACCCGAACCATCCCGATTGCCCTACGCGATCCTCGTCTACTTCGAAAGCTTCATCGGCATACAGACCGCACGCATTCTCGCCGGCCATAACGTGCCGGTGCTGGGAATCGCTAAAAATCCGGAGCATCCCTTCTGCAAAACAAACGCGTGTGAAGAAATCCTCGTCGCCGATTCACTGACCACGGATTTGATCGACAAGCTCAAAGAGCTGGGGCCGACCCTCAAACAAAAAGCCGTCCTCTTCCCCTGTAGCGATATGAGCATGCTGCTCATTTCCCGCCATCGCAAAGAGCTCGAAGCGTGGTATCACATCACATTACCCGAGCCGGATGTCGTCGAAATGCTCACGAGCAAAACCCTCTTTTATTCCTTCGCCCAAGAGGCGGGTTTCCCCGTTCCGAAAACCGCTCTTCTCCGCAACGCGGAAGATGCCCGCAACGCGGCCGATGCCCTCACGTTCCCCTGCATCGTAAAACCCGCCGTGAAAACAACGGAATGGATGCTGAACAGCGGCGGAGTCAAAGTCTATCCAGCGGCATCCGCAAAAGAATTCCTTGCCCTCTATGATCGCTGCGGCACATGGGCCGATACCCTGATGGTGCAAGAGTGGGTCGAAGGCCCCGAAACCAACCTCTATTCCTGCAACTGCTATTTCAATAAAACCTCCGAACCCCTCGTCACCTTCATCGCAAGAAAAATACGACAATGGCCCCCGCAAACGGGGATTTCCTGCCTAAGCAAGGAGTGTCGAAACGACACCGTCCTGCAGGAAACCCTCCGGCTCTTCAAAAGCGTCGACTACCGCGGTCTCGGCTACCTGGAAATGAAACAGGACGAACGCACCGGCAAACACGTCATCATCGAACCCAATATCGGCCGACCCACCGGCCGCTCCGCCATCTGCGAAGCCGGCGGCATCGAGCTCATCTACACCGCCTACTGCGATGCCGTCGGCCTGCCGCTTCCCGACAATCGACAACAAACCTATCGAGGTGCCAAATGGATTCACTGGCGGCGCGACCTCCAGTCCGCATTCCATTACTGGCGCCGCGGCGAACTCACTCTCAAAGAATGGCGCGACTCCCTGCGCGGCAAAAAACGATGCGCCGTCTTCTCTTGGTCCGACCCAAAACCCTTCTGGCTGGATATCACTCGAGTCGCCGTCAAACAGATTCGTTCCGTCTTCCACAAACCGAAACCCTCGACGGCTGCTCGTTCGACCTCAACCAGCCCGCCATCGCAACCTTCCTGAAAAGTCGCTTCTTGCTCAACAGCTGGGAAGAAGAAGCCCGCTATCTATTTAAAAAACAGAGCTCGGAACGGATGCCTGTTCCAAATTCTAAACAAAGCCATCGCCTATGGCGCCGACGAGGTGCACTTCAGCATCAGCGATCGCTGCAACGAAGGTAGCCTGAGTTCAACGGTCACAGAGCTCATCGTTCCGACCATTACCCGTCAGGACATCCTGAACCAAACCAGTTTCACCAGGGCAAATCTGGTCTGTGATATTGAGCGAGCGGAAGTGGATATGGTCGAAGAGTTTGAGCACAACCACATCTACCGCAACAACCGCGCAGGACAGAGAACATCTAAAACAAACGGTGTCGCATTTCCCTCGGAGCCACTCGGCAGTTCCTCCAGCGAAACGGGTGGTGAATATGACCGTTGGCAGTTGACCCTCCTCGGGTCTCACTTGTTCCGCCATAGCCTTGGCGACGGCGGACGCCGAGTAGCACGTACCACGCACGGAATCGGTTCATCCCGTCCTATATCGGATGATGTTCATCGAATTCAGCCCAACTCTGGGATGTCACTCAACAGGCTCACAAGCGGTTTGTTTATGTAATAATTAGATCGACCGAAGCGTCGTTTTTCCAAATACCCGGCCTCGGCCAATTTATCCAGATAGCGCGTGGCCGTAACCCGTGAGACCTGGGGATCCTTCTGTAAAAAACTTATTTTTGTATACGGATGCCTA
>JAOZSE010000086.1 GCA_029939835.1 Pontiellaceae bacterium
ATCAAAAGAGGAGGGGCAACCCTGAATTCTAAAATTCATCGGCTGACCCCTTTTTTTGCCATACATGAAAACTTCCACATCAAAAGAGGAGGGGCAACCCTGAATTCTAAAATTCATCGGCTGACCCCTTTTTGACCCCTTTTTGGCTGACCCCTTTTTTGACCCCTTTTTGACCCCTTTTCGTCATCGCCTGCGGCGGCATAACTTTTCCGAACGGCGTGAAAATTATTCGAAGGAGAAGCGGTGTTGGGAAAGGCCCTGCTCGTCGCGCATGGTGATGAGTTGCTGCTGGAGCGCTTCGTTAACAACCACACCTTTTTCTTTGCGGTCGAGCCAGGCGAGATGTTCTTTTTCGCCGGCGGTGTAGATCTGTTCCGCGCCGGGCGCTTTTTGTGATCCGCGCAGTTCACGCAGAATGTCGCCGGCGGTTTTTTTGAAAGCGGCGAGGTCGCAGAAGTTTTCGATATTCATGGCGAGGAAAAAGTGTCCGAGGGCGTAGGGCCGGCGGGTTCCGTCGTCGGCCAGTCCGCTTAGCTGCTTGAGGAACGCGCCCTGCTGAAGGGCCGCGGAGAGCAGTTCGACGACCGCGGCGAAGCCGTAGCCTTTGTATCCGCCGGTTTCCTCGCTGATGCCGCCAATCGGGGCCAGCGCGGCTTCGCCGGAAACGAGGTCTTTGAGAATCTGTTTCGAATCGGTTTTGGTCTGCCCATCGCGACCGATGACGAGGCCGGGCGGGCAGTCTTTGCCTTCGCGCGCGTACTGTTCAATTTTGCCGCGCTGGATGATGGAGGTGGCGTAGTCGTTGGTGAAGGGGAACTCTTCGTCGGTGGGCATACCAAAAACGAGAGGGTTGGTTCCGAGCATGTTTTCGACGCCGAAGGTGGGGGCGATGGAGGGCCGCGCGTTGGTGCCGGTGAGGCCAATCATTCCGGCTTTGCAGGCCATTATGGGATAGTACGCGGCGAAGCCGTAGTGGGTGGAGTTGCGGGCAACGACCATGCCGAGACCGAAGGTGCGCGCTTTTTCGATAGCCATTTCCATGCAGCGTTTGCTGACAACCATTCCCATGCCGTGATGTCCGTCTACGACCGCGGTGGCGGCCTGATCGCGAACCAATTCCAGCTCGGTGACGGGCCGCTGGATTTTCTGGTGGACGATGCGGTCGTAGTAGATGGTTTTAAGGCGCCCGATGCCGTGGGAATCTATGCCGCGCCGGTCGGCGGTGATCAGCACGTCGGCACACGTGCGCGCGTCTTCTTCCGGAACGCCGATCGAAACGAATAAGTCGATCATGAATGTCTCGAGCTGGCCAAACGGTACCCGGGTGTTGTGATTCATTTTTATCCTTCCACAATGGATTTGAGAATCTGCTCGAACCGCTGCACGCCGCTTTCAAGAGAATGTTTCTGCTGGATCAGTGTGCGCGCGTTGCGGGCTATGCGCGCGCCCAGGCTGCGGTCTTCCAGCAGCCATTCGACACTTTGTGCAAAAAGAGCGGGGGTGTCGGCGACCAGACAGTTGACGCCGGTCTGCGCCTGAATGCCGTCCATTCCGAGGGAGGTGGAAACCACGGGGAGCCCGGAGGCCATAGCCTCCAGTGTTTTTGTGCGCACGCCGGATCCAAGCCGCGCGGGGGATACAAAAACGCGCGCGCGGTTCCGGTAGGGGCGCAGGTCTTTCACTTTGCCGGTCACGATCACGCCGGGATCCGTGCGCCCGATTTTTTTTATCCGCCGGCTGGGGTCGGCACCCGCAACGTAAAATTTGATTTCGGGGTGGCGGGCACGAAGCCGCGGCCAGATGTTCTGATAGAACCACTCGACTCCGTCGTCATTGGCCGGGTCACCCATATAGCCGGTATGCAGGACGATTGGTTCTTTCGGGATGGGCGGATGCTCCTGCAGGTGGGCGATATCCACACCGGCCGGGACAACGGATACCGCCAGATCCTGCGCATAGTTCTGCAGGGCGAAGCGGTCCTGGGGCGTCAGAACCAGCACGCGATCCGCGCTGCGATACATGTTGAATTCGTACCGTTGCAGGTTGCGGGCCTGCGGCGCGCTTTTAAGATGGGGCCACCACGCAACCCCGCTCAACCGGCTGTACTGTTCAAACGACGTCGTGAGACAACGATGACAGGATATCACCCGGCGGACGGCGGAAAGAAAGGGGTTTTTATATAAATACTGTCCCATCTCGGAAAACTCGGCCACCACGATGTCGTAGTTTTCCTTTTCAACAATATCGCCGACCCCCTTCATCATTTCTTTTGAATACTGCTTCCAGAAAAGGGCCGGGCGCTGCGGCGAAAGGTAGTCATGAAACATACGTATCGCAAGGTTTCGGTTGGGTCGGGGAAAAACATGCAGTGCGGACAGCTTGGGTTTTACGGTTTCGATCTGACTATCCGTGACCTCCGGTGAAATGAAGGAGGCCAACCCCACCTGATGTCCGGCTTTGGCCAGATAACGTATTCGTTGATAGATTATTCGCTGTCCGCCGATAATCCCGGCGTGCGGCAGTTTGTTTGAAAGGAAGAGTATTTTCATGGCCGATGTTGCTCAGTATAGCTCCCGAAGCAGTTCCATAAACTCTTCCGGTGAGAATTCTTCCAGCTTTCGGCCGGAGGATTTCACTCTTCCGTCAATTTGTTTGCATATTTTTTGAAGCGCTGTATGGGTTTCTCCGGATCCCATAACTATTCGATACTGATCAGCCTGTGTAATGCGGATATGCTGATCTTCATGATCAAAACCAACACCCAGCACCCCAACAACACGGATTTGATCTTCACTGTTCACGGATTTTCATCCATTCCCTTCTTGCACAAATCTAAAAATTCTGGCTTATTTTCCACCCTTCTGCCCGATGGTGTAACGGTAGCACGACAGACTCTGAATCTGTTTGTCTAGGTTCAAATCCTAGTCGGGCAGCCAATCCTCTTATGTAACCCGGATCGGCATCAGCACATACAGGAAGGGGACGTTTGTTTTGATCACGCCGGGGCTGAGTTCATCTGACAATTCAAAGAAAATCTCATCAGAATCAAGGTGTCTTAACGGTGCCATTAGAAACCCGGGATTAAACGCGATCGATATTTTTTCCCCGTCATATTTGACTGGCAGCGTCTCGCACGCCTCACCAATTTCCGGACTGTTGGTTACCAGTTCCAGTTTATTTTTTCCAAAATTCAACCGGATTGAAGCGGTCTGGTCGTCGGTAAGCAGGGATACGCGGCGAACCGCAGTCAGCATAGTTTCCCGGTCGATCGCCACCCGCTGTTCGCACTGCGAGGGAATCACCTGTTGAAAATTCGGATAGGTTCCTTCAATCAGTTTTGAAACAATCAGGATGCTGTCGAAGTCAAAAGCTATCTGGGTATCCGAAACCCGAATGCGCAGAATTCCTTCTCCCTGAAGTGTTTTGATGAGTTCGTTGATAGTTTTTGTCGGTACAACCAAATCCGCCTGCGCCTCTTCAGAAAATTCTATTTCCTGTTCGACCAGCGCCAGCCGCCGCCCGTCTGTAGCCACCACCGTCAGTTTTTCATCTTTAAAACTCATCAGTGCGCCGTTCAGAATGTAGCGGGTTTCATCGGTGGAGGCCGCATATGCGCTTTTTTCGAGCATTCCACGAAATACATTCTGATCCAGGGTATACACCGCACTTTCCTCCAACTCGGGTATCGGCGGAAATTCTTCTTCGGGCAGCCCGACCAGCTTGAAAAAAGCCGGCCCGCAGTTGATCGTGGTTACATCCTTGGCATCCACTTCGATATCTACCTGTCCACTGGGCAGCTCGCGGCAAATGCTGAAAAAGCGGCGCGCCGGAAGGGTGGTTCCGCCCGACTCTTTTACTTCCGCCGCTGCATTGGTTTTTACGCAAACCTCCATATCGGTGGTAGTCAGGGAAAAAGAATCTCCCTCTGCTTTGAGAAGTACGTTGGAGAGAATAGGAAGCGTGCTTCGTTGTCCAACAATAGACTGAACTTTTTGAAGTGCTTCCAGCAGGACATCTTTTTCAACTGATATTTTCATTAACAACCCTCCGGAATATATAAGACTATAGATTTATATATATCTATTATTATTAGTACTGTAAATAAGATGACTCGTCATCCTGTTTTTTAATATAACCCCATCTAATCAGCATAGTTAGCATTGTGGATATCATTGTTTAAAACCTAATAGAAATGCTGCAGCCCTGAAAATAAGAGGAAGTTGCTGTTTTTGTGCGCAGGTTATAAACAGGGTTATAAGAAGGATGTTCAAAGTTTACCTCCGGCTTTCTGGGCATTGTGACTGATCCGCTGCTGAAGCAAAGCCAGTGTTTGACGGAGTTTTAAATCTTCATACTGTCGGGTTTTCACCTGTTGGCAGGCATGCACGATGGTGGCGTGATTGCGGTCAAAAGCGTCGCCGATGACCGGAAAGGAACGGTCTGTCATCGTGCGCGATAGATACATGGCCAGCTGTCTCGGCCACGCAATGTTTTTAGGGCGCCTGGGCCCGACAATATCGCTGACACGAAGGTCAAAGTGTTCCGCAACCGTTTTTTGAATATTTTCGATGCTGATCGCATGCTGCTTTTCCTGATCCAGCGTGTCGCGAAGAAGGTATTCCAACTTGGACCGATCCAGCCCTTGTCCGGTCAGGGAAATGAAGGAGGCCACCCGGATCAGCGCGCCCTCCAGCCGGCGGATGTTGGAGGAAATTCGTTCCGCCAGATAAAAAAGGAGCCCCTGGTCAATCGTCAGCGCGAGCTGCTCACATTTTTTACGAAGAATCGCCACCCGGGTTTCAATATCCGGAGTTTCAAGTTCGACCACCAGCCCCCACTCAAAGCGCGACACCAGGCGCGGCGTCAACCCGGAAAGTTCACCGGCCGGCCGGTCCGAAGTCATCACAATCTGTTTATGATTTTCAAAAATGGCATTAAAGGTATGGAAAAACTCCTCCTGCATCCGCTCTTTTCCGGCGAGAAAGTGAACATCATCAATCATCAGCACCTCGACCGTCCGGTATTTTTTCCGGAATTTGGACAGCATATTGGCCTGCAGTGCTTCGATGTACTCATTGGTAAAAGCTTCGCAGGTGGTATAGCAGATTTTTCCGCGCGGATGCTTGGACGCAACAAAGTTGCCGATCGCCTGCATCAGGTGCGTTTTCCCAAGGCCTACGCCGCCGTAAACAAAGAGCGGATTATACGCGCGGGACGGCGACTGTGCTGAAGCGATGGCTGCCGCATGGGCAAACTGGTTGGACGGCCCGACAACAAACGAATCGAACGTATAGTTTTTGTTGAGATTGGTTGGCGTTGCGGAGGCGCGGCGCGCCGGAAGGATCGACGTACCCTTTTCTTTTTTCTCCGTCTTTTCCGAAATCAGATTGTAGTCCACCGCGAGTTCGATCTGGAAGTTTCGCCCGGACGTAACGGCCAGAGCATCCTTAATCAAAGGAAGGTAGTGTTCCTCCAGCCATGACTGATAAAAATCGTTGCCCACCACCAGAACCGCCCGATCTTCCTCCACGCATCGGCACTGGATGACCGCGATCCACTTTTCATAGATGTCGGCCGGGAGGGTTTCTTTCAGGTGATGACAGGCCTGTTCCCAAACCGTATTTTTTTCCTTACGCATCGACACACATCCAGAACAGTTTAAAATCCGTTAACAATTGAGAGGGGGATATCGACAGGTTATCAACAGCAGGTTTGCCCCCTCGCCTTCGCGACAACTGGAAGCTAATAAACCGCCCTCCGAACGGACAGGGGAAAAGCTGGACAGGCTAAAAAAAAACTGAAGAAACACCAGATATAGGTACCGCACAAAAGGGAGACACAAAATAGGGCCTCCAGTTCAGCACAAAAGGGGGGAAGAAAATACGTATATTTTATATAAACATATTCCAAACAGAGCGTTTACGAACATGAAAAAGAAAACACCAGCCCGCATACTTATCAGCAGCGCCCGAACCGCCGCCGACATCCGTTATTTGTGCGGCGCGGAACCCCCTGAGACTGCGGTGTTTATCCAAAAGGGCCGCACAAAAAAACTTATCGTTTCTGAAATGGAATTCAGCCGGATGCGCCGTTCCGTCAACCGCGGCATCATCGTTCTTCATCCGAAAATGTTCGGTTCGTCCTGGAAAAAAGGGCCGGCCGACTGGATTAAAAAAGCCGGTGACGAAAAAAGGTTGCACGTCACCGCCGACTTCCCGCTGGGTATTGCCGAAAAACTGCGCCGCGCCGGATACCGGCTGATCGTGTCCAAAGAACCGTCCTGCCCGCAGCGCGAAATAAAATCCGGGGACGAAATTTCCGCAGTGCAGATCGCTCAGCGTGCCGCCGCGATAGCCATGAAGACCGCGATTAAAGAAATCGCTTCCGCGCGAATCGGAAAAGAAAAAGTTTTGCGCTGCGGGAAAACCGTTCTTACTGCCGAAGCTGTCCGAGCCGTCATTCACCGCGCCCTTTTCGACCTTGATTGCACCGCACTCGAAACCATTGTCGCCTGCGGCCCGCAGTCTGCTGATCCGCACGAGCGCGGCGAAGGCCCGCTTCTCGCCGGCGAACCGATCGTCATCGATATTTTTCCGAAACACGCAAGTGGCTACTGGGGCGACCTCTCCCGTACGGTTTGCCGCGGCTCCGCGCCCGCAGAACTAAAAAAAATGTACACCGCCGTCAAAGCCGCGCAGGCCGCCACTCTGAAAGCCGTCAAAGCCGGCGCGTGGACCGATGACATCCATGCTACAGCCGCTGCGGAGCTTGATCGGCGCGGATTCGAAACCGACACGGTAAATGGTGCGCCGCAGGGCTTCATTCATGGAACCGGCCACGGAGTCGGGCTTGAAATACACGAAGCCCCGCGGATTTCAGCGGCGGGGCATCAGAACCTGCGCGCGGGCAATGTGGTCACCATCGAACCGGGCCTTTACTACCCCGATATCGGCGGCGTACGCATCGAAGATACCATCGCCGTTACCCGCGCCGGATTCAAATTCCTCGCCCCCTGCCCCAAGAAGCTCGAAATCTGAGCTCTTCTCCCGCGAGAATAAATGCAGCCCTCGAAAGGTAGGGCGCCCCGAAGCTTCGGGGCGCCGCGGACGGCTCGGCGAGCCC
>JAOZSE010000087.1 GCA_029939835.1 Pontiellaceae bacterium
AGCAGTGCTCCGACCAGGTCTGGGCAATACATTCAAGTTCCACATCGGTCGGCCATTCCGGCAGGCCGAGCTCCGCGCGGTGCGCCTTGACGTCGGGCCGCAGGTAGTGGCTGCGAATCGTGCGCATTTCGTCGAGCGAGAGGGAGAGAATGCCGTCGTTTGAAATTTTCATCAGCGCGGCATCGTCATCGGGCAGTTCAACCACATTCACTTTAATTTCAGGGTGGTCGTCAAAAACAGGTGCAACGCAGTCGGGTTCGGAGGCAGACCACTCTTCGGGTGAAAAAATCTGAATGGTTTGAATGAGCGTATTGGCGAGCAGATCTTTGCCGAGATGCTCGACATCTTCGCGGGTCAGATCACCTTTAAGGAAATACTGAATGGACGTGTAGACCTGTTCTTCCCACGCCAGCTCGCGGCCGAGGATATCGGCCATCGCGCCGCGCGCGGTGCGGCCGACGTTATCGGTAACGCCCGGCTTGAAGCCGATTTCGAGCAGCCAATCGAAATTGGCGGGCGCTTTCAGACGGCCCAGTGCGGAGCGGGCAATGACGGCATCGGTAAATCCGGCCTGAATGGCTTTGGCCTCTTTACGTTTGATGTCGGTGTCGACTTTGTAGACGTCGCGTGTCTGACACGACTTGATACGCATACCCAGAGCGCTCTTCGCCTGATGAATCACGCCACGTCCGCGCGCATCCGGAACACCCTGTTTCAACCCGATTTCAATCCGATAAACCATAAAATTCCTTTTTGCTGAGCCGCCAATGTACACAAACGGAGACAGCAGGCAAAATGGATTTTGTCTTGTTGATTTGAAAGGCTTCCGCTAGCCTCAGCCCTTCGCAAAGAAAGGAGTCCATCCATGGCCGAAAAGAAAACAGATACCCCCGTTTCCGTAAGTCCTGCCGGAGAATCATTCCCGCTGCCGACACCCGCGCAGTACAAGTCTGAATTCAACCGCATGAAGCGCAAAGCCGACAAGGCGCGCGCCGAAGGCAAGGAGGTGGTGGTCGTGATGGGCCTCGGGTTCGTCGGTGCGGTGATGGCCGCGATCGTGGCGGATACCAACGATAAAAAAGGCAATCCGAGCAAGCTGGTCATCGGTTGTCAGCGCCCGAGCTCACGCAGCTACTGGAAGATTCCGCTCATCAACCGCGGCGAAGCGCCGGTCAAGGCGGAAGACCCCGAAGTCGATGAAATGATCGCGCGGACGGTGAATGATAAAAAAACGTTTATCGCCAGCTATAACGCCGATGTGCTTAAACTCGCCGATTGTGTCGTCGTTGACGTGCAGTGCGACTACGCCAAGCAGGATCTCGGCAATATGGCGACTGGCGAAGCCGATATGGCCGCGCTCGAAGCAACCATGCGCACCATCGGCGAAAAGATCCCGCCGAAATGCCTGACGCTGATCGAAACCACCGTCGCCCCCGGCACCACCGAATTCGTGGCCTGGCCGATCCTCAAAAAGGCCTTCGCAAAACGCGGACTGAGAGCCACTCCGCTGCTTGCCCACAGCTATGAGCGCGTTATGCCGGGCCGCGACTATGTCGCCAGCATCCGCGACTTCTGGCGTGTCTGCGCCGGATGTAATGCCACCGCACGCAAGCGCGTTGAAAAATTCCTGCGCGAAGTGCTCAATACTGTGGACTTCCCGCTGACGGTGATGGACCGGCCGATTGAGTCCGAAACCTCGAAGATTGTCGAAAACTCGTACCGTGCAACGACTCTGGCATTCCTCAATGAATGGAGTCTCTTCGCCGAGCGCAACGGCGTCGATCTGCTCAAAGTGATCGCGGCGATCAAGATGCGTCCAACGCACAGTAACATGATCTTCCCCGGCCCCGGTATCGGCGGCTACTGCCTGCCAAAAGACGGCGGCCTCGGCTACTGGGCCTACCGTCATATTCTCGGTTTCGAGGACGGCGACGAAATTTTCCGCATCACGCCGGCCGCCATTGACATCAATGACACACGCGGCCTGCACGTCGCCGAACTGGTACGCGATGCCCTGCGTAATATGGGCCGCTACATCGCGGGAGCCGACGTGCTCATCTGCGGCGCAAGCTACCGGCAGGATGTCGGTGATACCCGCTACAGCGGCTCCGAACTCGTCGTCCGCAAGCTCACCGAAATGGGTGCCGAAATGCGCGTGCACGATTCATATGTCGACCACTGGTACGAACTTGAACAGCAGGAGACTTACCCCGCCCCCGGCCATTCGTGGGCGCGTTTCTTCCGCAATCAGGAGGAACTGGTCAACATGCGCGTCAGTAAAGACCTGAAGGAATCACTCAAAGGCGTCGAGGCGCTCATTCTGGCTGTTCCGCATTCGGAATATCTCGACCTGGATCCCGCCGAAATCGTCAAATGGGCAGGCGGGCCGATTGCGGTTGTGGACTGCTTCGGTATTCTCTCCGACGACAAGATCAAGCGCTACTTCGAGCTTGGCTGCGAAGTGAAGGGGCTTGGCCGCGGCCACATGAAACGCCTTAAAGAAAGCGTGAAGAAAAAGGCATAGTTCCCGCAAAGCTTGTCGAAAAGGCCAAAACACTCCCTGCTGCAGCGGGGAGTGTTTTTTATTCGCCGGGGTATTTCATGCCCCACTGGGCGCGGAGGGCATCCATGGTCTGCATGATTTCGAGGGTCTCATCGAGCGGCATGGAGGGGCTCTCAATGAGGCCTTCCGTCAGGCAGCGGTGAACTTCGCGAATTTCGTGCTGAAAGCCACGTTGACCATCGTTGAGCCGGTCAGGCTCAATATCCAGATTTTCCACTGCACGGCCCGGGCGTGAAACGACCAGCCGCGAGGGATGCATGAAGTCGGGAACGCGGATAATGCCATCACTGCCGGTAATCAAGGCCTCGCACGTGCGCTCCTCACGGAAGGAGGAAATCAGTTCGGCGCGTTTTTCGCCGGGATAGTCGAAAATATATTCCGAGGTGGCATCTACGCCGGTCCAGGCCATTTTAGAGGAGCTGCTGATCCGCGAGGGCGACTGATCGAAGATCATGCGAGCAAATGAAACGGCGTAGACGCCGAGATCGAGCAGCGCACCGCCGGCAAGGTGCGGGTTGTACATCCGGTTCCACGGAAGCATTTTGGGCGACAGCGGATTCATCTGTATACAAAAGGCGGCTTGCAAATGTTCCGGTTCACCAATCGTGCCATCGGCCAGCAGTTCGCGCAGTTTAACAATCGCCGGATTGAAGCGCGTCCACATGGCTTCCATCAGAAAAATATTCTTTTCCCGCGCCAGCGCGATCAGCGCTTCGGCTTCTTTCGCGTTGCGGGTGAAGGATTTTTCGACCAGTACCGACACACCGCGCTCCAGACAGAGCTTTGCGGTTTCAAAGTGAAAGTTATGCGAGTTGGCAATATAGACGGCGTCGAGCTTTTCGCGGTCGAGCATTTCCTCATAACGGCCGTAGACCTGCTCCAGCCCGGTCTTCCTGCCGAACCGTTTGGCGCGAAGTATGGATTTTGAAGCTGCCGCAACGACTTCGCCATCCTCAACCCTTTTCATGCTGTTGAAGAACTTCGGAGCAATCGCCCCGCACCCAATCATTCCCCAGCGCACCTTTTTCACTTTTCCCTCCCTCTTGCAAAAGGCTTATCACAAGCGTCATTGTGGCGCAAACTGAATAAATTTCCTTTATTTTTCATCTAAGAACCATACCTTCGAAGGTATGGTTCTTAGAAAGTAGGAAATATGCACAAATTACGCCCCACCCTATGGCGAACCTGCCGAGTACTTGCCAACGAAAAAAGATTACAGCTGCTTTATGCTCTCTTTGAAAAAGGTGAGCAGTGCGTCTTTGAATTGGCCGGAGAAGTCAGTATCAGTGAAGCGCACGCCAGCATCCACTTGCGCGCATTGAATTCGCGAGGCCTGATTCGGCAGCGCCGGTCTAAAATGCGGGTTCTTTACAGCACCGAAGCCAATATTGAGGTTGCATCAGCAAAACCTCTTTTGGAGGCGCTTCATATTTGCCACAGCCAGAATATTCCGACCCGCTTCTTGCTGAAACAGGCCACGGCATTTACGCATCCCCGGCGCATCGAAATTATTCAAAACATCCCGCCGTCGGGCATCGCGAAGGATCTGCTAAAGGAAAAGACTTGTATTTCCTTTTCAGCGCTCAGTCGGCATCTCGGAAAACTGACGACACGAGGATTTGTAAGAGGAGGAAAAAATATTTACTTCAAGAAGATGCCGCCGGACGCTCTGAGCAAAGCACTTATGCAACTCGTCGCTAAAACCGAATAACCGGCTTGATGCCCATTCAAAAGTTGGTTTCGATGATCGGACGGTAAACAAGTTCGTGAACGACAACATCGTCGGGAGCGTTGATGCACTGGACGATCATCTGCGCGGCGGATTCCGGCTTCATGTAGTCGGGACGGTCTTCCAGACGAAAATCGGTGTCGGTGCCACCGGGATAGATGCCGGTTACCTTCACATTAACCTGCCGCGCCTCTTTAATGAGGCACTGAGTGAAGCCGTGCAGTGCGTATTTCATCGTGGTGTAGGCAGAATAGTTTTCCATGCTGGTTTTGGCAATAGTGCTTACAACGTTGAGGATGTGGCCGCTTTTACACGCGCCCATCTCTTTGAGTGCTTCGCGCGCCAACAGAAACGGTGCACGAAAGTTGATGGCATACGAGGCGTCGATCTGCTCTGTCGTCACCTCGACCACCGGATCTTTTCCGGAATTGAAGCCCGCGTTGTTAATAAGCACGTCAATCTGCCCAAGGGCACTGTGTGCCTTTTTATAGAGAGCAACCGCTGCGCCCGCATCGGCAAGGTCGCACGTTGCTCCAAGGCAACCGGTCTCGGCTTTCAGCGATTCGAGAAGTGCTTCGTCGCGGCCGGTGGCGAACACCTCGAAGTTCAACTCGCGGAGCTGTTTCACCAGCTCGCGACCAATCCCGCGTGTCGCACCCGTCACCAAAACGGTCCGCTTTGCCATTCTGATCTCCTCTATGCCCTTTGTGTTCGTACAAACTTCGGATTGTTTTCTCCACGTAGACGAGTGCGTCATTTCCGGCTTAATGCCGGAAATGACGCATGGCGGTGAAGGCCATGGCAATGCCGTGTTTATCGCAGGCGGCGATGACTTCGTCGTCGCGAATGGAGCCGCCGGGCTGAACGATGAAGCGCGCGCCGACGGCGTGTGCTTCGTCAATGCTGTCGGCAAACGGGAAGAACGCCTCGGAAACGAAGACGCAGTCACCGATCACTTTCTGAATCTCTTCTTCGGTGATTTCGGGATTCTGCAGTTTGAGGTTTTCGACCGCTTTGGTGATCGCGAGTTTACGCAACGCATCGACGCGGTTGGGCTGTCCCGCCCCCATGCCGAGCACGCGGAACTGCCCCGACTTGTATTCCTGCACAATCATGATGGCGTTGGACTTGGTGTGCTTGGCTGCGGCGAGCCCGAATTCGGCGAGCGCTTTTTTAGAATCATCAAACGCGGTTTTTGTGACGTCTTTCCACTCGGCGATTAAGTCCGTGTCCACATCCTGCACAAGAATGCCGCCGTTGATGTCTTTGATCATTTTGCGCGGCGCGGCTTTGGCCATCGGCGCACGCAGTTTGAGCAGACGGATGTTTTTGCTTTTGGCCTTCAGGAATTCGAGTGCATCGGCATCGAAGTCCGGAGCAATCAGCGCTTCGATGAAGCGGCCTTTCAAAAGTTCGGCGGTGGCGAGGTCAACGGTCTGTGTGACGGCAATGACGCTGCCGAAGGCCGAGACGGGATCGCCGCTCCACGCGGCTTCGAAAGCTTCGGCCAGCGTTTCTCCGGTGGCATAGCCGCACGGATTGGTGTGTTTAATGACGGAAACGCCGGGTTTCCCGGAGAGTTCCTTGACGGCTTCGAGCGCGCCCTCGCCGTCCACATAGTTGTTGTAGCTCATTTCCTTGCCGTGGAGCACATCGGTCTGCGCGATGGCCGCTTCCGGGGAAGCGGCATCAGTGTAGAGCCACGCTTTCTGATGCGAGTTTTCGCCATAACGCAATTCGACGCCGCTGGAGGCGGCCTTGACGAACGGCTTGGGAGCATCTCCCGCAACCTGATCCGCGAGGTACCCCGCGATGGTGGCGTTATATTCGGCGGCGCGCGCAAACACTTTCTGCCCGAGTTCGAAACGCAGCTCTTCAGTGGTGTCGCCGGCGTTGGCATCCATGGCGTTGAGGACTCGGCTGTAATCGGCCGGGCTGGTTACAACGGTGACAAATTTCATGTTTTTGGCGGCCGAGCGGATCATCGTCGGACCGCCGATATCGATCTGTTCGATGGCTTCGGGAATGGAAACATCGGGATTGGCGATGGTGGCTTCGAACGGATAGAGGTTGACGCAGACGAGGTCGATGGATTTCAGCCCATGCTCTTCCATCGTTTTGACGTGTTCGGGATTGTCCCGCATAAAGAGCAGACCCGCATGCACCTGCGGGGTGAGCGTCTTGACGCGACCGTCGAGAATCTCCGGAAAGCCTGTAAAATCCGAGATATCTTTTACGTCGATTCCGGCATCGCGGATGGCTTTGGCGGTTCCGCCGGTTGAATAGAGTTCGACATTCCGCTCCGCGAGTCCGCGCGCGAAATCCACGATTCCTGTTTTATCCGATACACTGATTAAAGCCCGTTCAATTCTGCTCATGAAACATTCCTTCCCTTAAAATTGAAGGCCGGATTTAAGCATGGATCGCCAAAAGCCGGAAACCTTTTTTAGTTCTTCGTCAAATTGGTGGAGCGAGCGACTTTGCACCACCCACTCGCGCTGCTCGTTAGAGTAAACAGCCGAGTATGTCAGAGAAGTTACAGCCGTCAGAGCAAGCGTCTCCCCGATCTTTTTAATCAACGACAGAAGGAGATTGGGGGGTGTCACATCTGATGTCCTCGTTCCCAAGAAAAGCATCACAACAGAAGCAAACCAATCCATCGCAGACGGAGACATCCTTTTCTACGAATTAGACTTGGAAGATGCTTTAGAAGATTTAGAAGAAGAATCCGATGACCTCCC
>JAOZSE010000020.1 GCA_029939835.1 Pontiellaceae bacterium
AGGCGGCCGATGTTTAGAGAGTTGATTAACGTAGGACAGCCATCCTGGCTGTCCAGACAGGCTGGAAGCCTGTCCTACGTTGGGGAAGAGCAGGCAAAGCTCTCTGCTCAATTCCACAACACCATCGCAGAAATGGTTTTTGAGTGCATTAAGCGGCTTAATGACGCGCCCGTTCTTTTCTCCGGCGGTGTGTTCCAGAATCGGTTTCTGACTGAGCGAATTAAAAAACACCCGGCCTTCGATGAAAGCCGGATGTTTTTCTCGTCCTATCCCAACGACAGCGCTATCGCTCTCGGGCAGGCGGTGTTTGGTCTCTCGCAAAGCCGCTAAGTCGCCAAGGCGAGCATAATAATGGAAAGTCTCGTTTTCACGGGCTCTTCCGATGTGTTATGTTCTCGCGAAATTTTACCGGTTAGAGCGTATAACGACTGAAATGACATAAACCCCAATTTTGTAGCCGGCCTCCGCAGAGGCCGGTCCGAGGTCTGCGGACCTCGGCTACAGAAGAAGTGTGGCATCTCAATCGTGAAACGCAGATTATCAATTTTGAAATTGAAATTATGTGTTTAGCAATACCCATTCAGATAACGGAAATTCTCGATGATGAACAGGCGGCGGGAGCCCAGCTGGGCGTCCATGTTCAGTTCTCCACCGCCGTGCTCGAGAACCCGCAGATCGGCGACTATGTGCTCGTCCATGCCGGGATGGCTATCCAGAAACTGGACGATGAGGAAGCGCTCGAAACGCTCGAAGTCTGGAAGGAGCTTCAGGAGACGGAATGAACTCCTTTTTCGCAGGTAAAGAAATTTGGACAGGGTAGCCAGATATACCGAAAAACAATTTTTCCACGCAAAGGTGCGAAGGACGCAGAGGGGTCATGAATGAAGATATTGTTCTTTGCGAACTCAGCGTCTTTGCGTGGGGTTTAAAAAAAGCGTGATGTGATATGCGATTAGAAGATTACAGAAATCCGGGACTGGCGCGCAATCTGGTTGACGCCATTCAGAAAGCCATGCCGGCAGGAAACTTCACGGTGATGGAGGTCTGCGGCGGGCAGACACACACGATTTATAAATACCGTCTGCGCGAACTGCTGCCCAAGAATCTGCGCCTGATTTCCGGCCCCGGCTGTCCGGTCTGCGTTACGCCGATTTCTTATATAGATAAGGCCGTATCGCTGGCGCTTGACCACGGCTGTACCGTGTACACCTTCGGCGACCTGATGCGTGTGCCCGGCACCGAAATGTCGCTGGAGCGCGCCGCCGCCGAGGGCGGCGATATCCGCGCGGTTTATTCGCCGCTTCAGGCTGTCGAAGCCGCTGCCGCGGAGCCGGGCCGTCAGGCCGTCTTTCTCGGCATTGGGTTTGAAACCACTATGCCACCCGTCATTTTGCCGATCGTGCAGGCGCAGAAGGTCGGACTGACCAATTTTTCCGTGCTGCTTTCCGGCAAGCGCGTTCCACCGGTGCTCGACGCCGTACTGCAAAGTCCGAAGCTTGAAGTGAATGGATTCATTACGCCCGGCCATGTCACGGCCGTGATCGGAACCAAACCCTATGAGCCGCTTTGTGCGAAATATCACGTTCCGATGGCGGTCGGCGGATTTGAACCGCTCGACCTGCTTGCCGCAACGCTGGAAGTGGTAAAGCAGTTTGCCGCCGGAACGCACGAAAACGTTAATGCTTACCGCCGGGCGGTGCCTGATGCCGGCAACCCCAAGGCGCAGGCGCTGATGGAGCAGGTGCTCGAAGTCGCGGACGACGAACTGCGCGGTCTCGGCGTACTGCCTGAAGCGGGCTTCGCCATCCGCGAAACATTTGCTGTGTTTGATGCCAATAAGAAATTTGAAATCAAAACGGACAGCCGAGAGCCGCAGGGATGCGCCTGCGGTGAAATCCTCTGCGGGATCAAAGAGCCGGAGGACTGTCCGCTCTTCGGCAAAGTCTGCACACCGGATTCGCCGGTCGGCTCCTGCATGGTCAGCGCCGAGGGAGCGTGCAGTGCGGCCTATTTGTATAGTTGACCAACTTGACCAACTTTGGGATGCTTCTTGTTACAGGGAGTAGCTATGAAGAAAAAACAGAGCAATATTTACGAAACCAAAACCAATCTGTCGAAGATTGTTGCGCAGGTTCAGGAAACCGGTGAAGCCTACACCATTTGTAAAAACGGAAAGCCGGTGGCCGATATTGTGGTGCATGGAAAACGGGCTAAACGCGATCCATTGAAACAGCATCCTGATCTTGTCGGTAAAGCAAAGTATCTTTGTGATCCCTGTGCACCCGCTACCGAAGAAATGTGGCCCTCGGAGTACCGATGATGTTACTGCTTGATACCCACGCACTCATTTGGTTGGCAACAGATCTCAATCAGCTGACCCCAAAGGTCAAAAAATCCATACGCGAAAACAGTGAGCGACTTTACGTCTCGTCGATTTCTGCACTGGAGATAGGGCTGTTGTACAACCGGAAGCGCGTTGCGCTCGGAGTCGAACCCGCTGAGTTCATGGAAATTGCACTGTGGCAGCATGGACTTCAGGAGGTGCCTGTTGCGCACGAGATTGCCTGGGCCTCTACACAGTTGAAAACCATCCATTCCGATCCGTTTGATCGGATTCTGATTTCGACGGCTAAAATTCATGGAATGAAAATAGTGACGAAGGATCGAATCATTCCGACCTATCCTGGAGTGAAGACCATATGGTAAACGATAAAATCATTCTCGGCCACGGATCGGGCGGGCGGCTAACGCAGGAACTGGTGCGGGATGTTTTTCTGAAGCATCTCGGCGAAGCGGGGCCGTCGTCGCTTGACGACGGCGCGGTGCTCGATGCGCAAAAGGAGCGGCTGGTTTATACGACGGATTCGTATGTGGTGAGCCCGTTGGAGTTTCCGGGCGGCGATATTGGCACGCTCTGCGTGGCCGGAACGGTCAATGACCTGGCTGTGATGGGCGCGAAACCGCTCTGGCTTTCGCTTGGCGTAATTCTTGAAGCAGGTTTGCCGCTCGAAACGCTCGAACGGATCGTGAAATCCATTGGGCGGACAGCAAAAGCGGCAGGCGTAAAAATGGTCTGCGGTGATACGAAGGTGGTGGAGCACGGCAAAGGCGACGGAATTTTTATCAATACGTCTGGTGTGGGGATTCTCACCACACTGCTGTCACCGCAGACTATTCAGCCGGGCGATAAAATTTTAATCAGCGGCATGATCGGCGATCATGGCATGACGCTGTTGACGCTTCGCAAAGGATTTGAGGTCGAAGCGGATTTGAAAAGCGACTGCGCGTCGCTTAACAGTTTGATCGGCAACGTGACGGCTGAGGTGAGCGTGAAATGGATGCGCGACCCGACGCGCGGCGGCGTGGCTACCGCGCTCAACGAACTGGCGTCCGGCAAAGGGTGGGGAATCCGCCTCGAAGAATTGGCGCTGCCGTTTTCGGAGCCTGTTCGCGGGCTGGAGGAATTGCTTGGCCTCGACCCGCTTTACAGCGCGAACGAGGGCAAGGCGCTGTTCGTTGTGCCGGCGGCAGAGGTTCAACAAGCGCTGGAAGTACTTCGCAAAGAGCCGCTCGGCGAAAAAGCGGCGATTATTGGCGAGGTCACGGCAAAACACGCGGGCAAGGTGGTGCTGAATACGACGATGAATACGCTCCGAACGCTGGGTATTTTGACTTCCGATCCGCTGCCGAGAATCTGCTGATTCTATAAATGTCACAGAAGGTAGGGCGCTTTCGCCGAAAGCGCCGCGGACGGCTCGGCGAGCCGTCCCTACCAAAAGGGAATTTACTTCCCGTTGGGGGCCACAGGGTCATCAATGCAGAGCGGTTCAACACCCCAGATTTTGTCGGCGTACTCCTGGATGGTGCGGTCGCTGGAAAACCAGCCCATGCGCGCGACGTTTAGAATCGCTTTTTCGGCCCACGCATCGGGGTTGCGGAACAGCTCTTCGACTTTCTGCTGTGCTTCGATATAGGGGCGGTAGTCGGCCATGTAGAAGTAGGGATCGCCATGTCGGGTGAGGTTGTCGAAGATATCCATGAAGATGGCCGGCTGCGTGGGATCGAACTGGTTGACGCGGATGGCCTCAAGTACTTTCTGCAGCTCGGGGTCGTTGTCGTAAAAGCTCCAGGGGTTGTATCCATCCTGAGTCAGTTTGCCCAGTTCTTCTTCGCGGTGGCCGAAGATGAAGATGTTTTCTTCACCGACGTGCTGGGCAATCTCGATATTGGCACCGTCCCAGGTTCCGATGGTGAGCGCCCCGTTGAGCGCGAGCTTCATATTGCCTGTGCCGGAGGCTTCCTGGCCGGCGGTCGAAATCTGTTCAGAAAGATCGGCGGCCGGAATAATCTGTTCGGCCAGTGTCACGTTGTAGTCGGGCATGAACACCACTTTGATGCGGCCCGCGACAACGGGATCCTGATTGACCACCTGCGCAATGGAATTGATCAATTTGATCAGGCGCTTAGCCAGGTGATAGCCCGGGGCGGCTTTGGCGGCGAAGATGAAGGTGCGCGGAAGGATATCCGCCTTGCGATCCGCTTTAATGCGCTGGTAGAGCGTGATGAGATGCATGGCGCACAGCAACTGCCGCTTGTACATGTGGAGGCGCTTGACCTGCACATCGAAAAGCGATTCGGGATGAACCGGTACTTGAAGCTGCTCTTCAATGGTGTGAGCCAGCGCCTCTTTATTACGCCGCTTGATGGCCATGAATTCCTGGCGGAATGCTTTATCCGTTGCCAAGGGTTCGATCTTGCGCAGTTCTTCGAGGTTGCGTACCCAGCTTTCACCGATCTTATCGGTGATGAGTGCGGCCAGCTCGGGATTGCATTTCAGGAGCCAGCGGCGGTGAGTGATCCCGTTGGTGATGTTGATGAATTTATCCGGATCAATCCGATCGAACTCGGGCATGACGCGCTCACGCAGCAGCTGAGAGTGCAGTTCCGCCACTCCGTTGACCTTATGGCTGCCGATGACTGCAAGGTTGGCCATTCGCACCCTGCGATCCCCGTTTTCCTCAATCAGTGAAACTTTCTCGGCCAGATCGGCGTCGGCGGGATAATCCATTTCGATTCGTTGCAGAAAGCGGTGGTTGATTTCATAAATGATCTGCAGGTGGCGCGGCAGAACGCGATGCAACAGATCGACCGGCCACTGCTCAAGCGCTTCGGGTAGCAGTGTGTGATTGGTATAGGCGAAGGTATTTGTGGTGATCTCCCAGGCCTTGTCCCACGGCATGTGATGCTCATCACATAAAATCCGCATTAGCTCGGCGACGCCCAGCGCCGGATGGGTGTCATTCATCTGAACGGCGTTCTTTTGCGCAAAGGCGTCAAAATTACTGTGGTTTTTTTGATAGCGGCGGATGATGTCGCGGATGGAGCAGCTTACGAGAAAATATTCCTGAATCAGGCGCAGTTCCTGGCCTGCGTGCGTATTGTCAGAGGGGTAGAGCACCTTCGTCACATTTTCGGCCCAGTTTTTTTCTTCCACGGCACGGATGTAGTCGCCCTGGTTGAACACATCGAGGCGGAAGCCTTCGTCGGCCCGCGCGCTCCAGAGACGGAGCATGTTCACCGTGTTGGTTCGGAAGCCGATGATCGGAATGTCATAGGGCACGGCCTTGAACATCTGCCAGTCGGTCCAGACCGGATGGCGCCCGCGGTGCGTGCTCGAAATGGTTTCAATGCGTCCGTACACAAATACCGGCGTCGTGTATTCCGGGCGCACCATTTCCCACGGATAGCCCAGTTCCAGCCAGTTGTCCGGGCGCTCTTTTTGCCAGCCGTCCTCAAACTCCTGCCGGAAGATGCCGTGCTCATAGCGCAGGCCGTAGCCGTAGGCGGGCAGTTCCATCGAAGCCATGGAGTCGAGGAAGCAGGCCGCCAGCCGACCCAGGCCGCCGTTGCCGAGCCCCGCCTCAATATCCATATCGATCAGATTCTGCAGGTCGATATCCATCCGCTTCAGCGCTTCGCGGGCGGGTTCCATGATGTTGAACGCAAGCATATTGCGCTCCAGCATCTTGCCGATCAGGAACTCCAGCGAAAGGTAATAGATGCGCTTGACGTCTTTTTCCAGATAGGCGCGCTGCGTGGCGGTGAAGCCGTCCACCGCGAGGTCTCGCACCACATGCGCAAAGCTCCAGAACTTGTCGAAGTCCGTTGCGCTGAGCATATCCTTGCCGCGGCTGTAGCGCAGGTGGAAGCGCGTGCGCTCCTCGATCATATCGGCGGTTACTTTAACATTCCGTTCACAAATCATAGTTCAGAATTCCTTCTTTTAGGCTCAAAGGGCCAAATCATAATTTGAATGGAAGCTCCCGTCCAATTTAATTATCTTTTCCTTAATATATTCTATAAATCCAAGGATTAGCACATTGCGCGCCATTCTCACTCCATACTATCAAAAGCTCCTCGAGACACTCGGGCCGGGCCATCCGCTCCGGCGCACCGTTCTTCCGGTGGACGATTGCATGTCCGCTCCGGGCGAGCTCGACGACCCGCTCGGCGAAGAGGCGCACAGCCCCGTTCCCGGCCTCGTTCACACCTATCCCGACAAAGTTCTTTTTCTCGCCACCCTGCGCTGCGCCGTCTATTGCCGCTACTGCACGCGCGGCCGCCTTGTCGGCCGGCAGGCCGACGGTCAAATGTCCAAAAGTCAAAAGCTAGAACTTCAAGAATTTGAAACCGACCGACTGACGCCTGACTCCTGTCGCCTGCCCCCTGTCAATTGGGAGCCGATGTTTGAATATATCGAAGCACATCGCGAAATTCGCGACGTCCTCGTCTCCGGCGGCGACCCCCTGATGCTTTCCGATAAAGAGCTCGACGGCCTGCTTTCCAGACTCCGAAGTATTCCGCACATCCGCACCGTCCGGCTGGGCACCAAAATGCCCGCCGTGCTCCCGTCACGAATTACAAACGAGCTCGCCGCCATTTTGGCAAAATACCGTATCTGGCTTCAGCTCCATTTTGTCCACCCTGACGAACTCACCGGTGAAACGACCCGCGCCTGCAATACGCTCGCCGAAGCCGGCGTGCCGATGGTCAGCCAGACTGTCCTGCTTAAAGGAATCAATGACGATGCCGATACACTGGCCGATCTTTTTTACGGCCTGCTCGAACGGCGCGTAAAACCCTACTACCTCTTCCAGTGCGATCCTGTCACCGGCTCCTCCGCCTTTCGCACGCCGGTCGAAAGGGGCCTCCAGCTTATTCGTGAATTGCAGGGCAGAGTGAGCGGTCTCGCAATGCCGGTCTTTGCGCTCGACGCGCCCGGCGGCGGCGGAAAAATCCCGCTTTTGCCGGATACCCCGTTTCGCCGCGAAGGAAAGGAAATCGTGCTTACCAACTTCGAAGGAAAAGAATACCGTTATCCCGATCATGAAACTGTTTCGCAGAAAACCGAAGGTTAAGAAAATCGGGCTGGCGCTTGGCGGGGGCGGGGCGCGGGGGCTGGCGCATATTCAGGTGTTCGAAACACTCGATGAACTCGGCATCCGGCCACACGCCATTGCCGGAACCAGTATCGGCGCGGTGATGGGCGCGCTTTATGCCTCCGGTCTGTCCGGTCATGAAATTCGCGCGCTGGTCGACCGGTTGATGCTCAGGAAGGTGGAAAAGTTTTCGGATATTCTCACCCGGCACGACCTTCTTAAATGGGTCGAGCTGATCGATCCCGTTTTCCATCGCGGTGCACTGCTCAAGGGCGAAAAGTTCATCCGTTTTCTTTCTGAATCGATGGAGTGCACTACCTTTGAGGAACTGCAGATTCCGCTCAGCATTTCTGCCGCCGATTATTGCAGCGGAAGCGAGGCGGTTTTCACCTCCGGCGACCTGCTTTCTGCCGTGCGCGCCAGTATGGCGATTCCCGGTGTCTTTACTCCGGTCGAGCGCGACGGAAAACTGCTGGTGGACGGCGGACTCGTCAACCCGCTTCCTTACAGCCTGTTGCGCAAAAGCTGCGATCTCATCATCGCCGTTGATGTGAGCGGTTCGCTGGAAAAAGAGGCAAAACGTCCCGACTTTTTCGATGCGGTGCTCGGCAGTTTTGAAATTCTGCAGTCGGCCCTGATCGCCGAAAAGCTTCGCCGCGACCCGCCCGGCATCTACCTGCGGCCTGATCTGCACGGTGTGCGCATCCTCGAATTCAACAAAGCCGGGCAGGTTTTCGACCAGTCCGCATCCATCAAAGACGAACTGCGCCACAAACTCAGAATGTAAGTTCGGCACGAAGCCCTTTTGTGGATGCAAAGGAAACGGTTTGTCCGGAGAGTTTGAGTTCAACGCGGTCGGGCTGGATGTTGAGTCCAATTTTTTCTTCCGGATGGCGGCTTTTCAGAACAGTTGCCAGCAGAATTGCTTTTTCGAGGCCGTCACCAGTTTGGAAGTTCCATACTTCATCGGGCTGGGCGAGACGCGGGCCATCGTAGATTGATTCGGATGGCAGGGCGGTCAGAATTTGCATTAGGGAGTCGTCACTGAGATCTTTTGTGGCTTCAATGCAGACGGGATTTCGTTCAAGCGCGGCCTTGAGGAAGGGAGCCCAATCGGTGCGGGTGAGGTCGCGGGCGGCATAGAAGGCGAGGTCGGCCGCGCGGTTTTCCGTTCGCATGGATTCGATGTACTGAATGATTTCTTCGCGCTCCATGCCGGGGGTGATATCCAGTTTTTTGGCGGGGCGGTGCGTCTTGTCTTCTACGGGAGGGAACTCGGGCTCCAGATGCACGAAACGGGCTAGTTCGGCGAGCATTTCATTTTTCTGTTCGCTGGTGCATTCGAGTTTTTTGCCGAGTTCGGCCATGCTTTCGGCGTCAAAATGTTTGATGGGGTTATTTTTGAAGAATTCTTCGAGCCTGGGCATGCAGATGCGGTTGGGGATGGAATCGCAGTAGAATTCTTCGGCATCGATTTCTTCGAGCAGCTTGTCGCGGGTGTTGTCGCTGACTTTGTAGGGCGCGGCGTGTTCGTAGGCGTAGGCGCGCTCGGCGGCAATCCACCGTTTTTTGCCGTGGTGGTCGTGGCAGATCTGGAAACATTTCTGGAACCGGGAGTGCTGGCGCAGGAAGTTGGCTAGAATTTCGAAGGTAATGGGGGTGAAGAGATAGTCGCCGACTTTTTGTTTGAATCGTTCGTAGTGCACGGGATCCATGGTGGTTTCGGGATAGATGCTGTGCACATAGCCGGTGTTGTTGAAGACCATGGTGATTTGCTCGTTGCGCAGAGCGCGCTGCGCTTTGTCAGTGAGTTCGGTGCCGTTGAACCACATGTTTTTGGTGACGATGCGCCGGTTGTTGGTAAGCACGCCGTCGCCGACGGCCACAAAGTTCTGTGAATGGAGCGGGGTGGCCATCAGGAAGATGTCTTCGAGCGGAATATCGCAGATGATGAAGAGCGCGGCGGCGTAGAGGGTGGAAAGCGAAACGCATTCGCCCGCACCGGTGCGGTAGCCTTCGCGCCGCACAAAGGCGTCCATCGCCTCAACGGTTTCCGTTTTCCAGTAGGGGATGATGTCGTCGTTGTATTTTTCCAGCCCGAAGTGACGGCGGATATCGAGATCGAAATAGTGTTTGTCCCCTTCGTAGCCGAAGAGCGCGTTGCTGGCGCTGATGGTGTCGGGATCCATGAACGGCTCAAAGCGCTTCATTTCGGTGGCTTTATCGGTCAGCCCCCACGTGTCGAGGTCGAGGTTGAACTCGTAGTGGTCAATGATGTACTGCTTGAGCCGGTTGATCTTCTTCTGCGGCGACATACCGTCGAGCTTTGCAAACCACGGATCGTTGCGCCACGCCCAGATGCGTGGACTCATGATATTGGCCAGCAGCAGGGCATAGAGCAGCTCGGGAAAAACAAAAATTTCCATGTCCGAAAGCGTGATCGCCGACGAGTATTTTTCGAGATTTTCAGGCTTTAGCGCGGGGGTCTTCATGGTCTCCTGACACGGTTTTTACTTTTCCAAGCCGAGGAAAGCGTATACTAATGGCGTTCTAAATCAAAAGGTTTTGCAATGTCCGAAAAAACAAGCGCCCCAAAGGAATCAGCCCGCCCCGACGAGGACATTCTTCTCGACTTGAACTTTGTGCCCCAGTGGGCCAAAAAAGAGCCCGCCGCCAACCATTACCGGGTTGCCGAAGAAAGGCGTCCACCACGTCGCGACGGAAAACGCCATGAGCGGGGTGACCGTCGCGACGGTCCGCGCCGCCCGCACGGTACACGGCCGCCCCGTGAACACGGCCGCCCGTCCCGCGAGCAATACGCCCCGCGAGCGCCGCGGCCCGTGCACGTCGAGCTGCCGATACAGGTGAAGTTTCTCCCCGAGCAGGGGTGCCTTGCTTCGATGGTTCGGCAAATCCACCACAGCAAACGGGCTTATCCGCTGATGGATCTCGCCAACCTTTTTCTTTCCGACCCCAAGGGCCATCTGGTCAAAATCGAGGTTCAGCCCGGCAAGGAAGGCTTCAAGCTTTATCAGGGTAAACGTTCCAAAATGATCGCCACCGACCGCGATGTACTTCTGCGCCAGATTCTCGACGATCACCTCGAAGATTTTTTCGTCAAAGAAGAACTTGAAACCGAGCCGCCGTCCGGCGCTTTCCCATGCATTGGTAAAATTGATGGCATTCTCATCGGACCGCCCAACCACCACAGCTATGCCGGCCGTTTGGCCGAAATCCACCGCACCCGTTACGCCGGCATGCCGTTTGACCGCTTTAAGCAAAAGGTGCAGACGGTTCGCGACGAAGAACTCGTTGAGCAATGGAAGCAGGATGCGTCAAAGAAAACCGTTTTCCGCCTCAAAGATGCACCTGAAGGCGAGACGAAGGAGTTTTCGCTGGTACAGGCCGAGGAATATATCCGGCAGCATATCGCCGGAACCGAGATTGAAGAGGTTTCCCGCGCGGTACTGCCATCGGAGCTGGCGCGCAAAATCCGCGACTTCAATCTCATCCGTATGGTGCGCGAGGCATGGCAGGCCGAAACCCGTTTTCCGCTTTCGGTTTCGTTTGCGCTGCGCGCGGCCTTTCGCCATATGCACCTATGCACGTTCAAGGCGGGTAAAAACATTAACTTTGTGACGACAGTCAAACCCGATCCGATCGCACCCGAGGCGGCGGTGGAAAACATCCGTGCCGTGCTCGAATATCTGGCCGATCATCCCGGCTCAACGCGTGAGCAGCTGGTGGCGGGCCTCTGTCCCGAGGCGGCGGAAAATTCTGACGAGGCGCATGAGGTGACTAAGCCGCTCCGCTGGCTGATCGAAAAAGGGCATATCATTGAGTTTTTCAACGGGACGCTCTCTGTTCCATCGCGCCGCCGCCGGAGATAAGCCGTTTACTAAAACTGTAGCCGGGGTCAGCAGGCCCCGGTTCGGCCTCTGCGGAGGCCAGCTACATTAAAGACACCCATAACTTTCAAGGCCATGAAAGTGGCAGGGCGTAACGCACCGCCAGCAGTTCCGTTCCCGGATTCCGTGTATCAAGGCGACAGTTGGAGATGTGCCAGCCGCCCACCGAAAGACGCCCCGCCTCTTTGAAATCGTATCCGCATTCAAGGCCTGATCGGAATTCGACGAGATGACCCAAATCGATTCCGTCATCTTCTTCATAAAGCCCTGCGCCGACGCTGGGTGTAATGAATATCCGGTCGGTGATATACCAGTCCCAAAGCAGTCCGGCAGCCAAATAATAGTCCTTATCGGTGGAGTGAAAGGCGATCCATGTGCCTAAGGGTCCGATGCGCAGTGCGGGCTGCAGTTCCACCATACCGATAATCGGTTTGTCATGATCAATCACCCCGGCCACGCCGCCACCGACCACCAGATAGGCAGGCGTTTCAGAAGGGGCGGTTTCTGCCGGACAGGGGCCTGCCAACAGAGCGGCAACAAAAACGGTCAATACGATGTTTTGTCGAAATGAATTCACTCGATGCATCCTTTCAGAGTCTCGTATCTTTTGCCGGCTGGTGTTTTTTTCGCCTCATCAACGGATAAAAAAGGAGGCGCGGCAGCAGGAAAACCACCACGGTTCCGAGGAGCAGGTTGAACCCTTTCGGGCTGGTGAGATCCGGATGCCAGCGGTAGAGCACCATGCCGCACAGCGCCAGGCCAAAAATCATCCAGCCGTCGAGAATCCAGTGAACACGCGGTTGAGCCCATTTGACGAACTTCTGAGGTTGGTTGAAAAACAGATCAAAAATCCAGTGCTCAAGCAGCGCGCCTTTTTCACCGAAGACGGGAATGACGTGCACCATCCCGGTCGCCCAGCGGCTCGCCATGAAGCGGGCGAGGTGCGGGTAAGTGGTGGTCATTTGCAGGGGGAAGGCGAGGTAGCCGACGTATTTCAGAAATGACACCGGCGCCGCGACAATATAGTCGCGCAAGTTGCGTTCTTTGATCATCAGTCCGACGACAAACCCGCCGCGGCAGATCGAGCCGGGGGAGATTGGAATGATCTGAAATACCGCCACCGTCAGGCCGAATGCTCCGAGCGCTTCGCCCCACGAATGCCCTTTAAACAGCAGCCATGCTGCCCATGCCGCGCCGACCACCACGCTAACGATCTGCGTGACCGGCAGCGTTGCAAAATGCACGCCGAGGCACTTGAGGTATTTGACGATGAACGGATCCTTCACCGCGCTTTCAATATATACGCGCTCCTCGGCGGTCAGCATGCCGTCCTTTTCGCCGAGCGCAATTTCGTTGAGAAACCATTCTTCGCGGAATTCGGCGCTGCGGATGAAATTGCGCAGAAAGCGGTACCCGTCGCGAATACGGTTCCAGATGCGGGCAGGCCGAATGGCAACGCGGTGGAGTGTGATCGGGAACAGGCCGATGGTAAACCGCTCGGCAAAATAGAGCGCCGGATGGCTCAAAAGAAGGCGGGTATGTTTTTCGCTGACGCGGCCCGCACGGTGCCAGCCGATCAGACGGTTGGCCACATGCGCGCGGACAGCGCGAGCGCGGTAGCTGCGATCCCGCAGTGCGGTCTGAACGTGCTCGCGCCACGCCACGTTGCCGCGCAGTTTGCGCAGCAGCTTTCCAAGGACGGGCAGAATGCCCAACAGATAAAATCCGGCAAAGCGCGGGCCGCCTTTTAGCAGTTTCAGTTCAAAGGCGTCGTCAATCAATCCGTCGGCGCGCCAGCCCTCCGTCAATCCAATACGCACGTCGCTGCGCAGGGGTTTGTCTGTGAGCAGTTTCAAGCCGTGGTGCGTGATGTCCGGCAGTGAGCGGCGGTAAACGCGATCCTGTATTCTGAGTTCTTCAATGGCCGGGGACAGGTCGTCAAAATATTCGCGGTGCGCCGCAATATACCGGTCCAGCTTGTCGAGGTCGCAGCGATCGAACTGTACCAGCGTTTTCCGCAGGAACAGGCCGTCGAGAATCAGTTTAATGTCGCCGGGGCTCATCGGCAGCCACGGGAGCAGGGCGAGGCCCGCGCGGAAGTCAATGGCGCAAAGACCGCCCGCCGGGCCGGTTTCGTCCGGCAGATCGGTGCGCTTCATGACGTTTGGCTGGCTCTTCATCGTCCACCATTCATACTGGCGGGCAAATTCCGGCGCGCCCATTTCGTGCATCAGGGCCGTCATGTCCGCCATGAAGCGGCGCTTGGCGACATATTCGGCGCTGGCGGTTTCATTAAGCCCTACACTGCGCCACTTGCGGCGTTTGGAAATATCATCGTCGGCTTCGAGCAGCCACATGCGACCTTCAATCCATTCCGTGATTTCCCCGTAGGCATTGAGATTGGCGTCCCAAAACGAGGCGTAGGCATCCTTCACAGCGGTTTCACGTCCGAACTTGATCTGCGCGGCGCGGCGCATCAGTTTTTGCAGAATCAGCCCGGCGCGGCAGGCGCCGTAGTTGACCTGTGAACTGAACGGCCCCTGAAAGGCCAGCCAGTAGATCGTGTTGCGGAACCACAGCGAAAAGTTTGAGGGCGGAATGATGATCTTGACCGCGTACAGTTTTCCGGTGTCGAGCCCGTCAACGGTCTGGCCTTCCGGCAGGTCGAGCGCGTCGAGGCGGCAGCGGTAGACCTGACCTGCGAACCCGCCGCCGAGAAATTGATCAATCACCAGCGTCGCTTTGCCCTGCACGGCGGGAAACACACCGGTGAGTTCAATCTGGAGTTCATCGCCCGCTTCATAACGGGTGAGACGGTGGCCGGTTTTCAGGGAAGGATCATTAGCGGCTTTAAACAGTTCACTGCACCGCTCTCTGGAGTATTCGATTTTTGCCATAGGTTCCGCCTTTAAAGCCGCAGAATATGACATACCTCTTCCATGTTTGGAACTGTTTTTGAACCGTTTTGCAAACACCTCAATTATTAGCGACTTTAAACGCTGTTTGGAGTACCGGCTTCAGCCGGAACAAGTCAGGCCGCCTAAAGGCGGGACTCCGAACTCACCTGTTCGGTGAAGAAATCACAGGGGCGCTACGCCTACCAGCTGTATTCGTTTTTGCTTTTGCGATAGCGCTCACCGACGGCTTCAAGCTTATAAGAATATGATGGGGAGGCACCTTTGACACGAACCGGTTTTTTACTGCGTACCAAAAAATAGACGGTTTTTGTCGAACCATAGAAGCCTCTTTCCGCCATCTCTTCAAAAAACTCCTGGCCCTCTTTTGGAATCAAAACCAATTCGCCTGAGATCGACCCTCCACCCGTGTAGTGGCGACAGTAAGCTCGATATTTATCCTCGTTTATCTGCTCAAAAGAGTAAACCGAGTTGATTTTGGTTTCGATGACTTTTCCGTCAAGGGATACTAGTTTCTATTCATCTCGCCCATGGTCATATCTTCTTTTTCCGGCGGCGGGAGTTCCTTAGGTTTCCCCTCTTTTTTTGCTATGCTCTTTTTGCTTCTCGTACCCGTGGAAGGCTTTTGTGACCCCCATTTTTGCAGGGCTTGCAGGCCGAGCTCTTGAATGTCTTTGCGGCCCTCTTTACTGACGACCTCACCGTCGGCGTTGAGGATGACGAGATAGGGGATGCCACGGCTTTCGAGTGTTTGACTTTTGAATTCCTTCGCCCGGTCGGTGTCTTTGGAGTCATAGGGCAGTGCTAGCCATGGCATTTTAGCTTCTCTCATGTATTCCTGCATTTCCTCTTCGCTGTGATCGGAACTCACAAAGACGATTTCAAAATCCACCCCCTCTTCCTTCGCTTGATTATAAACTTCGACCAGTTTGGGTGTGAATATTTTGCAGGGTGGGCACCAATGTGCGGAAAAATAAACGCCCGTAAGCTTTTGGTCTTCCACCGGCTCGCCGTCAGCATTAATTCGCTTGGTTCCGAGCAAGTCGAGCAGAGTGTCTGCGGCGAAAAGCGAACTGGAAAATGCAAGAAGGGCTATGAGCAGTAAACAGGATTTTTTCATACGTTCTCTCCGCGGGTTTTACATGTGATTACCCGGATTTTTAACGAAAGAATTCAAAGAGGTCAAAGGTTTACTGCTCTGCATGGCGGGTCTGGCGCTCACGGCCTTTGACCGAGCGCGCGGTGCGGCGATCGGAGTCGGCTTCCAATGCACGGCTCACTGTTTTTGTGCTCAGTCCGCACTTTGCGGTCAGAAACTCTTCGAGGAGCCGCGCGAGGCGCGGCGGGGCAATGCCCATAGAGGAGCCAGTTTGCTGATAGAGCCATTCGCTCCACTCCATGAACGCGGCAAAAACCGATGGCTGCTTTTGCCAAAGCAGCGGCGCGGCATTTGGAAAGCGTCCGTTGTTGACGGTGATGTCCCAGAAGCGCGCGAACCGGCGGATGCTTTGCAGCTCGGTAAAGCTCAGCACTGAGGTTTGCAGTACGTTGTAGGGCGGGGCGGAATTATAGACCATCTGCCATTCAACATCGTGCCGCGCAATCGGTGTGCCGCGCAATTTTTTGAGGATGCCGAGCTGTATTTCCTGCGGCCCGCAGGCGTGCAGACGGTCGAAGCCCGCCGCGATGCTTTCAAAGGTCTCGCCGGGCAGCCCGGCAATCAGGTCGGCATGCAGGTGCACCGATGGCATGGCGGCGAGGGTGCGGATATGCTTCTCGACTTTTTCCGCTTCAAGCGGGCGCTCAATACGCGCGGCGACTTCGGGGTTAAAGGTTTGGACGCCGGTTTCGAGCTGGAGAAATCCTTCGGGGGCTTCTGCGATTAGTTTTTCGAGGGTCGGCGGCAGACGCTCGGGTTCCCATTCGAGGTGAAGCATCATGCCGTCACGCCGGTTTTCGAGGAAGAAGCGCAGGATAGCGGCGGCGTGAGCAGTGTTGATGTTAAAGCTGCGGTCAATGAATTTAAAAATCCGTACGCCGCGCTCAATCAGCTTTTCAAATTCCGGGAAAATCCGATCCAGCGGAAAAAAGCGGACGTTATCTTCCAGCGCAGAGAGACAGTATTCGCATTGGAAGGGGCAGCCGCGCGAGGTTTCAACGTAGATGCGGCGGTGGGCAATGTCCTCATTCGTATATTCATCGTAAGGCAGTTCGATGGTCTTTAGATCAGCCGGCGGCGCTTCGATAACTTTCGGAACTGTTCGACCGTCGAGCAGATCGTTACAGAGCTTTTCAATGACGGCTTCGCCCTCGCCGCAGATCAGGTGGTCGGCGGTGCGGAAAAGAGCGAGGTCTTCGTATTCATAAGTCACTTCCGGGCCGCCGATGATGATTTTCAGCTTTGGTCGAAGGGTACGGAGGATGGCGGCGGTTTCGCTGATGACAGTGAGGTTCCAGATATAAACGCTGAAAAGAATGATTTGCGGATCATGAGCGAGCAGTTTTTCAGCGGCGGCCTGCGGCGAGAGGCGATTGTCGAACTCCACGATGATAGAATGGTCATGCAGCCCGCCCAGATTGGCGCGCAGACAGCGCAGGGCGAGTGCGGTGTGGGAATAGCGGGCGTTAAACGTTGAGAAAACGATCTCCATTCAGTAAAAATAGCGGTTTCAAAGAGGGTTTAGGAGAAGAAATGACGGGATCTGTCTGCATTTACGGAAATCCGGTTTTACGCAAAAAGTCCGAGCTGGTTACGGCTGTGACCGATGATATTCGTGCGCTGGCCGACCGGATGCTCGGAATCATGTACGCCGCCGAGGGCATCGGACTGGCAGCCGAACAGATCGGACAGACCGAGTCCGTGTTTGTGCTCGATGTGCCCGCGCGTGTGGATCAGGACAAAGAGGGCCGTCCGAATAATCCCGGCGTCAAAATGCCGCAGGTTTTCATTAATCCTGAAATCATCGGCGCTTCTGAAGAAACTGCCGTTGCCGAGGAGGGCTGCCTTAGTTTTCCAGAGCTCTATGTTCCGGTGACGCGTCCCGCCGAGGTGGTCGTGCGTTACCTCGACCGCGATGGAAACGAGCAGGTGCTCAATGCCAAAGGACTGCTTGCCCGCGCCATTCAGCATGAACTCGATCATCTCAACGGTGTGCTGCTGGTTGACCACATGTCCGTCGTCGCCAAACTGAAAAACGCGTTGCAGCTTATAAAATTGAAAAAACAGAGCAGAGAGAATCTATGAATCTTCGAGGCCTCCTTTCACTGCTGGCGGGTATTGTGCTTTTCAGTACAATCGAAGTGGCCTCCAAGCTGATGCAGCAGGGGGGCGGAACCGCCGGTCGCTATCCCTTCTGGCTCGCCTTTTTTCGCTTTTTCATCACGGGGATTGTTCTTCTGCTTCCGGCACTCCATCGCTTGCGTCTTCGCGGGGTTTCGCTTGGTAGACGTGATTTTGCTGACCTGATCGGGCTGGGTGTTTTAGGCGTAACCCTGATGTCCTGCCTTTTCCACCTTGCCATCACTTTTCTGCCCGCCAACATCGCGGCGCTGGTCTTCAGTTGCAACCCGGTTTTTGTAGTGCTCTTTGCGCCGTTTTTCCTTCCCGAGAAAATCAGCTTGCGCAAACTCATGGCGGTTGGCCTTTGCCTGACCGGTATTTTTCTGCTGGCCCGCGATCGCGCTGACGGCGTTTCGCTGATCGGCCTGCTGATGATGCTGGCAGCGATCATCATTTTTGCGTTATACACCGTCTTTTTCAAAAAGCTGACACCGCGCTACGGCGCGCTGCCTATCACCGCTTTTGCCGGGCTGTTTGGCGGTCTTTTCATTCTTCCGCTGGCATGGGGAGTAGAGGGGATGCCCCTGGCAACCTATGCCACGGCCGACTGGCTGGGAATCGCTTATCTGGCGGTCATCTGTACGGCGCTCGGTTATTTCCTGTTTATCTACGGCCTCGGCCATATTGAGGCGAGTATCGGTTCGATGGCCTTTTTCCTGAAACCGTTTCTCGCCGCGTTTTTTGCATGGCTGGTACTCGGCGAATCACTAAGCGTCCCGATACTGGTCGGCGGCGCCTTTATTCTCAGCGGCATGCTTGCCGCGCTTCTTCCTGTCCGCGATGGGAAGCCTGTGCTAATGGATTGAAGATTGCTGTCGCAAATTATGGGTACGGGTAGGGACGGCTCGCCGAGCCGTTCGCGGCGCTTTCGGCGAAAGCGCCCTACCTATTCACGAAGCGGTTGATGGCATCGAAGTAGCCGGGGTCGTCATTGATTTCATTGTGTCTGGCGGGAAGGGTGACGGTTTCGGTCGGCCCGCCCCACGCCGCGGTCAGGCGCCGTCCGGTCTCAATGGGAATCACCTCATCAAACTGCGCGAGGAGCGTCAGTAGCGGCAGTTTGATCTCCGGGGCCAAATCAACGGATCGGAACGGATGGCGCAGCACCCGCTCAATCGGGAGCCACGGATACTGAAATTTTGCAATCGCGGCGATGCTTTCGTAGGGCGTCACCAGAATGACACCTGCCGATTTTCGCGCGGCGGCCACCTGCACGGCAACGCCGCTGCCGAGACTGCGGCCCATGAGAATAATGTTTTCCGGCGCAATCTGCTTTTCGTCAACGAGCCGGTCATAGATTTCGAGCGCATCGGCAACCAGTTCCTTTTCGCCGGGTTTTCCTTCGCTTTCGCCGTAGCCGCGGTAGTTCACCAGCAGCACGTTGGCTTCCAGCCAGGCAAAGAAGGGCTCAATGTGGCCGCTCACGTCTTCCGCGTTTCCGCCGTAATAGATCACCGTGCGTGCGGCGCCTTTGTCGAGGAACCAGCCCTGCAGCTGCACGCCGTTGACGGCGGGATTCCAGCTGAAGCGCTCCGCGCCGTCCGGCGGATCGTAGCGGCACGGCAGAAAGAGATAGCTTTCCTGCCGGATACACATCCAAAGGATCGCTCCACCGTATGCTATTGCCAGCAACAGAAGTATGCGCAGAACCATCATGAGCGGATTACCATTTTTCGTATCGAACGAGTTCATTAAGCGGTTTTCGGGTTTTGAGGCGGCCTTCCTCGTTGGGGTGGCCGAGCGTCAGTAGAATCAACGGCTCCACCGTGCGCGGAACGCCGAGTGCTTTGCGAACGATTTTGGGATCAAACGCACCGATCCAGCAGGTGCCGAGTCCGAGCTCAGCGGCGGCCAGCGTCATGTGGTCGGCGGCGATGGCTCCGTCGACATCCACGTAGTTTTTGTCATCGTGCCGCTCGCGTTTCCATGCCTTGGAAGCTTGCGTGCAGATCGCGATCACCACCGGGGCCTCGGCGAACCACGGGGCGGGGTAGCCTTCAGCCAGTGCGGCGAGGTTTTCTTTTTCCTGCACCACCACAAACTGGAACGGCTGATAGTTGCAGGCGGTCGGCGCGAGGCGACCCGCTTCGAGCACGTCGGTGAGCATCTTTTTACTGACGACTCGTTTGGTATATGACCGGATACTGACGCGCTTTTTTGCCAACTCGATGAATTTCATGATGTTCCCTTTCCGTGGGATATTTTTACAGAAGTCAACGGAGGAAACCAAGCAATCTTAAGGGTAGGGCGTGTTCGCCGAACGCGCCGCAAATCCTAAGTTTTGTCGAATGGCGAACCGCTTGGCGACCCGTCCCGACCAAAACGGATTGCATTGCAAAATTCCGCTTGCTTATCGTACGCGATGGCGTACGCTATTGGTTGAGGTGAAAATATGACAACACTGACAGCAACAGAAGCTCGCAAAAGCCTTTATTCACTGGTGGATGAGGTGTCGGCTTCGCATGAGCCGGTGCAGATTAAGGGAAAGCGTCATTCGGCGGTGCTTGTTTCGGAAGATGACTGGCTCGCTGTACAGGAAACGCTTTATTTGACCTCTATTCCCGGAATGCGTGAGTCGGTTATTGAAGGTCTCAAGGCACCGGTCGAAGAGTGCAGCAAGGAACTGGACTGGTGAGATGGACGCTGGTTTATACCAAACAGGCCCGTAAGGACGCGAAAAAGCTCGCAGAATCCGGACTTAAAAGCAAGGCGCAGGCTCTCCTGGACACTCTGGCCGAAAACCCGTGGAAGAACCCGCCGCCGTACGAGAAACTAACGGGTGATCTTTCCGGAGCCTGCTCCCGGCGTATCAACATTCAGCATCGGTTGGTCTATCAGGTGCTCAATGACATCAAAACCGTCAAAGTGATTCGTATGTGGGCGCATTATGAATGAAACTTCTTTTTTGGGTAGGGACGGCTCGCCCCTGTCCACCGAAGCTTTAGCGAAGGTGGAGAGCCGTCCGCGGCGCTTTCGGCGAAAGCGCCCTACTTTTTTGCAAGATTCGTGCTGTGGGGTTCGGGATAAATCTCGCATCCCGCATCCTGCATCCCGTATCATGCCCGGCATGAGTGAGCGAAAACGTCCCGGCTGGGATGAATATTTTATGGATATCGCCCATGTGGTGGCTCGGCGGAGCAACTGCTGCCGGCGGCAGGTGGCGGCACTGATTGTGCGTGACCGGCGGATTATTTCGACGGGATACAACGGAACGCCGCGCGGCATCGCCAATTGCGACGAAGGCGGTTGCGCGCGGTGCAGCTCGGATGCACCGTCGGGCCATTCGCTGGGCGACTGCGTCTGCTGCCATGCGGAAGAGAATGCAATCGTGCAGGCGGCCTATCACGGTATTGCGGTGAAAGACGGTACGCTTTACTGTACGACCAGTCCGTGCCTGATGTGCACGAAGATGATAATCAACGCCGGGCTGGCGGAGGTGGTCTATGAAGAGGACTATCACTTTAACGAACAGGCGCAGGCGCTGTTTGCCGAAGCAGACGTAAAGTGCCGTCAGTTTACGCGGGAAGGGCCCGCTTGAATGGAGAAGAATTTTGTGCTGCGGTTTTTCTCAGTTTGGGTAGGGACGGCTCGCCGAGCCGTCCGCGGCGCGTTCGGCGAACGCGCCCTGCCTTTTCGAGGAACCTATCTATCGACAATTTTACTAATTGCTCTTTGGATATTCTTCAGCATGGACGTCAGCGCCGCGACGCTTCCCTTCCCGCTGGGCGAGGAACTGATGTATTCCATCACGTGGAACGGCATCCCTGTGGCGTGGTCGAAAGCGACGACACAGATGGAGACGGTGGATGGGCGGGAGTTGATCGCCCTGCGCCTCCGCACCCGCACGTATTCGTTTTTCGACACCTTTTATCGGGTGGACGATGTGCACGAGAGTCTGGTTGATCCGCAAACCTTCCTGCCGGTCCGTTATACCAAGAACCTGCAGGAAGGCCGTTACCGCTGTCACGAGATCACCACGTTCGACCGCGCTGCGAAAAAGGCTCATTATGTCCATCAGGTTAAGAAGAAAGAAAAAATCTATGACATTGACGCGGATACGCGCGATCTTCTGAGTTTCATGTATTTCATGCGCTCAGAGACGCTGGAAGAGGGCGGGGTGACCAACTACCGGGTGATGGCTGATGAAAAAATCTATGACCTGATCGTTAACACGTTCGAGGTCAAGCAGATTGATCTGCCGCATTATAAGCGGAAAGTGTCCAGTCTTGAGATGGTGCCGGAAGCCATGTTTGACGGCTTGTTTGTACGTAAGGGAAAAGCTACGGTCTGGGTCTCGCGCGATCCGCGCCGGCTGCTGACCTTTTCGAAGGTAAGGGTACCGTTCGGGCGGGTGCGTATTAAGCTCCATGAGGTGAACGGCCCGGGAGACGATTTCTGGATTACGGAAAAAAAGGACGGCGATGAAGAAGAAAGCAAATAAGCGCGTGATCGGCGTGATTCCGGCGCGCTGGGCGTCCACACGGCTTCCGGGTAAGCCGCTGGCGATGATTACGGGCAAACCGATGATTCAGCACGTGGTCGAGCGCGCCGTGCAGGCCGAAGCGCTCGATGCCGTCCTCGTTGCCACCGACGATCAGCGCATTGCGGACGCAGTGGACTCGTTCGGCATTCCCGGCGTTGAAGCCGTGATGACGCGCGCGGATCATCCGTCGGGCACCGACCGCATTGCCGAAGCCGTCGCCAATGAGCCGTGCAACGTAATCATCAACATTCAAGGCGACGAACCGCTGATGGATCCGCTGCTGGTTGACCGGCTGGCCGAAGTGATGAGCGCCGGCGACTGGGATATGGCGACCGCCGCCGCGCCGATCACCGACGAAGCTGAGCTGAACAACCCTGCGGTCGTGAAAGCGGTCTTTGGTCGCGACGGGCAGGCCCTCTATTTTTCGCGCTCCGTGATTCCGCACGTTCGCGACGCGGGCACGAATGCAGCGGACGCGCACTGGCGACACATCGGTATCTACGCCTACCGCCGCGATTATCTCTTGAAACTGGTGGCAGAGACGCCGTGCGAACTCGAAAAACTGGAAAAGCTCGAACAGCTGCGCGCATTGCATATTGGGTGCCGCATGAACGTATTGCAGGTTGAGGACACCGGCATCGGAGTCGACACGTCGGAGGATATTGAAAAGGTCGAGGCCATTTTAGAGTGCGCCCCGATCCGAAGGGGCGAGATTCTATGAAAGCTTCGCGGACACTTCAGAAAAGGATGATATTCATGAGTTCTTTACCACGTAGTTTTCTGTTGATCATGTTTGCTGTCATTACTTGTGGAGGGGGAGGAGGCATACCGTATCCCCCGGGCGTGCCGCTGAATAAGATGAATTTGCAAAGGGTACCTTTAGAGTCATTGGAAGCAGGGGGTATATCCAAGACCCTCAGATTTCCGGGGTACGAAGAATGGATAGCACTGCGTAAAGCAAATTGCGAAAAGTATGGGCATACCCATGCCGGCATCTATCACGCTGGGGGAATTGTCTTCTTTGAATTTAAAAAACGGTCATACACACTGCTTGACAAAGGTAAAACTCTTTACATTCATCAAGGTGACACGGTTATCAGGAAGATACGCTTGCCGAGGTACATGATTCGGGCAGAGGTTCTGCCGATAGTGTTGGGCGGCAAAGACTATCTGGTCATTTATGTTGACCAGCAGGCAACAAGCAACACATCGACACTTCTTGTGCTCGATGAGAATTTTGACATTCAATATCAGGAACATCTATTGGGTGCATTAGCGCTGGGGTGTGGCTCATCAGATCGATACGGAAACTATTTTCTGGTTGAGGCAGGATATGGGCCCGATATGAAGAAGTCTCTACAAGAATTAAACGTCAAGTGGCTGTATTATCTTAAATAGGGGCAACTGAAGGGGCCGTTTTTAAGCAGA
>JAOZSE010000088.1 GCA_029939835.1 Pontiellaceae bacterium
ACGACGCTTCCGGTCACGATGGACGAGATGGTACACCACACCGCCGCCGTCTCGCGCGGCGTGAAAGAGGGGCTGGTGGTTGCCGATATGCCCTTTATGTCCTATCAAGGCACAACCGAACATGCGCTTGAAAATGCGGGCCGCTTTATCAAGGAAGCGAATGCCGACGCCGTCAAAATTGAGGGCGGGGCGATGCGCGCCGAACTGGTCGAAAAACTGGTCGCCAACGGCATTCCGGTGCTCGGACATATCGGCCTTACGCCGCAGAGCGTCAAGGAAACCGGCGGCTTCAAGATGCAGGGCAAAACCGAGGAGGCCGCGCGTGCCCTGATGGATGATGCCCTGGCGCTCGAACAGGCTGGTGCTTTCGCGCTGGTGCTCGAATGTGTGCCGTCCGAACTGGCGCAGAAAATTTCCGCCGCATTAAAAATCCCCACTATTGGAATCGGCGCGGGACCGCACTGCGACGGGCAGATTCTGGTTTTCACCGATGTGCTCGGCCTGGGCCTCGGTCACGTTCCAAAATTCGTCAAAAAATTCGCCGACCTCCAGCCGCAGATTCAGTCCGCGCTCACAGCCTACAAAACTGAGGTAGAAAACAATCAATTCCCAAGCGGGTAGGGACGGTTCTCCGAACCGTCCGTGGACGCCTCGGAGAGGCGTCCCTACCTAAAAGAAGATATGGAAATCATCCGCACACCGGAAGAAATGCAGGAACGCGCGCGTGCCTTACGGCGCGCGGGCGGAACCGTTGGTTTTGTACCGACGATGGGCTTCCTGCACGAAGGGCATCTTTCACTGATGCGGATTGTGCGCGAGCGCGCCGATACAGTCATAGCCAGCATTTTTCTAAACCCGACACAGTTTGGGCCGAACGAAGATCTCGATGCTTATCCGCGCGACTTCGAGCGCGATGAGGTGCTCTGCCGCGAAGCGGGTGTCGATATTCTCTTTTATCCGACTGCTGAGAACATGTATGCGGCGGATGCGAGCGTATGGGTCGATGAGGAAGCGCTCTCCAGTGTGCTCTGCGGCGCGGCGCGTCCCGGGCATTTTCGCGGCGTCTGCACCATTGTTGCCAAACTGCTCAATATTGTGCAGCCCGATTTCATGGTGATGGGCGAAAAAGATGCCCAGCAGCTTCGTGTTCTGCGTCGGATGGTGCGCGACCTTCACTTTCCGGTCGAAATTGTATCGGGGCCGACGATACGTGAACCGGACGGCCTGGCGATGAGCTCGCGCAATAAATATCTGTCGCCCGCCGAGCGTGCCGAAGCGGTTTGTCTTTTTCAGGCACTGGAAAAGGCGAAGGCCCTGTTTGCCGAGGGCGAGTGCACTGCGGAAAAAATCAAAGCCGCGCTGCATGAAATCATTACGGTGACTTCCGGCGAGGTGGACTACATTGAAATCGTTGACGACGAAACACTCCAGCCGCTCGAACTTTTACAGAAACCGGTTCTGGTTGCGCTGGCGGTGAAATTTTCCGGTGCGCGCTTAATTGATAACACGGTGCTCGCATGACCCGCGACGAACTGATCAAACACACGATTCTCTGCCATGAATCGAAATTCGGCAAACGGCCTGCGTTTGCGGCGTACGCGCCGGGGCGCGTCGAGGTGCTTGGCAATCACACCGACTACAACGAAGGGTTTGTCCTTTCGGCGGCAGTCGATGCGGGCATTTGTTTTGTGCTGTCGCCATGCCGTGAAGGCATTACGCTGCATGCCTCCGATTTAAACGAAAGCGCAAAAGCTTCGCTTGAAACGCTCGATCTGCCGGGCGGATGGGCCAACTATATTATCGGCGTGCTGATCGAACTGCAAAAACTGGGCGCGCCGCTTACCGGCTTTGATGCCACCTTTTCCGGCTCGATTCCAAAAGGCGCGGGTCTTTCAAGCTCGGCGGCGATCGAAACAGCAACGGCACTCGCGGTAATGGCCGGGGGCGGCTTTGCGCTGCCGAAACTGGATATTGCAAAGCTTTGCCAGCGGGCGGAAATGGATGCCGTTGGCGTCCGCTGCGGTTTGCTCGACCAGATTTCCAGTCTCTACGGAAAAGCCGATGCGCTGATTCATACGGACTTCCGAACGCTCGACGTCACGACCGTGCCGTTTCCCGCCGATGAAGAGTTTTTAATCTGCGATACGGGAGTAAAGCACTCTCTGGTCGATTCGGAATACAACAGTCGCCGCGCGCAGTGCGAAACGGCTCGCGACTTTTTTGCCGAGCGGCTGAAGCATCCGGTCAGTGCGCTGCGCGATGTTTCGCCTGCTGAATTTTCAGCGCTGTGCAGTGAACTTGATGGTGAGGTCGCGCGGCGGGCCGCGCACGTGGTTGGCGAAAACGACCGCGTTGCGCGCGGCGTTGAATTGCTCAAAGCGGGCGATCTCACGGCATTCGGCGAGTTGATGTTTGAGTCGCACGAAAGCTCTGTCCATAATTTTGAGAACTCCTGCGAAGAGCTTGACTGCGTGGTGAGTGCGGCGCGCGAAGCGGGTGCATTGGGTGCGCGGCTTTCGGGCGGCGGATTCGGCGGTAGCGCCGTGGTGCTGGTTCCCAAAAAACAGGAGGAAACGATCACTGCAAAAATGAAGAGCGCGTTTGCATCAAAATACGAGCGTTCACTGACGGTTCGCGCGGCGGTTCCTTCGGCGGGCGCGGGTATTATTCAAATTCCGGGTGAATTTTGAAAATTTTTCTTTGCACTGTCCGTTGTCCAACTACACTGTACGCTTTCCGAGTGGCGCGATGGCCGAGTGGTTAGGCACGGGTCTGCAAAACCTGCTACAGCGGTTCAAGTCCGCTTCGCGCCTCCAAATTTACGAATCGGGAATATAGAAACAGGAGATGAGACCATGGCAGTACCGAATGACCTCTACTATGCGAAGACCCATGAATGGCTCCGAATGGATGACGGGACTGCCACCGTGGGCATTACCGATTTTGCGCAGGGGCAGCTCTCGGACATTACTTTTGTTGAACTGCCCGATGTCGGCCGGGAGGTTGAGGCCGGCGACGAAATCGCCGTGGTCGAATCGGTCAAAGCCGCTTCGGATATCTACGCGCCGGTAGCCGGAACCATTACGGCGGTGAACGGCGACCTGGAAGATTCCCCCGAGTTGATCAACGACAGACCCTACGAAGACGGCTGGCTTTTCAAAATTGAACTGCGCAAGGAAGAAGACGTTGATAACCTCATGGGCGCCGAGGAATACATCGAACTCTGCGCCGATTAATCCGCCGTAATAGAGAACATGGTCACAGGGCGGCGCGGCCGCCCTTTTTTTCGATTTGAACGATTTCAACGACTTGAACGGTTTTTCTGCCTTCGGCAGATCCGCCGGAGGCGGAAACGAAATATATGCATGCATATGCCATCCAATTTGACGAACCGGTTCCGTATCAGCGGGGGCTTGATATCCAGCACCGCCTGCTCGCGGCGCGGCAGGCCGATGAAATCCCCGACACCGTCCTGATTCTTCAGCACACACCCGTCATTACACTCGGCAACCGCGGCCGCGACAATTATCTGCTCAAAACTCCCGAAGAGTACAAAGCGCTTGGCATTGAGGTGTTTCATGCGGAACGCGGCGGTGATGTCACCTATCACGCTCCGGGACAGTGGGTGCTTTATCCGATTATTTATCTCGGCGGTTCAGGGGCGGATTCGCACAGTTACCTGCACAATCTCGAAGAGGTCGCCCTGCGCACGCTGGCCGATTTCGGCGTGGAAGGCTTTCGGCGCGAAGGCAAAAACGGCGCGTGGACGGAGCAGGGGAAGGTGGCGGCCATCGGCTTCCGGCTCAAAAAGTGGGTGGCGTTTCACGGCATGAGTTTTAACGTCAACCTCGACCTTTCGGGGTTTAAAACCATTGTTCCGTGCGGACTGGTCGGCCAGCCCGTGGCATCGCTCTCAACGGCCCTTGGCGATGAATGCTCGCCGATGGAGGCTGTACGCGACCGCCTGCTCGCCAATTTTTCCGAGGTCTGTAAGCGGGAGCTCGAAATTTTCCAATCTTTGGAAAAATCACCCGAAGAGCTTCGAAAAATTATTTTTTCCTCCTGACTTGCCCCGAATTCCCTCAGTCCGTACTATCCGCTCCCAATATGTAACAATGGGCGGAAGTTTGCTAAAACGACCGCCCGTTAAAATAAATATGAAGGAGAGTTTATGAGTGTAATTCCGGGTATATGGTGGATTGCGCCGATCGCTTCGGTTCTGGCTCTGCTGTTTGCAGTCTATTTTTACAGGAAGATGATGGGGGCCAGTGAAGGTAACGCCACCATGATCGAAATTGCGGATCACGTCCGCAAAGGGGCCATGGCCTATCTGGTTCGTCAGTATAAAGTGGTGGCGCTCGTTTTTCTCGTTCTGCTGCTCATCCTGCAGGGGTTGGCGCTCTTCGGGATTCAGAACCCGTTTGTGCCGATCGCCTTCCTTACCGGGGGCTTTTTCTCGGGCCTCTGCGGTTTTATCGGCATGAAGACCGCGACGGCGGCCTCCTCGCGCACGGCGCAGGGCTGCTCCGAAAGCCTCAACCGCGGCTTGCAGGTCGCTTTCCGCTCCGGCGCGGTCATGGGCCTCGTCGTCGTCGGCTTCGGTCTGCTCGATATCTGCCTCTGGTACCTCATTCTCGACAAATTTGTTTACACCACGGCTCACATGACTGAAGGCTGGAGCCTTTGGGGTATGACGCTCGTCCCGGCGGGCTGCACCGTGGTTGAAAAGCTGGTCCACATGACCACTACCATGATCACCTTTGGAATGGGTGCTTCCACGCAGGCGCTCTTCGCGCGTGTCGGCGGCGGAATCTACACCAAAGCAGCGGATGTCGGTGCCGACCTCGTCGGGAAAGTCGAAGCCGGTATTCCCGAAGACGACCCGCGCAACCCCGCCACCATCGCTGACAACGTCGGCGATAATGTCGGCGACGTGGCTGGAATGGGCGCAGACCTTTACGAATCGTACTGCGGTTCGATTCTCGCGACCGCTGCACTGGGTGCCGCCGTCGGTGCGCATCACCTCGCCAAGGGTGCCGGAACCATTCAGGACGCGGTCGGTCTGGTCACCGCACCGATGATCGTGGCCGGAGTCGGCACCCTGCTTTCCATCATCGGCATGTTCCTCGTCCGCTGTAAAGAGGGGGCCACGCAGAAGGGCCTGCTCAAAGCACTGCTCACCGGTACGCTCAGCAGTTCCGTTTTCATCGTGCTTGCGCTCATCGGCATGTGGCAGTTCGGCATGATTTCCGGAGGCATTGTCCTCTCCGTCATCTCCGGTCTGGCCGCCGGTGTCATTATCGGCCAGGCCACCGAATATTACACCTCCGCTGAATTCGCCCCGACCAAGGGCATCGCCAAACAGGCGGTAATGGGCCCGGCCACTACCATTATTGACGGGCTGGCCACCGGCATGTACTCCGCTGGTATCCCCGTCATCACCATTGTGATCGGTATCCTCTGCGCCTTCGGTTTCGCCGGCGGTTTCAGCGATGTGTCCATGGGCCTCTACGGTATCGGCTTTGCCGCCGTCGGAATGCTCGCGACGCTCGGCATCACGCTGGCGACTGACGCCTACGGCCCGATTGCCGACAACGCGGGCGGCAACGCCGAAATGTCCGGACTTGCTCCCGAAGTGCGCGAGCGCACTGATGCGCTTGACTCGCTCGGTAACACCACTGCCGCCACCGGAAAAGGTTTTGCAATCGGTTCTGCCGCGCTCACCGCGATGGCCCTGCTCGCCGCTTATATCGAAGAAATCAAACTCTGGATCGGCAAGCTTGCCGGCGAAGCGGGCACCTTCATGGGTTTCACGAAAGAGATGGCCGAGCATGCAGTCATCATGGATTTTGTGAATGCCTATGATCTGCATATCATGAATCCACTACTGCTCTGCGGCCTGTTCCTCGGCGGGATGATGGCCTTCGTCTTCTGCGCAATGACGATGAAAGCCGTTGGCCGCGCCGCAGGCGCGATGGTCGAAGAAGTCCGCCGCCAGTTCAAGGAAATCCCCGGCATCATGGAGGGCACCGGCAAGCCGGATTACGCGCGCTGCGTTGCCATTTCCACCGCAGGTGCGCAGAGAGAGATGCTCATGCCTTCACTGCTGGCGATCATCGTGCCGGTACTGACCGGTCTTGTGCTCGGCGTGCCGGGCGTGATGGGTCTGCTCGCGGGTGGCCTCACCTGTGGCTTCGTTCTGGCTACCATGCTCAACAATGCGGGCGGTGCATGGGACAACGCCAAGAAATATGTCGAGAAGGGTGCGCACGGCGGCAAGGGCTCCGACGCCCATAAAGCCGCTGTGGTCGGCGATACCGTTGGTGACCCCTGTAAGGACACCTCCGGCCCGTCGCTCAACATCCTCATCAAACTGATGACGATGGTCAGCGTGGTCTTCACGCCGGTCGTCGTGAAATTCTCACCCATCGTTCAAGAGTGGCTCAACATTGCCACCAAATAAAACGTCTGCGACGTTTTATGCGAAAGGCCGCCTTCACGGGCGGCCTTTTTTATTGGGACTTCAACGCGGAGCCGCAGATGAACGCAGATGTTTTTACGTAGACGCGGTGTCCTCACCGCGTTCCATTCAGGATTCGTAACGCAGTGGGGACACAGCGTCTACACTCTGAAAAACAGCCAGATATATCACTTAATGATATATCAGTCCTCGCATTTAAGCATCCGTTTTCCAAACCTTGGAAACGGGGCTTTTTCTTTGGGCTGGCTTGCCCTCCATAGTTTTACGCGAAGGAGGGGGCCGGTTACTCAATGATGAGTTCGTCGGCGTAGCGGTCGGTGTTGGGCGCAGAAGTAGAGCGAAGCTCATTTCACGGCAGGCGTTGAGGAAGTTTTCGGTCATCCAGCCTGTCTCGCCAAAGGCTACGGCGGAAGGCAACCAAAGGGGCAGATCACGAGGTTTTGAAATGCACCACAGGGGTAGCGCCAAGGACGGCGCCGATTTTTCGTAAAA
>JAOZSE010000089.1 GCA_029939835.1 Pontiellaceae bacterium
TTTTTCATACTTCGCTTCCTTTTTTTGTATTTATCATCTTTGACTCCCGCTCCGGACCTTCCGGAGACGTTATAGATCGTGTTTTCATTGCTATGGTACCGTTGCCCGCTATTTAGACTCGGCATCATTTTTTTGCAAGCAGTATTTAATGGTAAATTACTACCGGTTATAAGGTTTTTGCGAGGCTTGAAACCGTGTCACTCTGAGCGTGAATCAAAAGCTGTATTCCAAGTTCAGGTAGATTCGGTCGTTGTTGTTCCATGTTCCGTAATAGAGGCCGTCTCCCGCAAAGACCTCCCCGACGAGTTCCATCCGGATTCCATTGCCGAAGCGGTGTTCTCCCCGCAGTTGGACGAAGGCGTTGCCATCCGTAAAGTTGTGGCTATAGGCGGCAGAGACTAAATCTTTGGCCGTCACTTCCAGCAGGAATTCGGTAAACAGCGTATTTCGTCCGAGACGAAAGGGTTTCGAACTGGTGGCATAGCCGCTCGAAACTTTCTGCCTGGAAACCACATGTTCTGCGGCATATTCAACGGAAAGGTGAACCTGGTTGCAGTGCAGCCATTCCGCCCACGTTTCCGGACGCCAGATGCAGCCGACCAGTCCGTTGATGTAATCGTCGTCATCTCCGGAATACGTATGGTGATACAGCGCTTCCGAGTGCAGTTCCAGTGTGTCGATCACGGTGGAAATTCCTGCGGAATAGTCAAAGCCCGGCACGTATTCGACGGTCACCACAAAATCGCCCGGAGCGGGGGAGTCCGTACGCATGACGGGATAGGGCGAATAACCGTGATAGGCGGAGGTGAAGAAATCCCAGCCCTGCCGACGGGTACGGATGGTGGCCAGCACGCCGGTGTTTTCAAACGTTACGCCGGGCACCGATCGTTCGATCCGTCCGGTTGCCCCCGGGGGGATGGGCTCGCCGATGACGGGCTCGACCCGTCGGATCCACCAGCGCGACTCGATGCCGGGGGTTTTCGGAGGCTGGAAGACCGGCAGGGCCGCCAGCGAATATTGCCAGTCGCTTCGGTAGTAGTCTGCCCGGGCCTGCCATACGCCCAGGATTTTCGGATCCATTGGATCGTTGAAGTCGCGCGCAATATAGCGGTCGGCCAGAGGGTAGAGTACGGAAACGGTATTGCGCTGAACGGCACGGCCGAGCACGAGATCCCAATTACCGATCGGCGCCGTGACGTAGAGTTCGTTCAGCACCACCGGCCGGCTGAATATTTCCTCATCCTGGAACAACTCGAAACCACCGGCCCACCGATGGGGGTTCGGCATGCCGTATTCGATCCAGCCAGCCGTATCGAGCCGGATGTTTTCACCGATTTCAAACCATGTCCCCCAGTCATACTTCACTTCGATCGTTCTGCTGGCATCTTCGATAAGGATGCTGGGTACGTCCGAGTCGCCCGGTTTTTGCGGATAGACCACAAGTTTCAGGCGGATATTGGAATCAAAGTTGGCGGCGATATCCCCGGGGTCGCTTAATGCGCCGGAGGCGGCGAAAAGCAATGAAAAGATCAGGGCGCATGTCGGGGTAAACGTTTTTTTCATGAGAATTCCTCCGAAACATTCTGGGTACGCGAACAGCGGGACGGCGGGTGCATGATTTTCAGGGACAGCAGTGTGGGCGTGACAAGCAGGTCGGCAACTAGTGCGGTCAGCAGGACAATGGCCGCGAGCAGGCCGAAATCGCTGATTGGGGTAAACTGTGAAAAGCGCATAACCAGGAAGCCAAGAGATAGCGACAGGGATGTTGCCACCACGGGACGCAATAGATGACGAACGGATCGATTGACCGCCTGTTCAGGCTCCAGCCCGGGATCCTGGCTGTAGAAACGCATTAGCAGGTGGATCGTGTCGTCAACCGCCAGCCCAATGCCGATGGCTGCCGCCATGCTTGTGGCTGTGTTGAGGGGAATGCCCGCCCAGGCCATCACGCCGAACTGGATTCCGATCGGGATGAGGTTGGGAATAAGCCCGATGCAGCCAATGCGCACGCTGCGAAACAGCAGGCTGAGCAGTACCGCCGCGACCAGGGCAATGATCAGGATGCCGCGCAATTGCCCGCGAACAAGCGCATCGACCGCTTTGTTGACCAGTAGCATTTCACCTGTAACGCCGACCGTCAGGCCGGGCGGGCAGGTTTGCTCAATGTGTTCGCGCAATTCCGTAATACGGGGTATCAGTTTTCGCGAAGAGCGGATGTTGTGGCGCACGACGATATTCAGGCTTGTGAAGTCGGGTGTCACATAGGGCTCGATCTCGGTGCGGTGCAGCAGCAAGAGATATTCCGCCACGCCACGCGCCGAATCCGGAAGCGGGGTGCTGCTGCCTGTAAACGTGCGATGCACATGCGCAAGATAATCGGTGAGGCTGATGCTGCGGTCGATCCATCCTTCCTCATTGAGATATTGCTGGAGCTGGAGGGCATAGCCCAGGTTTTCGGGGGTCTTGAACGCGCCGGGGTCGGGAGCATCGATCCGGATACAGAAAGTTTCGGCTCCGGACAGTTTTTCATGCAGTCGGTCGGCGCGCAGGACGATGGGGGAGTCTGGTTTGAAGAAGCCGATAATATTGTTGTCCGCCTTTACGTTGACTGCGCCATAGATGCCCGCTGCGATGCAGGGAATGCAGACGGCCGCAAGGGTGATTTTTGGCCGGCGTCGTGCTTTTGTCAGGCCTTCCAGCAGTCGGCGTTCGAACCGTGAGGTTTTGTGGCGGCGGCGGCTCTTGTTCGTTTGGTCGGGGAACAGTGCCAGGCAGGCCGGGATCAGGCTGATGGTGACGAGCGGATTTACCAGCAACCCGAACGAGGCCACCATGCCGAAATCGCGCAGTACCGGCATGGGGCTTGCAGTGATGGAGACGAAGCCGGAGAAGGTAGTCAGTGCGGTGAAGACCACGGCAACGGCCAGCCGCATGACCATGCGTTTCACGGCAGGCTGCCGCTCCATGCCGCTTTTGCGTCCGGCATTGTATTCCGCCAGCAGGTGAATGTCCTCGGTGGATCCGATCACAATGATCAGCGAAGGCACCATAAACGACAGTTCTGTGATGGGAAAATCAAAGAGGCCCATAAACGCAAACGTCCAGAGAATGCTGACACCCGACGTGAGCAGAGGGAGTACCGCCCCCTTGAAGCTGGCGAGAATCAGTAGAAGCATCACCACCAGTACGCCGGTAGCCATTGGCAGCAGTACGCGTTGATCGCGCAGGATATAGGCGGCTTCTTGATCGATCACGTAGGGTCTGCCCAATTGCTCCACGGTTTGGAACTTTTCAACATATGGAGCCAGCGCATTTTCTATCGAAGTGCTGAGTGTGCGCATTTCTTCGGCATGCCCGTTGTGCATGTCGAGCCGAAGGTTGATGATGGTGGCATCGCCCTCATCGGAAACCAGCAAGCGTCTGAGCACCGGATGCGCCCGGGTTCGTTCCCAGAGAGTGGAAGCCTCCTCGACGGTTTCGGGGATCCAGTCGATCAGTGGCTGAACGTTCAGATGCTCGGCGGTATTGGAAATATCCGTGACAGTAAAAAGGCTTTCGACCGATTCGATCCCATAGACACCCTTCAGGTCGAACACCAGTTCCTCCAACGCTGCCAATTTGCCGGGGGAGAACAGTTCGGGATCTTCCACATAGACAATGGCCATCGCTTCCGATCCAAACAAGTTCCGGGTCTGCACGTAATAGTCGCGCTCCGGGTCGTTCTGCATCATCAGGCTGTCGATGGAAGTGGCGATGCGCACCCGGCTTGCAGGAGAAATGGCCGCAACGGAAATCGTGCCGATGAGCATCAGTGTCAAGACCGGGTGCAGGCTGAACCATAGCATGAGACGGCGCATGGGATCTCCCGTGGATTATTTCATGTAGCGGCCGGTGAGTATGTGCCGGTCGGTGAAGATGCCGTCCGGCAATCCGGTTTCCGTGTTGCGCGACATCACAACCACCTCGGTCTGGTGCTGCTTAGCGATGTTGTCTACAAACGATTTTTTGGCGCGCCAAACGCCGGCTTGCAGGTTTTCCAGTTCTGAATTGACCTGTGTTTTAATGAGCTTGTTGTTCCGGTCGAAAAAATCGATTCGGATGGTGTAAAAGATGTCTTTTCGGATCCACAGGAGCCTCCGCCCGTATCCGCTTCTCCGTCGTCGCCTGGCGTCGGACGGGACGGCTTCGATCACAAAACAGTCAAGGCCGTCGATCTCTTCCGATCGAATATGCCGGTAATCGTAGTCGTCGATGTTTTCAGGATCCATATCTTCGTAGGTAAAATCCGTTCCCATGAAATATCCGTTGCGCCGCGCCTGGGCAATGCGCTGCAGTCGGCGCTGCGACGGGAAGTAGAGCCACTGGTCGTTGGGCTTACCTTCATTCTCACGCGTGAGCAGAGCGGTGCCCTTTATATCCGGGGGGGCATCGAACACGGTCAGTGAGCTCCTTAGGTCATTGCCCCGATCCTTGTCCAGTCGCCGCAGTGTGCGATCTTCCCGGAAGCCCTTCCGATCAATCAGCGTCACCGTCATCACCGTGGTCTCATGGGCCAGTTTGTGACGATTGGACTGCTCGTCGATTACCCCGCGTGCCGGCATCTCGGCACGGGTCAGGGCGGTCATGGCAAGGCATATGGTCAGTATGGTTGGTTTCATGTGATCTCTCGTTCAAAAAGCCGATGGCATATGTTGAATTTTACGCCGGTTTTTTTCAACACCTTTAGCGTAGCCGTATTTTTTTCATGCACAGGACCGACCAGTCCCCGGCGGCATCCGATTTGCAGCGCGGTTTGCTGACAAGCGGCATAGAGAATGAGGTTCAGACCGCGTCCCTGGCTTTCAGGATTCAGGTAGGTCGTGGTAATGTTGATTTCACGCGGCTTTGCCCGCTGGCGCATAAAGGCGGCCATGCGTGCCAACCGGCCGCTTCCCGCCCGTCGCAGGGCTTCCATATAGTTGGGCAATGCTATGTGAACGCCGCAGATACGGTTGTTTTTTTCCAGCCAGTGGATCAATTTTGGATGAACGGTTTTACAGAGGCGGTTGAGTATACAGTTTTTTTCACCGGGTGTGAGAGGATAGTAGAGTGGCGCGGACGAACCGCTTTCTTTGTAGATCTCCAGAAAGTGTTCACCCAGCCGCCGCAGAGACCTTCGACTTTTTCCGCTGCAAAGCGCTGCTTCGGAACGTTCCATCATACGCTGCGCCATTTGTTCGACGCGTTTTGATATCCGAAAGCCGCTTTTCAGTTCGCCGCTCAGATAGTCGCACCTTTTAACAAAGCCGCACGCCTGCATCAGCGCACTATAGTACGGCAGGGTGCAGGGCAGGGCGAATGAAGTCATCATCCCGTGTCCGGAAATCATCAGGCCCCGTGCATCGGTTTGGAGAAAGCCGACGGGGCCGGTCAGTCGGCACAGTCCCCGGCTTGCCGCCCATCCCGCTGCCGCATCGAAAAGCGCTTGTGCGACGGCGGGATCGTCGACACAGTCAAAGTGAGTGAAGAATGCATGACGGATGTTGTGGTAATCGTTGAAATTGCGGTTTGCCATTACGGCAATACGGCCCGATGGGCGGGCTGGATTGCCGCAGGTAAAAAACGCCGCCTCGGAGTGTTCATAGAACGGATGTCGAGGCGAAAGGTCGAAAGCGACAGACGAACGCAAAGCCGGAAACCAATCGGAATTTTTCCGGCTGAGGGTATAGGGGACTTCCAGATACGACGTAAGATCCTTTTTGCAAGATGGATCGATTGAATTAACTATCATCTTACTCCAATTTCCGCGATCCATGCCTGCATATCACGCGTTTCCCAAAAAGCGGAATAATCCGGATTGTGCAGGTTGTTGCGGATCGATTCCGACAGATCAATAATACAGGGTACGCTGGGACTGCCCAGATACATTTGAGGTTCTCCCAATATATGGAAATCCATTTTAAAAAAACGCTGACAGAGTTTTTGGAACCGCTCATCAATCAGACAGCTCCATTGTTGGAGGTTTTGTTGATGGCTCAATATCAGAAGTTCTCTTGCCAGCCGGAAAATGGGGGTCATATCCACCGCTCTCAGACTTCCCCTCCAATGGTTTTGCAGGCTGAAGCGACTGATTTCCACCTTGGCTCCGATACAGTCTTTCAGCCCGGGATACAGTTGGACAATTGGCAAGGGGTAGGGTTCGTCATAAATCATACGGCAGTAACCGGCCAGCTTTCCGCTTTTTTTGGCGTGTACGCAAATATGTGCGCTTTGTGCATCGTAGCAATCGGGGCCGGCTGACTGCTCCGGCTCCGGCAGGTAGCCTTCCTCGATGTAAATCTGCGTGCGAAATCTGACGCACTCTTCAAGCACGTCGGCAGGCACTTCGCCTTGCTGATAAACCTTGGAATAGAAAAGTTCCTTTAATTCGGGCGGGTTTTTCATAGCGTGGCTTGGTATCAAACAGTTCATTGTACGCCCGAAAGATAACACGGCTTGTCAAAATCCGAAAAGAATTCCTTTCAATGGGTTTTATAGTGTCTATGAAGGCGGGTTCTTCACCGTGCGAACTTCAGTCGTTGACCCCAAGGCCTCCGGCGAGGTAGGCGCGGACGCCGGTATTCACTTTCGTTCTGCCAAGCGAAAACGGTGCCTGCCGGGAGCCTTCGGAAGCCGCTGTCGCCCTGTTCCAAAGATACCTGCTGGACGAAGACGAAACACTGACTGCCTGGGAAAAACGCTGGCACAAAACCATCCTGTACACAGATCGTTTTCCCTTCTGACCAAAAGATTTTAGTTTGACCGCAGGCAGGGCGGGTGCGAGGATTTGGCCAATCTTATCCGGAACCGG
>JAOZSE010000021.1:0-18164 GCA_029939835.1 Pontiellaceae bacterium
CCGCAGGCGGCGGCGATGTCCGAGCCGAGGGAGTAGCGCAGTGTTACTTTGAAGCCTGCGTTTTTTAATGCATCGCCAAAGGCATCACGCGTCTCCGTAGAAACCGGCTCGAATGAGGCGCCGGAAAACGCGTTAAACTGAATGAGGTTGATGTGCGCTTGAGTTCCCTTCAGAAACTCAAGAAGCGAAGAGATTTCCTCAGGGGAATCATTGATTCCCTTCAAGAGGAGAACTTCCACCATCAGATTCTGCGGCAATGCTTTTTTGATCATTTCCAAGGTGTACACCTTGGAAATGGGCATGAGCTGTTCTCGCACCTCCTGCCGCGCGCTGTGCAGCGAAAGCGCCAGATTGATTTTCGGGAACCGTTCTGCGAAACGAAGCATCGCAGCAGGCACGCCGACGGTGGAGACCATGAGGTGTTTTTCAGACAGGTTGAAGAAGCGCGGGTCGCGCAGTGCGTCGAGCGCGGCGTACAACTCCGTTTCGTTATGCAGCGGCTCGCCCATTCCCATAACCACAACATTGCGCAAAGTGCGCCCCTCCTCGCACAGCAGCCGCTTAGCGAGCAGAACCTGATCGAGCATTTCCGCCGCGGTCAGATTGCGGATAAAACCCATCTTTCCGGTCGCGCAGAAGGTGCAGTCGGCGGCACAGCCGATCTGCGAGGAAATGCAAAGGCTTGTCCGTCCGGTTCCGATCCGCAGGATCACTGCTTCAATACGATGGTCATCCCCTGTTTTAAAAACAAGTTTGGTGGCGCCGTCGGTCGCGGAGTCGTGCCGCTCCACAATTTCCAGATCTTCGAAACAGACCTGATCATCGAGTTCCGGCGCAATTTGCAGGCACTCTTCGAGCGGTAGCGCTTTTTTGAAGAACGCGTTGCGAAACTTCCTCAGCCGGTACGGATCGCGGCAGAGGGTTTCCAAAACCTGCGTGTCATATACAGAGGTCATGGTCTTCAGAGCAAAACACCCTGCGGGGATTCTTCGTCGGTGCGCCACCAGCGGCCGGGCCGGGTATCGATATACTGAACGGACTTGGTGGTAAGGCGGTTGCCGCGCGCTTTGGCGCCTTTCACCAGCAGGTCTTTGGTTTTAAACATCTGCTGATGGATCCGCTGCCCTTTGGCCGGGCGGTAACGAAGGTATATTTCCTCCGGACAGCCTTCCTGCAACAGAAGAATCTTAGAGCCTTTTGGCCCGAGCAGGTAGTCGCGATTCATAATCGTTCCGCCGAAGGTGAAGCGTTTAATGTACGTCGCCTTTTCGTGCGTGTAGACCGCAGTCATTTCGCGGTCACGGTCAAATACGGCGCAGTACTGGAAGTCGCCGTCTACAAACTCCTTCTCGGGCGGCGGAATCACTTTATAGCGTCCATCGCCCCACGCGAGAATGAGCTTATCAAGCGAGGAACACTTGAGGAGTGATTCCCCCCGGACACCGAAGCCGACAAAGCTCCGCTCGGTATCGTGCTGGATATCCAGTTCGCTGGCGGTCAGCTCACGCACCTCGACCTCTTTGAAGGTTTTCTTTTCCGTGCGGCGCGGATAGCGATCTTTGTAGGTTTTGATGAGATTTTTGAGGTAGCGGATCGCGTAACCGGCGAGTCCCTTCAGGTTTTTCTCGACCTCAGCGAGCTCCTCGAGAATTTTTTCGATGTCCTCTTTACTTTTGTTGATATCGAAAAGCGAGATGCGCCGGATGGGAATGGCGAGCAGCATTTCGATATCCTCGGGCACGATGGCTCGTTTAAGCTGCTTCTTGAAGGGTTTAAGCCCCTCCATGATGGCTTTGCGCACCGCCTCCGCCGTTTTGCACTGCTCAATCTTTTTATAGATGCGGTTCTCAACAAAAATCTGCACCAGCGTTTTGGCATGGAAGGCATCGAGCAGTTTGTCGCGTTTAAGGTTCAACTCAGCCTCAAGCACCTTCAGCACCTGCGCGGCATTGGCATGAAGAATCTCATCGACCGTCATTTCAACAGGCCGCCGATCACGGATCACGACGATACGGCTGGTGACGGCCGTTTCGCAGTTGGTGAAAGCGTACAGTTTCTGGAGCGCGACATCGGGTTTGGCGCCCGGCGAAAGCACGAGTTCAATTTCCACCTTTTCGGCCGTGAAATCGTTTATGGCCCGCACCGGCACTTTTTTCTTTTTGATCGCCTCTTCAATGGAATTCGTCAGCGACTCGGTCGTCTGACCGTACGGCAGTTCGGTAATGATCAGTCGGTTATCGCCCTTCTCCTTGATCCGCGCGCGCAGTTTGATTTTCCCCGCGCCGTTATCGTAGTCAGAAACATCCATCAGGCCGCCGGTCTGGAAGTCCGGCAGCACCGTCACCTTATGCGGCGTGCGCTTTTTCTCACGCAGGATTTCGACCTCCTCTTCGAGCAGTTCGATGAAGTTGTACGGCAGAATTTTGGTCGAAAGCCCGACGGCGATACCGTCGGCCCCGAGCATCAGCAGCAGCGGCAGCTTGCACGGCAGCGTAACCGGCTCTTGATTGCGCCCGTCATAGCTCGGGATGTATCTGGTCAGTTCTTTGTTGAAAACCTCGTGGCGCGCCAGGTCGGTGAGACGGCACTCAATGTAGCGCGGCGCGGCGGCGGGGTCGCCGGTGAAAATATTACCGAAGTTCCCCTGCCCCTCGATCAGGTAGCCGCCGAGGTTGGTCAGCGTGACCAGCGCGGCATTAATCGAGGCGTCGCCGTGCGGATGATACTGCATCGTATGACCGACCACGTTAGCGACCTTGATAAAGCGTCCGTCGTCCTTCTCGTGCAGCGAGTGCATGATGCGGCGCTGCACGGGTTTGAGCCCGTCTTCGAGATGGGGAATTGCGCGGTCGCAGATGACGTAGGAGGCGTACTGCAGGAAGTTGTAGTCCACCAGCGCACGGAAAGGGCCGTGTTCGACCTCAAGCGGTTTATGCTGCTTCGCTTCGCTCAAACCGGCACCTCTTCATCAATCACCAGATTTTCCATGATGTAGCTGCGGCGCTCCTGCGTATTTTTGCCCATGTAAAACGTGAGCACCTCGGGAATCGAGTGATCCTCGGTGGCTACGACGGGTGTGAGGCGCATGTCTTTTCCGATAAACCCCTTGAATTCGCCGGGCGAAATTTCGCCCAGGCCCTTAAAGCGGGTGACTTCCACGCCGCGACCGAGTTTTTCAAGCGCGGTGTCGCGCTCTTTTTCCGAATAGCAGTAGATCGTCTCTTTCTTGTTCCGCACGCGGAAAAGCGGCGTCTCGAGAATTTTGAGATGGCCGTCCTCCACGACCTTTTCAAAAAACCGCATGAAAACTGTGATCATCAGGTTTCGAATATGCAACCCGTCGACGTCGGCATCGGTCGCGAGCACCACATGACCGTAGCGCAGGTTTTCGATCGATTCTTCGATCTGGAGACTCTTCATCAGGTTGAACATCTCGACGTTTTTATAGAGCGCGTCGCGTTTTAAATCCCAGACGTTAACCGGCTTGCCCTTGAGCGTGAAGATCGCCTGCGTATTGACGTCGCGGCAGCTGACCAGCGAGCCGGCTGCGGACTGCCCCTCGGTGATAAAAATCATGGTATCAGGGTTGGTGCCCTTGGGTTTATTGTAGTGCTTTTTGCAGTCCTTGAGTTGCGGTACACGCACGGCAACCGCTTTCGACCGTTCACGCGCCAGTTTTTTGACCGAATTGAGTTCTTTGCGCAGCTTCTGGCTCTCGGTGATCTTTTCGATCAGTCTGGCCGCCTCGGGCTTGTTGCGGTGCAGCTGCTCAAGCACCACATGCTTGACCTGCGCAACGAGATCGGAACGGAGTTCGGTATTGCCAAGCTTGTTTTTCGTCTGCGACTCAAAGACCGGTTCCTTGAGGCGGACCGCGACCGCGCCGAGAATCCCCTCGCGCACGTCGTCGCCGTCAAACTTGCCGTCGGCATACTCGTTGATCCCTTTGAGCAGGCCTTCGCGAAACGCACTCAAATGCGTACCGCCGTCGCTGGTGAACTGGCCATTCACGAACGAGTAGTAGTCCTCGCTGAAGCGGTTGGTGTGGGTGAAGGCAATTTCGAGCATCTTGTCGCGGTAATGAAACGGCGCATACACTTTCTCGAATTCGGACTCATCGGCAATCAGATCGAGCAGCCCGCCCTGCGAAACGACTTTCTGCCCATTAAAAACGAGAGTAAGCCCGGCGTTTAGGTAGGCATAAAACCGCAGGCGCCGCTCAATATGGTCGGCCTTGAAAGTGAAGCTTTTGAAAATCTCAGGGTCGGGCGAAAAGCTGACAAAGGTTCCGTCCTCTTCATTTTTTGCCGCGCCCTTTTCCTCCGCTTCGAGGATGCCGCGCTCAAAGCGCGCCTCGACGAATTTGCCTTCGCGGTGGCTGCGCACCACAAAGTAATTCGACAACGCGTTGACCGCCTTGGTACCGACACCGTTAAGGCCGACACTGAACTGGAAAACATCGTCGTTGTATTTGGCTCCGGTATTGATCCGTGAAACGCAGTCGATCACTTTGCCGAGCGGGATGCCTCGGCCGTAGTCGCGGACATTTACGGTATCTTCCTCAATGGTAATTTCGATCTTTTTGCCGTGCCCCATGATGAATTCATCAACGGCGTTATCGATGACCTCTTTGAGCAGAATGTAGATGCCGTCGTCGTAATGCGCACCGGTGCCGGTTCGGCCGATATACATGCCGGTACGGGTGCGGATGTGCTCCAGCGAGGAGAGCGTTTTGATTTTGCTCTCATCATAAGCGTGTTTTTTCTTCTCGGCCATATGCGTTAAAAAAGCACTATATATAGTGTTTTCCCTCTTCTAAAGCGCAAAATATAGCACTACACCGGCATACTGGCAACTCCTCTGAAAGGGCTGATTTTCAGGTTTCGCGGGTAATGTAGCGGACGATGTCGCGCAGGTGGAGTAAACCGACCGCATGCCCCGCACCATTGACGACAACGGCGCGCACCTGCTTTTCGCGCCGCAGGCGACTGAAGGCCTTCTTGAGGCTCGAAGAGGCCTGCATCTTGAGCGCAGGACGCACATACAGCTCGACCGGCGCAGCGGAATCGACCTCCGCAGCCATCAGGTCGAAGAGATCGACGAAGCCGGTGATATGGCGCGTACCGCCGCTATAGACCGCCAGCATGCCGAGCGCGGCGCGGCGCATCCGTTCACATGTTTCGGTCACGCTCGCGCGTTCCGAAACAGAGACCACTTTGTTAAGCGGCAGCATGACGCGCTGCACCGACACGCGCGGCATCGCAATGACGTTCTCAATCATCCGGTTCTGGTGCGCGTTGAGCGCCCCGCTTTTCGCGCCTTCGGACAAATAGCCGCGAAAGCCTTCGAGGGAAAGCGGGACGCTTTCAAGGAAGGAGCGCGAAGCACCGCGGCCGATCAACAGGCCGAACAGCATCTGCAGCAAATACGTCACCGGCCAGAAAAGAATGGTCACCGCGCGCAGCAGGTGCGAACTCGCATACATCCAGCGGTCCGCATGGTGCCGAAAAAGATTTTTTGGAATCACCTCGGCAAAGAGAAAAAGCGGCAGCATCAGCGTGAGCGTGGCCGCCGTTTCCGCACTCCACGGCAGAAAGCCGCCGATCAGCCGCGCGTGCTCACCCAGCCCGCCGGACGCATAGAGATCGGTCACCGTTTTCGAAACCAGATAGACCGCGACGTTCTGGCCGATCAGCACCGTAAAAATAAAAAGGTGCATGTTGGAAAGCGTTTGCTCAAGCCGCCGGGCGCTCGCCGAACGCGTCGCGCGCAACCGGACGCGGTTCAGGCTGTAGCCGCCGGTCTCAAAACCCGAAAACAGCCCGGACACCACAATAAAAAGCACAACCAGCCCTAGGGCAACCCACACACTCATGGGGTTCCCTCCTCAAGTTCGAGAAGCACCGTGCCGACGCGTCGATGCGCCACGCTTTCAACCGTGAGACGGATGTTTCGAATTGCAATACGGTCGCCGGTGCGCGGCATCCGGCCGAGCTGCGAGACGATCAGGCCGCCGAGCGTATCAAACGCCATGCTTTCGACCTCCTCCCCGGGGAGAAAGCCGAGAAAAAGCTCGCGCCATTCGCGAATCGAGAACTGCCCCTTGAGGCGGTACTGCGTTTCGCTCAACTGAACGATTTCCTCTTCATCCCCGCCCTCGAACTCGCCGACGATTTCCTCGATCAGGTCTTCCATCGTGACGATGCCGGCCAAACCGCCATATTCATCAACGACCGCGACGAGTTTAAGACCGCTCGCCAGGAACTCGTGCAGGAGCAAATCGGCGCGCTGTGTTTCGGGCACAAATACGACCGGGTGCAGAAAGGACTCCAATTCTTCCGCCTGCGTCAGAAAGAGTTCCTTGACCGAAATGAAACCGAGGACATTCTCGTTTCCGGTGCCGTGTACCAGTACGCGGCTGAATTCGCGCTTACGCGCGGCGGCGATCACTTCAGCCGGCGGCGCATCGAGCGCGACGCGCAGCACATTTACACGCGGCACCATAATCTCGCGTACGCGCACGTCGGGCAGATTCACGATATCTTCCAGGATTTCCTTTTCGGGCGCACCGAAATGCGCTTCGTGCCGAACAGAATCGAGCAGGATTTTAAGCTCGGCGGCGGTCAGACCGCGCGTTGAGGTTGAGGCCCCCTCCGGCGTTTGGATGAACGCGCGGAGAAGCCGGCGAATCGGCGCAGTCAGGGTGAACCATACCCGCAAGGGCAGCTCGGTGAACGCGATGATCTGCTCGGCGTGCGAAATCCCGAGGGCCTTCGGTACGATTTCGCCGGCAAGAATGACCGCGGCGAGTATGGCAAGTCCCGCGAGGGCTTCGGCCCAGCCGCCGTATGTATGGCCGAGCCGACCGGCGAGTGCTGCGCCGGTGCAATAAAACAGCACGTTGACGATCAGGTTGCCGAGCAGGATCGCCAAAAGCAATGCGCCGGGATCGGTCTGCACGAGGTCGAGAATCCCGGAGAACTTGCGGCGGCGCATGGAAATCTGGCGGCGCTGCTCGCTCGTGAGCGAAAAAAGCGCGGTCTCGCTGCCGGAAAAAAAGGCGGACAGCGCCAGAAGCAGTGTCATCGGCAAGAGAGAAAAAACATATTCCTGAATAAAATTCAATGTGCCTTCCGTTCTGTCTGCATGCTACAGTGATTTGATTTTAGAGGGTTTTTTCAAAAATTCCATACGTACGAGCAAAATAATGAAATCCCGCGGCGATCATCTGATGAAATGGAAACTGACCCGCGAGCGGTTCCATATTAAAACACCGTACCCGCCCCTTCCCCGCCGTCCGGAAAAAAATATTCGTGATATTTTATCAACGGTTCTGGATCAGCAACCGGCGGCTCCGGCTCTTCCGGCCCTGCTGACGGAGCGCTGGCCGGTTATTGCGGGCGAGCAGATTGCACAGCATACCCGGCCGGTGCAGATCAGGGAGCAGATTCTCTATGTCTATGCGGATCATCCCGGCTGGCTGACTGAAATTCGCCGGTTCCCTAAAAATCATATCCTTAAGAAACTGACGGCGGTTCCCGGGCTGCCGCCGGTCCGCGACATCCGCTTTGCACTGGATCCATCAATCCGCTCCGGAAAGCGGTGGAAAAACAGTTAAGCAAAAAGAACCCCTTGAAAACGCGCGGTGCTGCAACAGCTCTGTGCTTCATTTGCAGCAGGGAAACTTAGGCGGAAGCTTCCATTTCCGGGGAAGCGACGGATTCTGGTGATCGATAGTAATAGGAGCCGGAGCCTTCCGCGTGGTGATAATAGTAATAGTCATCACGCTTCATATTGACGTTGTTGAGCACCACGCCGACCTGAGGAAGTTCCAGTGTATCAAGAATCTGTTTCGCCCGTATAATTACGTCCCGCGGATACTTGCGGTACTGTACCACCAACAGAACGCCGTCCATCTCTTTGGCCACTATGGCTGCATCGCCCATACCCACCACCGGCGGGGTATCAAAAACGATAATGTCATATTTCAACTTGAGGCTTTGAACCAGTTCGCCGATGCGTTTTGAATCCATCACGCCGAGCATGTTACGCGGCAGACGGCCGCTGGGCAGGAAGTGGAGATTCGGCACGCTGGTGACCTTGATGGTCTCTTCTACCGGCACATCACGCAACAGTACGTTCGTCAGTCCAAACCGGTTGGAAACGCCAAAAATGGTGTGCTGCACCGGACGACGTAAGTCGGCGTCCACCAGCAGCACCTTTTCGCCCTCCTGGGCACAGACATAGGCCAGATTGAAGGCGGTGGTTGACTTCCCTTCTCCGGCACCGCTGCTGAGCACTGCAAAAGCCCCTTTGCCGGGATTGTCACCGGCAAAAGCCATGTTGGCACGCAACACGCGGTAGCACTCCCCATGTTCGCTGTTGGGGCCCTCTTCGATCAACGGGCGAATCTTCTGCGGAATGAATCCAAGAACCGGCAGTTCGATCCAGCGTTCGACATCATCGGCCGTCTTAATGGAGGCGTCGAGATATTCTACGAAGAAGGCAATTACCGTTCCTGAGCCCAAACCTATGAGAATACTCAGGAAGATATTTAAAAACAGATTGGGGCTGGCCGGACGGGGTTCGGGCTCCGCCATATCCACAATTTCAACCGGCTCAATGGGCATCTCCAGCGTAATACCTTCCTGAGCAATACGCGTCTTGAGCGCATTCATAATCGAACGCTGGACATCCAGTTCCTGGAGGGCTCTGTTGAACGGAAGCAGTTTATCGCGTTGAGTATCCCGATCACTGACCTGAATTCTTTTCAGCTCCTCGTCCAACGCTTCGTATTTCGCCTTCGCCACAACGTACTCGGCCTGAAGCCCTCTTTTCAGCCCCTCCAGCGCCTGTTCCATATTCTGGGTCAGTTCGTCGCGCGCGGCCTGCATCTGCTTAACATCCGGATGGTTCTCCCCGAAATTTTCAAGCTGTGACATCAGCGCCACATCGTAATCTTTGATTTGTGCCCGCATCGTTTCGATAAAGGGATCCTTGGTCACGTAAGCCGATGCGGTCAGCAGATCATCTCCACTCAAGGAGGCCATCTGGTCGTAGCGAGCTTTCTCCACCAGCATCTCGACACGGGCGGAAATGCGGTCGCCTTCCAGCTGCTGCATGCGAAGTTTTTCAACGCTGGCTCCTTTGGCCCCTTCCCGTAAAACCGAAATATCCAGTTCCTGCCGAAGGTTTTCCACCTGCTGCTCAGCGAGATCCACCCTCTCCTGCTGTTTATCGAGTTCCCGCCGGAGCGAATCCATGGCACGGCTCAGCTTTCTCCGCTTAATATCCAGGCGGGAGTCGCTGTACACCCTGGCAATCTCGTTGGCCACACGCGCAGCCTCGGCCGGATCTTCCCGCCGAACGGTCAGCGCAATCAGGTTGGTATCGCGATACTGTTTGGCTTTTAGACCCGATTTCAGGAATTTATAGGCGACTTCTTTGGATAATCTTTCGCCGTTTTTTCCGGGATTCCCCTGAAGATTCAGCCGTTTGATCACTTCATAGAGAATCGGTTTAGACTGAATGATTTCATACTGTGTACGAAGAAAATAGGGGTCATAACCGCGTGAGCCGGCCATTGACGTATTCACCGAGGTACCGTCAAACGGATCAATATCAATATCGGCCTTATTGATCTCGATCCGGGCCTCCGACTCATACAGCTTTGGCAAGGTTAAGGTATAGACGGTTCCGGTAATGACAACCAGAAACAGGATGGTCAATACAAGCTCTCTGCGCGCACGGATAGCCCGCCAGTAATTCAAAAGGCGATGGCCGCCACCTTCACGTTTTTGACTTTGTGTCAGCGAAAGGAAAGTGCTCCCTGAGCGGGAAAAGAAGAGGGAGATAGCCAGAAGCATCACCGCCACTAAAACAAAAAATATGTATTCCCGAAAAAAAGTCACAGCACCCTCATCTCCCGGCTTCCAAATTCATATCCAGACCGTTTCCGGAATCAGAACTGATAGCGCAATGTTCCGCTAAGGTCAAACTGGTTATAGTCGCCGGAACTGCCGGCATTCGCGTCCATTCGAAGTTCAAGATATTCTGAAAGCTGCACGGCGACGCCGGCACCGATCCGGATAACATCCTCTTCCCGGGCCTGCATTGTCATGATCAACTGCTGAGGATTGCCCGCCATTGTATAGTTCACATCCTCTTCGTCTGCATTGAATTCATGGAGCCAGTGGGCGCGCACTTCAGACCGAACGGTCAAATCTCCCCAAGACATATACATTCCGACATTACCGCCCACCGAACTCTGGATATATAATTCATCAAATCCGTCCACATCACGGGGAGTTGTGGTTGATTCTTCGGTATAGGCGTCCTGATCATAGTAGTTGGCGAGCACCCCGACCTGAGGTGTCACAATAAAATACTGGCCGACCATTTCGCGCCCGACGCCAAGGCGTACAGCGATATTCTTAGCATCATATGAGGCGGTGGTATCAAACACATCGTTAAGATCCTGATCGATTGAACTGCGTCCAAAGATCAAACCGCCGTCAAAAAACCATTCTTCCCCGGCCACCGATCCGTACACGGCACCGTACTGGCTGTCCGCCTCACCGGTTGCCCCATTGTCTTTATCCACATCGGAAGTGCTGTAACCGCCGGCCACACCGAACAGCACATGCTCATTCACCAACAGGTCAAAGCCGACAACCGTTCCATAGGTGGAGGCATCGTAGCCGTAATAGGCGCCATCCTCGTCCTTATCCGCCCAGGAACCGAATCCCTGCATCCAGCCGTGAACCTCCTGATATTGATTACTGGCAGGCGGCGCACCGATGGTGGAATAGCCATTTGCCTCCATCCCCATTTTGGTGCGAACATCTTCCTGACGCCCGAAAACCTGTTGTAAAAATCCGCCGACGGCCCCATTCACCATTTTATGAATCGGGTTGGCGCTTTCTTTTGACCCGTGATGATCTATCCAGGTGGCTCTCGCCTCTTCCGGCGCCATATTCTCAAGAGTCTCGCGCGTGAAGATTGCAGTTGAATCGTCCGCATTGAAAAGCTCGTCGAGAATATCTCCGGCGATTTCGGCATTACCCGTCAAGCCCAAAGTACTAAGCGAACGTCTGGTAAAGTTATCAACGTAAATCGTGTCGTTACTGATATAGACGCCAAATTCACGCAGTGTATTATTGGTAAAAAGTGCCTCAAGCACTGAAAGATCCACCAGGCTACCCAAAATCCCGTCTATCTGAAAGGTTTCTGCGGTGACCAAGGCGGCCTGGACCTTGTTAGTTGTCCCGACATCTCCGCCATAACCGGTGGTATCCACGTAGATATCGCTGCCCGCTTCAAAATTCGCCGTGCCGCCGACGGTCAGGTTCACTCCGTTTGTTTTAATGCCCAGCTTCAATTGTGTACCTTCAGCCTGATGATAATTTCCGCTCACCGTAACGGAGGAGAGCGAGTCGATCTGGAGAAGGCTGCCTGTTCCGGCCAGTTCCAGATCATTGCTGACAATAAGGGAGGCTCCGTCAAGCACCTTAACCTTGTTGCCGCTCCGGTCAGCCTGTCCAATAAACAGGTCATTAAGAATATTAAACACCGCGTTGCTGCCTGAGATATTAATCTCATTGTTATCGCTGTAACGGCCCACATACACATCACCCATTACATTAACCGTCGCGCCGGTCTGGATTACGGCGGTGTTTCCACCACCGTAGTTCCCGACGATCCAGTTGCTGGACACAGTGAGCACCGCATTGCTGCCCGCAACCAAAAGCCTGTTATTTATACTGTTCGTCGAGTTTCCGATAATCAGATCGGATCTGAGATTGTTCGTGCCGGAGTAGATTTTAAACGCATTACCGGAACTGTCGCCGTCTCCAACGATCAGATTTCCGGTCACATCCAGTGTCGAGTTGCTGCCGTTGACAACCAAGCTGTTATTGTCGGCGCCCTGCCCGATCTGAAGCTCATTCGACACAACAACCTGTGCGTTGGTATAAATCGTAAAGGTGTTGCCCGAACCTCCGTTCGAACCGATCACAAGGTTACTGCTCACGGTCAACTGCGACGTGCCGTACACATTGGTGCTCCCGGTATCTCCCACTTCAATTCTATTGTTGTTACTCGCATCCCCTAACATCAGGTTTCTTCCGATGTCAGCCGAACCGTTCTGACTGACCGAGAACGTATTGCCTGAGGAGCCGTCCTGCCCCACCGTCAGATCATTTCCAACCGTGAGCTGGGCATTGGTTCCCTGAGCCAGCAGTGCATTATCCGTTGACTCAGAAGAGCTCCCGACAATGATATTTGAAGCGGTAATCGTTCCGCCATCCAGTACCGCCAGCGCATTGTCATCAGTTGATTCCCCAACCGTAATGGTGTTTGTGGCAGCGTTCCAAAGGGCATCATTCGTGGCAATACTCCCATCAATGGCCAGCTTGAAACTACCCCGGTCAACTGCATTGGTTGTATTCGCGAACGTACCGCCCACACCCAGTGTCGCCCACGCATTGAAAATGATATCAGTTGATGCGGTTGTGAAATTCCAGTCGATTACTTCAAGCGTTCCGTCCGCATTGATATGGATGAAATTGTTCGAACCAGCACCGGCAATTACATTTGTGCCGGATGCCATAAACAGCGTTCCGCCGTTTTCGACATTGACCGCATTGTTGCTTGATCCTGAAGCTCCAAGATGGATGTCATTGGAAACGGAAAGATAGGAATCCTCGCCGGTAATCAGGACAACATTATCACTGAGCCCGGTCACGCTGCTCCCCACATACAAATTCATGGCGGAGACCTGCGCCTGATTCGATATTGTCAGGCTGTTTCCGGAACTGTTGGTGCCGACATAAATATCACCGGCGACCATGAGCATGGAATTACTGCCGGTGACCACTGCGGTGTTCGTGCCGCCGTTGCCGCCGACAATCAGGTCTGAGCTGATCTCCACGTTCCCCTGATTCGATATTTCCAGACGGTTGCCCGTTCCGTTCTCTCCAACAATCAAATTTTCCTTGACCGCCAGGGTCGCATTGCTTCCGTTGATCAGGGCGGTGTTGTTATCTCCATTCCGCCCGACCACTAGATCCCCGGTAACCTGCATGGTTCCATTCGACAACACGGAAAGTTCATTGTCATCGCCGGGGGTCGTGGCTCCGGCACCAATAACCACATCGCTCTCGGCGTTTACCGTTCCATTGCTGGTGACGGTCAGACTGTTTCCCGACCCGTCATTTCCAACCAAAATATTTCCGGCCACGGTCAGCGTGCTTCCCGTCCCGGAAATTACGGCGGCATTATCGACCGAATTGCTTTCCTGGCCGATTCTTAAATTTCCGCTTATATTGGCCGAAGCTCCATTTAAAATCTGAAAGGTGTTGTTATCCCCGGAAAAACCGATCGCTATGTTGGACGCATCCAGTCGGGAGCCTGTTCCCTCGACGACTAAATCATTCGAGTCAGACAAGTCCTCGGATCCGACATCTATGCTGTAGAGCGTTTGCGTAGTTCCCCCGACGATTTCGAGTCGGTTGTTATCGGTGGATTCGCCGATATATACTTGGTTGCTTGGGGTCACATTCCAGGAAGCAGTATTGCTGCTGATTGTATTATCCAGACGATAGGTGATTCCTTCTTCCAGTTTGTTATTATCATCCGTCAGCGTTCCGCCGACCTCCAGCACGGAGCCGTTGTTCATCGTCACACCCTGATCGGCCACCGTATTGTAATTTGCATCGCCGGTGATCTGCAGAATCCCGCCGTTGTTGATATTCACGGCGTTGTCATCGCCCAGAACGGCAATGTTTGTACCCGAACCGGAGGAAAGGGTTCCGCCATCATTTACATTGACTACGTTATCGGAACTGTTGGTGACGGCCCCGACCGTCAGGCTGCCGAATGAAAACGTCGCGCCGTCATTGATTGTCACCACGTTGTCGGAACCGTTGGTACCGATATAGGCGTCCTCCGAAATGTTCAGTACCGTCCCGGCCGAGTTCAGCGTAATCGTGGCAGAGATGTCATTCGAACTCAGGCCCATATAGAGGTATTCCGCGTCGACAACAGAACTATGGTTAATATTAAGGGCTCCATTGGTTCCTATGAAAATACCGCCGGTTCCGACCGCAGCCACCGTTCCCGTGTCCACCGTTCCGATCGTCATCGCGGAACCGGAAAAAACCGTCAGCCGGTTGTTGGTTGAGGCTGCGGACTTCCCGAGTTTGACGTTTTCTGATAGGGACAAAAGCGAGTTATTTGTAACGATCAGTGAATTATTGGGCTGAAACTCCCCAATAATCAGGTCCACCGCACTCTCATTATTGGTAACAAAATAAGTGCCAAAGTCAGCACTAGGCGGAAGGGCCTGCACACTGCCGCATAACAGGAAGAGTAAAACAAAGGAAAGAGCCAACCGTCGGTCTAAGCACGCTATCGTCATTTTCATACGTCATCCTCAGTTATTCTAAAAATTCAAAAAGTATCAACAGACATTATCCGTTCGGTTAAAAAACAGCCCACGCACGGATGTGCCCGGGCAACTCTTTTCTCTAAAACCAGGAACGATGGACTTTGATGAGGTCTCCCGCTTCAATTTTCACATCCCTGGACGGGTTGCGCTCGATCTTACCCATGTCATATTTAACGATCTGTCCATGGCGGGTGATGGTGACTTTGTCACTGGCATAGGGAGATAACCCGCGGGCTGCCGCAACAGCCTGCATCAGCGTAGTCCCGGAGGTAAGCGGGAACTGTCCGGGCGCATTCACTTCGCCCTGCACATAATAACTTTTTGCGGTCATCGTTACATTGATCGAAACATTCCGGTAAATCTGCCCCTCCACATAGAGCCGTTCAATTTCGCGCTCCAGCTCCGAAGTCGTCATACCGGCAACCTTGACGGGATCAAGGTGAGGCAGGTTTATCCGGCCGTTTTCATCAACGACTACCTGCATAAGCTGCTGTTCGGGCATGCCGCCGAATTGAATGGTAATCGGATCCAGCGACTGGATACGATACGCCGATGTGTCATAAGCGACCATCGGTGCTCCCGGCGCCCCTTGCACAACCGGCTCCCCCGCTTCAGTGCTTACGGCCGGAGTGCTCATAAAAACAGGCTCATGTACCGGGGGAACATCCGGTTGATAAGGAACCACCGGTTGCAGCGTACAGGCCGTACTGCAGCCTAGAAATCCTGCCAAAAGAAACATTTTGATATTATTTTTCATTTCTTAATCCTAATTATGCTGATGTTCCTGTCTGTATTCCCGCAGGACTGGATTCCGCAGAGCGGTAGGAATAGTAATTCGAATAGTATGCGTGATAGTAGTAGTAGTAATCGTCACGCATAATATTGATGTTATTAAGCACCACCCCGACCTGAGGCACGCCCAGAGTATCAAGCATCTGCTTGGCGCGCATCACCATATCCCGGGGATATTTGCGATACTGCACCACCAGAAGGACACCATCCATTTCTTTGGCCACCACAGCGGCATCGCTGATACCCACCAGCGGCGACGTATCGAAGAAAATAACGTCATATTTCGCCTTAAGACTCTGAACCAGTTCCCCAATGCGCTTGGGATCCAGCACGCCCAGTGAGGTGCGCGGAAGACGCCCGCTGGGTAAAAAGTGCAGGTTCGGCACGCTGGTCGTTTTGATGGTCTCTTCCACGGGCACGTCGCGCAATAGAACATTCGTCAGCCCAAAGCGGTTCGAAACACCGAGAATGGTATGCTGAATCGGACGGCGCAAGTCGGCATCAACCAGAAGGACTTTTTCGCCCTGCTGCGCACAGACATAGGCCAGATTAAAGCACGTCGTGGATTTTCCTTCTCCCGCCCCACCGCTCAGTACGGCAAAGGCCCCTTTATTCGGACCCTCGCCGGTAAAGGCCATGTTAGTGCGCAACACGCGATATCCCTCAGCATGATCACTGTCAGGCCCCTCTTCAATCAGGGGACGCACTTTCTGGGGAATGAGTCCCAGCACAGGCAACTCAATCCACCGCTCAACATCATCGGCCGTCTTGATCGATGTATCGAGATATTCAATGAAGTAGGCCAGTCCGACGCCCGAACCCAGCCCGATGAAAATGCTCATCAGGACATTCAGAATGAGATTCGGGCTCGACGGACGGCTCGGCGCTTCAGCGGAATCAATAATCTCAACCGGCGTACGGGGCACTTCCAGCGAAATGCCTTCCTGCGCAAGACGCCCTTTAAGCGCCGTCATGATGGAGTGCTGAATATCAAGTTCCTGCATCGCTTTATTAAACGGAAGCAGCTTTTCGCGCTGGGTCTTCTGCTCACTGGTCCGCACACCGCGCAGTTCCTCTTCGAGCGCCTCGTACTTTGACTTCGCCACAATATACTGAGCCCTCATCCCTTTCTTGAGGCCCTCCAGCGCGGTTTTCAGTTTTTCAGCAAGTTCATCGCGGGCAGCAGTTGTCTGCTTAACTTCCGGATGATTCTCTCCGTAATTTTCAAGCAGTGAACTCAGCATCACGTCCTGATCCTTAATCTGCGCACGCATGCTTTCAATAAAGGGATCCCGGGTCACATAGGAAGACGCCATGAGTAAATCATCGCCGGACAGCATTTCCATCTGTTCATAGCGCGCTTTTTCCACCAGCATTTCCACCCGCGAGGCAATGCGGTCGGCTTCCAGCTGCTGCAGGCGAAGCTTTTCGACGCTGAGCCCGCCGAGCCCTTCCTGCAGAACGGTAATGTCAAGGTCCTGACGCAGATCTTCCACACGCTGCTCAGCAAGGCTCACCTTTTCCTGCTGTTTCCCGAGCTCATCGCTTAAAGCATCCATCGCGCGATTCATCTCTTTTCTCTTAAACTCAAGGCGAGCATCGCGATACACATCGGCCAGTTCATTAGCAATACGTGCAGCCTCTTTCGGATCCTGCCGCTCAACGGTCAGTGCAATCAGATTGGTGTCACGATACTGGCTGGCATTCAGACTCGCCCGTAAAATTTTATAGGCCACTTCCTTGGTGACTTTTTCACCTTCGTCGCCCCACGCCTCCTGCAGATTCAACCGGTTGATTACCTCATACAAGATGGGTTTGGACTGGATGATCTCGAATTGGGTTCGGAGAAAATAGGGGTCATACATCCGCATGCCGCTCATCATCGAAGGATTAAACGGATCTATTTCGGCGGTGTCCTGATTCACGGCGATGCGGGCCTGCGCGGTGTAAATTTTCGGCAGCGTGAACGTATAGGCCGTTCCCGTGATCACCACCAGAAACAGAACCGCCAATACGATTTCTTTTCGCGAACGAATTACCCTCCAGTAATCCAGGAAGTGAAGGGTGCTTTCCGTTTTCGGTTTTTCATTCATGAATCAGTTCCCCATATTAAACAAAACTATGGTGAGGCTGGTTAACCTCACCATAATTTAAACGCACCGGACAGATACAGCGGTTAGATTTCGATCCGCCAGCCCACATCCACCTTGCTCTGATCCCAGTCACCCCCCGTTTTGCGGTCTACGTCGGTGTATGAAACACCCGCTTCGAGGTAATGAGTGCGATTGAGCTTGTAATGCACCCGCAGTGCCAGATGCAGACGCTCTTCATCGTTGTCCGTCGTCACCCCCGCCGCCTGCTGGTCGTCCGCATCATAATCGCGGTCCACGTAGCGGGCGGTTCCCTCTATCATGGTCTTGGCGGTCAGGTCGTGCTGCACACCCGCTTTGACTGTCTGGTCGAGTGAGCCGATATATCTGGTATCGCTGGTTGCCCCGGAAAACTGGCGGGAATAACTGCCCGAAATGCGGGTGCGCGGAGAGGGACTGTAGGTCAGCCCGAGATTTGCTCTCGGATGAGCACTCGTGTCGTCGGATTGGCCCACATAACTTTTGTCCAGGTAGTCCACGCCCACGCCGGCCACGCCGTTCCATTCCGGATTAAAGGTGTGCCCCAGTTCAGCCGAAGCGGTCGCCTGCTGGTAATCGCTCTTAAGGTTTTCATACTCGAAATCCGCAAAATCCGCCGCGATGGTCAGGTGCGTCTGCTGCGGCTTCAATTCGCGGGCCACGGAAATCCCGACACTGTTGCGGGTCGTGTCGTACACCTTTATAGCATTGTCATTCCGCTCGATGGCGTTGGCCAGCGAAAGCTGCACACGGGTCTTCGGGTTGAACACATAGCTGGAATTCAGCATGACCCG
>JAOZSE010000021.1:18264-22895 GCA_029939835.1 Pontiellaceae bacterium
GCATACAGGTTGGGATAAAGCCTTTGATCCTTATCCGAAAGTGCGACCAGCTGCGTTTTGAGGGTAAAGTCTGTCCGGTCCGACAGCGAAGCCCGCCAGCCCAGATCCACGATATCCGTTACGAAAAATGAACCGTCTTCATTCACGGCATCACGATGAACATTGTCATCATACCCGATCCGCAGGGTATTGGTCAGAGTCCACGAGCGCTCGCCCTCGGCGACCAGCTGCCCGGCAGCCATTCCAAGCAGAATTGAAATCAGCAGTGCTTTTCTTTTCATAATTTTAAGCCTTTCTCTTTAGCTTCCTTTTTACCGCCAGCCGTCAATGACAATTAGATATCCGTTACCGGAATGTCTCCGTCACCACTATCATAATCGTCGTCGTCGTCATCGCCGTCATCGTAATCATCGTCGTCATCGTCGTCGTCATCGTCGTCGTCATCGTCGTCGTCATCGTCATCGTCACCTTCCGGATTTATCGTCTCCTCGGCCTCATCCGCTACTTCTTTGGCCAGTTCCGGAAATTCAGTGGACATGGTGCTGCCGCCAATGGCCTGTTTGATCAACTCAAGGTTTTCCGCGCCGCCGCCCAGCATCGCTCCGACAATGGCATAACGAACGGTATCTTCGTTGCCGGTTGCCGCGGCTTCGTCAAGAATGGCGGTAATCTGGCTTTGCATGGTGGCCGGGTCAGCCCCGCTCGCACAAATAGCGGCTACGGCTTTTTTCACCGCGTTGCCGGCTTCCTGCTGCGTCATACCGGCGAGCCCGAGATCGGCCTGTGCCGGAGAAGCCATTAGAACAAGTGCGCAAATCGCCAGGAACAAACAGGACATTTTAACTTTCATTTTCTTCTCCTCTGGTTGGTTTCGGATCCATCGCCAAAAACTTCAGGTAAGGGGCCGCGTTCAGTCCGATGACCGGAACTTATCCCAAAGCTGGCGAAAACTTATATCATTCAGTAAACAGTAGTCAATCCACGATTTTGCTTCTGACGGCATTTTAATGCATCCGTTTTCCAGCTCCGCTTCACCCGAAAAAAGAAGCCTGGACTGCCCGACGACCCGCGCGAAATCTTCTTTCGTCACCTTCGCCTTCGGGTCCATGACATCAAACAGTGAAAAACAAACCCCTTTGCTGTTCAGAAACGCCACGCACTTTGCCGGTGAAGGATTTCGTCCAACATAATTTTTGAAATACTTTTTGGCCAGCATGACCGAAAGATCACTATAGGTTGGAGCTGCCTCAGCCCCGTAAATCACGAGACCGCTGAACAGAGCAACAGCGAGGAACATTCTTTGGGAACACTTCATATCCTTAACAAGCAACGAAATGCTATAGTTTCGCCACAGGGCGTGCAACCGGAAAATCGAAGTTATTAACAACACACCGTATCTTTTGCTTTTCCAAAAAATACGAACTCTGCTAAAAACAGCGATTAATGAAACAAAACTCGTTCACCATCGTGCTCACACCGCCTCAGCAGAAAAAGCTGATCACCCTGCTCCGCGATCCCCGCTACACCCCGGTCGAAGTGCCCCACACGCAAATCGCCGTCAGTACCGAAACCTGCCGCATCAACCTCTACACTTCCGGCAAGTGTCTCGTGCAGGGAAAGGGTGCCGAAGAATGGATCACCTTCACCCTGGAACCCGAAGTGCTCGGCGAGGCCCGCCTCGGCTACGAAGCCGTCCATGATCCAGAAAGTGTCCAGCCGCACATGGGCATCGACGAAAGCGGCAAAGGCGATTTCTTCGGCCCGCTCGTCATCGCCTCCGTTTATACCGACGCCAAAACCGTCGAAATTCTCAAAGAGCTCGGCGCGCGCGACAGCAAACGAATCTCCAGTGACCGCGTCGCCCTGCAGCTCGCCTCCGACATCCGCAAAAAACTCGACGGAAAATTCGCCATCATCACCCTCGGGATCGAAGCCTACAACCGGATGTATGCAAGCATGAAAAATGTCAACCGCGTCCTCGCATGGGGCCACGCACGCGCCATCGAAACCCTTCTCGAAAAAGTGCCCGACTGCCCGCGCGCCCTCTCCGATAAATTCGGCCCCACCCACCGCATTGAAAGCGCGCTGATGAAAAACGGTAAAAAAATTAAAATGGATCAGCGAACCAAAGCGGAATCCGATCCCGCCGTCGCCGCCGCCTCGATTCTTGCGCGCGCCGCCTTCCTCAACGCGCTTCGGAAAATGGAAAAGGACTTCGGCATTGAAACCGTTCCGAAGGGCTGCTCTTCTAAGGTAAAGCAAATCGCTACGGAACTCGTCGCTGACAAAGGCCCCGGCATCCTGCTCAAAACCTGCAAATGTCACTTCCGAACCGCCGATCAGGTTCTCGCCGCCAACGGCTACACCCGCGCCGATCTTTCTGAGTCATAATGGCGCACCTGGTTGGGCAGATGTGACAGATCGGACCGATCCTAAATGAATCGTCCGGACGGTCAAAATTTGCAACCACCTAACACATAACACCTAACAACTGTTTACAAAAACACGGCATACCCCCTGCTTTCTGGCTGGTGGATTTTACATTTCAAAAAGGAAGGTACACACTATGGCAACGGCAACAAAAGTTTTAGGAATCGACCTCGGAACCACCAACTCCTGTATGGCAGCGATGGAGGGCGGTGAGCCTACCGTCATCCCGAACGCCGAAGGAGGACGCACTACTCCATCGGTGGTGGCTTTCACGAAAGACGGCGAACGGCTGGTCGGCCAGGCGGCAAAGCGTCAGGCAGTGACTAACCCGACAAACACGATCTTTTCGGTAAAGCGCTTCATGGGGCGTAAGTTTGATGAGGTCGCGCACGAAATCGATCTCGTTCCCTATAAAGTGCTGAAAGCCGCAAACGGTGACGCGCACATTCAGGTGGGCGACAAAACCTACGCACCGCCGGAAATCTCCGCGATGATTCTCCAGAAGATGAAAGCGGATGCCGAAGCTTACCTTGGTGAAACGATCACGCAGGCGGTCGTCACGGTTCCTGCCTATTTCAACGACCGGCAGCGCCAGGCCACCAAGGATGCGGGTAAGATCGCGGGACTCGAAGTGCTGCGCATCATCAACGAGCCGACGGCCGCCTCGCTGGCGTACGGCCTCGACAAGAAACATGACGAAAAAATTGCCATCTACGACCTCGGGGGCGGAACGTTTGATATTTCGATTCTCGATATCGGCGAAGGCGTTTTCGAAGTAGCGGCCACCAACGGCGACGGCCACCTCGGCGGTGACGACTTTGACCAGAAGGTGATCGACTGGCTGGTCGAAGAGTTTAAAAAAGATCAGGGCGTTGATCTCTCCGGCGATCCGATGGCACTCCAGCGCCTGAAAGAAGCGGCGGAAAAAGCCAAATGCGAACTCTCCAGCTCGCAGACGACCGACATCAACCTGCCGTTCATCACAGCAGATGCAAGCGGTCCGAAACACCTGAATGTTACCCTCACCCGCGCTAAACTTGAACAGCTGCTGGACGACCTGGTCGCCCGCACCGAGGGCCCGGTGAAAACCTGTTTGCAGGATTCAAAACTGAACACCAGCCAGATTGACGAAGTGATTCTGGTTGGCGGCTCGACCCGCATGCCGCGCGTACAGGATTCCGTGAAAGCCCTCTTCAGCGGCAAAGAGCCGCACAAGGGCGTGAACCCGGACGAAGTCGTTTCGGTCGGCGCGGCAATCCAAGGCGGTATTATGAAAGGTGAAGTAAAGGATGTAGTCCTGCTCGACGTCACCCCGCTCACGCTCGGGATTGAGACGCTCGGCGGAGTGCGTACCCCGCTCATCGAACGCAATACGACGATCCCAACCAAGAAGAGCGAGATTTTTTCGACGGCGGCGGACAACCAGCCCGCAGTCGATATCCATGTGCTGCAAGGCGAACGTAAAATGTCCAAGGACAACAAGACGATCGGTCACTTCCAGCTCGACGGCATCCCCCCCTCCCCGCGCGGCGTTCCGCAGATTGAAGTAACCTTCGACATCGACGCCAACGGCATCCTCCACGTCACGGCCAAGGATCTCGGCACCGGCAAGGAGCAGCATATTACGATCACGGCTTCAAGCGGTCTGGACGACAACGAAATCGACCGGATGGTTAAAGACGCCGAAGCCCACGCGGCCGAAGATGAAAAGACGAAGGAAAAAGTCGACCTGCGCAATCAGGCGGACGCCGCAGTCTTTCAGACCGAAAAATTCCTGAAGGAAAACGGTGACAAAATTGACGCTGCGAAAAAGGAAGATGTCGAAAAGACGATCGAGCCGGTCAAAGAAGCGCTGAAGAGCGATGATGACGAGCAGATCAAAGCAGCGATGGAAAAACTGAACGAAGCCATGCAGGCGGCGGCGACCGAAATGTACGCCAAAGCTCAGCAGGAAGCAGAGGCCCAGCAGCAAGCTGCCGGTGAGCAGCCGTCCGAAGGAGGCGGCGAAAAACAAGCCGACGGCGACGTGATCGACGCCGACTACAAAATGGACGATGAAGACGAGAAGAAATAACGCTTTCGATTAGAAAGGCCCGCTGTGTTCTTCGGCGGGTGAAGTTGAAACCAAAAAGGAGGAGTAACATCCATGAAGATTAAACCATTAGGCGACCGCGTATTGGTCGAACCGCTCAAAGAGGGCG
>JAOZSE010000022.1 GCA_029939835.1 Pontiellaceae bacterium
GGCGGTCGATGGAGTTGCCGATGACGGTGGAGCGGATGTGGCCGATATGCATCGGCTTAGCCACGTTGGGGCTGGAGTAGTCAATTACGATGGTCTTGCCGTTTCCGGGCTCGGCTACACCGAGATGCTCGTCGGCCTGCATCGCTTCAAGCTGTTCAGCCAGCGCCTCGGTTTTAAGGTGAATATTAATGAATCCCGGCCCGGCGAGTTCGAGTTTTTCGACGAAGTCGGGCAGGGTGGCGGTATCGATGAACTGCTGGCCGATCTCGCGCGGGTTGCCCTTCAGTTCGCGGGCGAGCTTCATCGCCGCCTCGCACTGGTAGTCGCCGAACTGGTCGTTTTTGGCCGGGGTGACGCCGAGATAGATGTCGCTCAGGTTCGCTTCGGGAAAACACTGTTTCCACGTTTCGGCACACCACGCTGAGAGTTTGTCTTCAAAGGTTTTCATCGGTAGAGAAGACCACATTTCAGGATCTATTCAAAGCGCCTTTTGCCGAACTAAAAAAGAAGTTTAATAGGGCTTGCATTAAAAACCCCGAACGCTACTCTGCCCCCGAATTTAAACCTCAAAGGGGAGAGTAAGATGGCTAAGAAAGCAGCGTCGAAAAAGACGACCAAGAAAGCGGCGGCTAAAAAGACCGCTAAGAAAGTAACTACCCGTGCTTCGTCAAAGACTACGCAGGGCAAGAAGAAGGTGGTTGCCAAAAAGGCTCCCTCCTCTGCCAAGGCTACGGCGGGCAGGCCGGCAAAGAAGAAAGCGGCTGCAAAAAAGCAGGTCATTACCAAAGAAAGATTCTACACAATGGTGAATGAAGCTGCTTATTTTGCGGCGGAAAATGACGGCAACAAAAAAGGTGCCGCCGATTACTGGATGGATGCCGAGGCCGCCGTCTCCAAAAAATTCAGCGTGAAGTAAAAATTTAGAGGGCGTTTAGCTCAGTTGGTTAGAGCGCTGCCTTCACACGGCAGAGGTCACAGATTCGAGTTCTGTAACGCCCACCATTCGACTCGCTCACTGCATCTACTCGCTCATGGCAGGCCAGAGGCTTTTTGGCACATTCCCCATGTAGGACCGCCATTATGGCTGTCTCAGACAGGCTGGAAGCCTGTCCTACTTTTTGCCGAAGAACTGTTCGTAAAGGATTTTTTTGACCGGTTCGAGGCCTTCGCCGAGCCCGGCGGAGACGGGGAGCGGGTCGAGACCGGTTTCCTGCCGGAAATTTTCGAGATGTCCCGCCGCCTCGGGAATGTCCATTTTGTTGGCGAGCACCGCAAAGGGGCGGTTGGCCAGCTCCGGATTGTGCGCAATCAGCTCTTTGCGGAGGTTGTTGTAGTCGTCGACGGGGTCGCGTCCGTCTTCGGCCCCCATATCAATTACGAAGAGCAGAAACCTTGAACGTTCAATATGCCGCAGGAAGTGATGTCCGAGGCCGAGACCCGTGCTGGCTCCGTCAATGAGGCCCGGAATATCGGCCATGCGGATGCGGCTGAAGTTTTCGTAAATGAGGGTGCCGATGATGGGATTGAGGGTGGTGAAGGGGTAGGAGGCGATTTTGGGATGGGCATCGGTGAGGGCGGTGAGCAGGGTGGATTTCCCGGCGTTGGGATAGCCGACGAGGCCGACATCCGCCATGAGCTTGAGCTCCAGACGGTAGGCGCGTTCTACGCCGGGCGTTCCGGGGGTGCATTTGTCGGGCGCCTGGGTGATGGAGGATTTGAAGTGGGTGTTGCCCAGTCCGCCGCGTCCGCCCTGCGCAATCAGCGTTTCCTGTCCATCCTCAAGAATCTCGCCGATGAATTCCTCCGTGTCGGCGTCGAGAATGACGGTGCCGCAGGGTACAGGGATGACGACGTCTTTTCCGCTGCGGCCGGTACGGTTGCTGCCTTTGCCGTCACCGCCGTGGTCGGCACGCCGATGGGGGTGATGGTAGAGCCGGTGCAACGAGTCTTCGTTGGTGTCGCCGCGCAGAATGATGCTGCCACCGCGTCCGCCGTCGCCGCCATCGGGCCCGCCGCGCGGCGCAAATTTTTCACGGCGGAAGGCGACAATGCCGTCGCCGCCGTTACCGGCGCGCAGGAAAATTTTAACGCGGTCTCTGAATGTAATGGGTTTCACGGGGCTATCCTATAAGTAAAAAGGCGAGCCACAAGTGCCCGCCTTCTTTATTTTCAACGGTTTGGAAAACTTAAGCCGTTTGCAGTTCGCGGATGTTGATTCGGCGGCCCTGTTTATCGAACTCAACTGTGCCGTCTTTGAGCGCAAAGAGCGTGAAGTCGCGGCCCTGGCCAACGTTAGAGCCGGCCACAAATTTATTGCCGACCTGACGAACCAGAATGCTGCCGGCGGTTACTTCCTGTCCACCGAAGCGTTTTACGCCGCGGCGCTGCGCATTGCTGTCGCGATTGTTTTTGGAAGCTCCCTGTCCCTTTTTATGTGCCATGACCCTGCTCCTTGCAAATTAAGCGCTGATGGATTCGACCTTTACTTTGGTGAGTCCCTGGCGGTGACCGGCTTTTTTGCGGTACCCCTTGCGCCGTTTCTTTTTGAAGACGACCACTTTGTCGTCGCGGTAGTTTTCGATGACTTTCGCCGTTACCTTGGCGTTGGCTACCACCGGCGCGCCGACGGTAAGCTCACTGCCGTCGGAGACGGCCAGTACCTGATCAAATTCGACGGTTTCGCCGGCTTCGGTGCCCAGCAGTTCCACGCTCAGGACGGTGTCCTTTTCCACGCGGTACTGTTTTCCGCCGGTTTCAATTACTGCATACGCTTCCATAAGAAATTCCTCGCTGAATCAAAGACGGGAAAAAGTAGGTTAGAAGGTCTTCGCTGTCAACCTTATATAAGTATCTTTTAGGCTCCGGGGGCTTTGTCCGGCGGGCGACGCTGCTGGAGTTGATTAACGCGGAGCGGATAACGGATTTTCAGGTCGCCTTCGAGCAGGATTTCCACCCAGTAGGTGCCCGGTTTTGGAAAGGCGACATTGATGAATACCTCGACGCTGGTGGCCGCGGCCTCCGGCGATGGCAGGTTGATCTGTACGTCTTTACCTTCGACGAGGACGGTTTTCTGGTCGGGGTGTATGATGCGGGAACGCTGAATAAATTGGCCATCGCCGCTGCACCAGCGCGTAACTAGGCAGAGCTTCGCAAAAGTGCTGGGAAAGCGCTCGGTATGAATGGCATCGAAGAGGCCGATGAGCATGAACTTTCCGTTGCGTTCCTGCCGCACGTCATCGCAGAGGAGGCTGGACTGGAGATCGGGGAGCATCATTTGAATACCTCCGTTAATGTTTTGCTTTCGGGCGTCATATCCTTTTTGAGCAGGGCGAGCAGTTTCTCTGCAATCGGGCCGGGTTTTCCGTCGCCGACCGGTTGCCCTTCGAATTCAATCACCGGGGTGACATCAGCGGTCGTCCCGAAAACAAAAATCTCTTTGGCCTGCGCGGCCTGTGCCGGGGTGATATTGCGGTATTCTGCGGCCCGGAGCGTTCCATCAGCCACCAGGTTCTGCGCGAGGTCGAGCGTGCGCCTGGCGGTGGTGCCGGAAAGAACGCGCTCCGGCATGGGCAGCAGCAGTTCATTATCCGGCGTTAGAATGCCGATATTTTCTGTGGCGCCTTCGCCGAGGTTTCCGTTTTCATCGACTGAAATCACAAAATCGCCGCCGCGCTGCTGTGCCTCAAGCTTCATCAGCACATTCAAGAGATAGTTGCAGGCCTTGATGACGGCCAGTTGCGGCGGTTTGATCGGCAAAGCAGTCAACGCCGCGCGCGCGGGTTTGAGGCGACCGTTTTCAATTCGCTGTCTGAGGCGGTAGATGATGACGTACAAAACCGGTCCGTTACAGAGGGCGGGGTCAATCGCCATATTGCCGGTGCCGCGCGAAACGAGTATACGAACCATGCAGGTTTTCTGTCCGCCCGCCCGAACGGTCTGACAGATAATTTCTACAAGCTTATCCAGAGGGCAGGGCATCGCGAGGCCGATGCCTTTGCCCGAACGCTCAAGCCGTTCGAGGTGGGCGTCAAGGTTGTAGAGCTGTCCGTTCACGCATTTGAGGGATTCAAAGACGCCGTCGCCGCGGTGGACGAGATGGTCGTCGGACGGAACGCTCATCAGCGCCGGATCGGTGGTGATGCCGCCCGTGAGGCTCGAATACATCGCATAAAAATCTTCGCGCAGCGCGCTTCGGTTTTCCGCGAGCTTCGCGAGCCATTCAGCATTTGTGAGGATGGGCATTTCAGTTTTCACGGGCGGACAAAATAGTAGGGGAAAGGTTTCGCGATGGGAAAGTTTATGTTAAAGGAAAAGCCATGAAAGCGGTTGAGATCATCTGCACAAACTGCGACACGGAGGCATTTCTCAAGCGCGAGCCGGTCTATGAGGGGCTGACGAAAGCTGGCGAGATACTGAGCTGCTCGGCTTGCGGGTTTGTCTTTGCTTCGGAAGAGGACGTTCCTTTTAAGGAAAAGACCGCGGCCCCGCAGGTCTTCACCGAGGCTGACCGTTCCGAAAAAGTCGAAGTGTTCGACGAAGGCGAAAACAAGCGCCTTTGCCGCTACTGTGCGCACTATGTGGTGAATCCGTTCATGCAATTCTGTTCGCACCATAAAAAAGAGGTGCAGGCTACCGACACCTGTGCGCAGTTTTTGGCCAAAGAGGAATCACTGGACGCACCGAACAGGTTTTGAGTCGCTGTTTTCCTCAACTGGAACGCGATCTGCTTCTAACTTACAATTGGGAGGAGATCTGCTGTGAAGGGAAAAACCATTATCACCATTCTTGCGACAGGTATGTTTTTATTTACTCTTTGGTTAGGCGCTTTGGGGTTTTCGTGCGTGAGGGGCGGATATTCCGAGAGTCAAAAAATTCTCACACTTGAGAAAAAAAGGACTCTTGGTGCGATGAAAGCTCCCCTTGTAAGTTTCAATCAATCGGAACTGGTTAAGGAATGCAAAAGCCAGCCGGTGCTGCTCGGCATGCTGATGCTCTTTATCGCAGTATCTGCCGCCGGAGTCGGCTTTGCCTGTCATCTGATCCGGGGTAATGACCACCAGATTCACTGATTCTGTACGAATCAGAATTTCAGGTTTTTTGCGCCGGGTTCGAGTTCGATCGTTTTCCCATTAATCTCAAGTATTCCGTCGATGCCGTCGGGCAGGGAGATTTCCCCGGTCAGTTTTTCTCCGTCACGCCGGAAGGCGGCTTCAATGAAACCGTCGGGATGAATGGCTTTTCCCGAGGCTTCGGTCAGCGACCCGAGTTGGGGACGAATGTGTACCTTTCGGTAGCCCATTTCCGCCGGACGGATTCCCAGAATCGAAGCGAAGCAGTGGTAAAGCGGATGCGATCCCCAGCCGTGATTGTCGGAGCGGGTGTTTCCGGGAGATTCGTAGGTGGTTTTGAGCCCCATCCCCGGCAGTTCTTTCCATATCTCAAGGCGATCGAAAAACAGATCCATCCGGCGGGTTTGGCAGCAGGCTTCGAGATAGTAGTGGGAGAAGTAGATCGTGCTTCGGGCGGTATCTTCCCCGGCAGCAGCGAGGCTTTCCATGATGCGGTCGCAGCGGGCTTCGTCGAGCAGGCCGCTGAGCATGACAAAGCACTGGGCGTGTTCAGACCAGTGTTCGTGCGAGAGATCATCGGCAAAAAGGCCTCTTTTTTCATCCCAGAAATGTTCGATCAGTGCCTCGGTAAGCTCGCGCGAGCGTCGGCGCTGAAGCTGCGCGGTTTCCGGTTCCCCTGCGTGATCCTCCAGTTCGGCGGCAAGCATCAGGGAATAAACGAGGTGGCCGTTAAGAATAGCGGAAACGTCTCCGGCGAGGCCGCCGGACGGGATGCCGCCTTTGGCCCAGTCGCTGATCCAGTCGACAAAATTCCAGCCATCCGGTGAAGCGATGAGTCCGTCAGAGTTTTTGTGTTGCCACCAGAAATCGAGCGCGGCGCGTACACCGGGCAGCCACTGTTTGGTGAGATGCGGTGCATCCTGCCAGAGGGCGTGGTCGTAGACCATATTGGTCCAGTAGAGGGCGAAAGGCGGAATATCGACCCATTTATCGGTGGGATAACGCGCCTGGGTGAGGCCGTTGGGCCAGCGTGAAACATTAAACAGGCGGATGGCTTTTTCAGCCAGCCGACGATCATGAGTGATCTGATGGGTCGCGAGCGCTTCGAGGCGGGTGTCGCCGGTGTACATCATCTGTTCATAATAGGGGCAGTCGAAATAGGTTTCGTGTGCGCCGGTCAGCAGGGCTTGCTTCATCAGGGGGAGTGCTGCCTGAAGATCGGAATCGCTGGATGAAAAAGTACTTTCCGGTTCAAACGGATAACGGGTTTCGCGCAGGGTGAATGCCTCAACAGTCAGCGGCTCATTCGCCGTTTGGATGACCAGTTGCACATAACGCCCGGCTCTCCACCAGAGGGGTTCAAAGGTTCGCGAGGAACTTCCATCGGGGAAAAAGCGGTCAGGATCGCCAAACAGATATTTTTTTTCGAGCACATCGCGGTTGCCTTTTTCACGGCCATAGATGAAGTCGGCGGGGGCATCCCAGGTTGCGGTGAGTTCCCCGTAGGGCGATTCCGCCCACTGAAGCTCAATGGATGCGCCTGCGCCGCCGGAAACCTGAAGCGCGGGATAGGCGCAGTAATAATCTTCGAGATCAATGATAATCCGCCTGCGCGTGGAGGAGGGGACGGTTACGGGGCGCTTTTCAAGCAGCAGGGCCTGCCATGCCGCCGCTTCATCCGGACGGTTGTTTTTTTCGTGGATAGGCTGCGCGGCAATTACAGGCTCCGTTTGCTCTTCTACAAAACGAATTTTTCCAATGCGGCATTCAGTTTCCATCATGGGCGGAATGATGGCCGGGTAAAGCAGATGCGCGGCGGGCACATCAATCCGCTTGATCGTGGGATTGAATCCCGGCCGGATCGTTTCGGCGGGCTGCCAGCCTTCAGCCCCGCCGGATTCGTGGCCCCAGTCATATTGATCGGCCTGGATTTCAACCTTTGCTCCACAGCCCCACTCAATCGCGGGGGGCAGGAAGGTGGTTCCGCCGAGGACTTTCCCTTCCCATGCGGCATTGCCGGTTCCGATTCGTTCGGTCCATTCGTCTTCGGCCGCGAGCAGGAAGCCCGGTTCGACACTCATTTGTGCGTGGGGGCGTAACCCTTTTCCAAGATACCACGTTCGTGCCGTCAGCATGTGTTCGCCGGCGGAGAGGTCGAGATCGTAGCTCTCAAAAAACCACTCCTGCGGTGATCCGCGCTCCGGCCCGCGGCCGATCCGCTTCCCATCCAGAAAAAGGATATAGCGCTCATCGGCGCTGACGTGGATACGCACTGTTTCATTTTTCTTCGCCGTAAAATTCAGGCGGTAGGCGGCCACATGCGGAACCTTCCCCATGTCTGGAACACGAATCCACGAACAGGGCCAGTCGCCCTGTGTGTAGGGAGCTTTATCCCGGTCATATTCGCTGTAGGGCTGTTTCGTTAAAAATACGCGGTGATTCATAGTGCTCCTTTTTTAAAAAGTCCGTTGCGTTATAAAATCTGCCAGTTGGCTGAGTGCAGAAGAATCGACGGGCAGGGTGGTCAGCGCGTTTTTGGCTTCAGCAATCAGGGCATCCGCTTTTTCCTTTGCTTTTTCGGCGCCGTGAATCGCCGGCCATGTCATTTTCCCGCGCTCGCGGTCCGAGCCGATATTCTTACCCAGCTCTTCGGTGGTGGAGCTTTCGTCGAGCAGGTCGTCGGTAATTTGAAATGCCAGCCCGATGTTTTCACCGTAGAGAGCCAGCGCTTCGAGCGCGTTATCATCTGTGTTTGCGCAGAGGCCGCCCATGACGCACGCCGCGCGAATGAGCGCGGCGGTTTTGTGGCGATGGATATACTCAACAGTATCTGCGCTCGGTTGCTTTCCCTCGGCGGCAAGGTCTTCGGCCTGCCCGCCGATCACGCCGCGGCTGCCCGCCGCTTTTGCCAGTTCAGCAGCCAGTGCGCCGCCTTTCGACTGGGCTACCAGCACTTCGAAGGCGAGCGTGAGCAGCGCGTCGCCCGCCAGAATGGCGGTGGCTTCATCAAACGCAATATGACAGGCTGGCCGACCGCGGCGGAGTGTATCGTCGTCCATCGCGGGCAGATCATCGTGAATCAGCGTGTAGGTGTGAAGCAGTTCGAGCGCGCAGGCGGCATCCAGTGCCTTTTCCGATTTTTCGCCGCAGGCTTCGCAGGCGGCGATGCACAGGGCGGGGCGCAGTCGTTTTCCTCCGGCGAAAACGCTGTAGCGCATGGCCTCATGAAGCCGGGCGGGGCGCTCATTCGCGGGCGGCAGCATCCGGCTCAGTTCGGCCTCAATCTGCGCCGCACAGGTCTTCAGGTATTCACGGGCATCCATAACGGGCGCGATGATTGGTTATCTGTGCGTACCGCGCAAGCCCAAAGCCTTCGTGCGCCGCGCATAACAAAGATAGAATGATTTTGACAAGCGCGGGGGGCAACCCTAGTATCCCCCCTCATTTTGCAGATGGAGATTTATGCCGACTTACAAGTATGAGTGTCAGGACTGTAAATATTCCTTAAAGGGGCGGATGCTGAGAAAAAAGCGCCGGTAAAGGAAACTCCTGCGGTGCCGAAAAGCAAAAAATGATTTATTGGAGTATGGAGCTTATTAACCACTAAACCGGGAAGACACGAGTTATGAAAGATAGAAAAGAGTTCTACAGCATCCTCAGCGAAATCGACGGCAAGCCCTTCAGCGAATATACGCGCCTTATCGGCGACTTCGATTTTGCGCGCTATGTTCTCAAATTCGGACAGCTGGACACCGGCAGTGATGCCGAAAATCCGGTATTCAACGTCCGCATTCCGCAGTCCATTGCCGAGATGCCGAGCCACCTCTACGACTCCCCCGTGCGGCGCACCGCCCTCGAAGACCTGCTGACCCGCAACCTTTCAAAGGCCACCGGACGCATTGCCCGCTTCAACGAAAGCGGCCTGGCCCGTCGCAATATTGTCGTAGCGGAACCCGGTCAGAAAATTTTGCCGCGTACCGCCGTGGTCGTCACCAAAGAATACATTGATGCGCGCATCCGTATTGCGATGCCCTATAAAGTGTTCAGTGACAGTTCCTCCGACAACCGCCAGATTGATGGCGAAATGGCCCGCAAGGTCTTTTTCGACGACCTGCCCGAAGTCATCAGCTCCAGCCTGTTGTACTGCAACGTGGACATGGCTGAGATGGAAAGCTTTGTAAACGGCATGGAAGATGCCGACCGTGCGCGCCAAACGCTGGCGACACTCGGCATGGTCAGTTTTATCGGCGAAGGATCCTTTCTGGTCCGCACACCGGGTACTGACCTGCCTGACTACGAAAACATTATTCCCTTCGAAGTGGACGAAAGCGCGAAGACCGAAATCGAAGTACCGAACTCAGCCGCCTTCAAGGGCCTCGGTATTCCCGCCGGTCTGACCGTGGTTCTCGGCGATGCCGCTGCCGGCCGCAAGGACTTCATGGCTGCCATCGCTTCCGGTGTATTCAACCACGTTCCCGCCGATGGACGGGAAACCGTGGTGACCGTTGCCGACGCGGTGCAGGTGGCGGTTGACCGCGGGCGCAGTGTTCAGGAAGTGAATATCAGCCCGTTCCTTTCCGAGATAGAAGGTGCCGACCCCGCCTCGTTCACCACGCAGGCCGCCGATTCCTTCACATCACAGGCCGCTTCTACCATTGAAGCGCTCGAGGTGGGTGCCCGTGTACTGCTCTATGACGAAAACACCTCCGCACCTTCCTTCCTTACCACCGACACCCGTGTTGCGGGACTGCTCGATTCAACAGCACGTGTGTCCCTCGCGCAGCGTGCCCGGCAGATGGTTGATGAACTCGGTATCTCCCTGATCATCGCCGGCGAAAACCTCGTGGCGGAGTACATTCCGATTGCCGATACGGTACTGAAAGTGGAAGACTTCACGGTCACTAACATTACCGAAGAGGCCAAGGCGCTCGACCTGGCCGTTCCGCCGGAAGCTCCGGCCATCAACCTCGGTCCGATGCTTGGCCGCTCGCGCTGGATCATGCCCAGCAGTATTGACGCCTCCGTTGGCCGCCGGGATCAGGTCATTGAGGCCATTGACCTCCAGACCGTTCGGTTTGGCCGCTCCGTCATCGGACTCGACGGGATTTCGCAGATCGCGGATGAAAACCAGACGCTGACCATTGGCCTGCTGCTCTACTACGCCAAACTGCGCTACATGCAGGAAGGCTACCCGCTGCGCGAAATGCTCGACATGATTGACCGCGACCTCGGCGGAGAAGGCCTTGCCATTATCTCCCGTGATATTCGCGGCGATTTGGCCCGCCCGCGGCGCTACGAAGTAGCCGCCGCGCTCAACCGCCTGCCCACCTTCCGCGTCTCGCATGCGACGGAATAGGGGGCGTCCAAAGTCCAATGTCAGAAGGTCGAAAGTCTCTGGGTTTCCCAAGGCTTTCGACCTTCGACTTTTAGACCTTTGACCTTTAGACTGGCTCCATGAAACTTGTTGTCCAGCGCGTGAAAGCCGCATCCGTAACCGTCGATGAGAAAACCGTCGGTGAAATCGGAAGCGGTCTTCTTGTTTTAGCGGGTGTTTCGCACGAAGACACCGCCGCCGATGCCGCACACCTCGCAAAAAAAACCGTCAACCTGCGCATCTTCGACGACGAAGCCGGGAAAATGAACCGCTCCGTGCTCGACACCGGCGGCGAACTGCTCGTCGTCAGCCAGTTCACACTTTTCGGCGACTGCACCAAAGGCAACCGCCCCAGCTACATTGAAGCCGCCCGTCCGGAGAAAGGCTTGATGCTCTGCGAAGAATATGTCAAACAGCTTCGCACATTCGGTCCGCGCGTCGAAACCGGAAAATTTCAGGCTGAAATGGAAGTGACCCTCGTCAACGACGGCCCCGTGACCTTGATTTTAGAAAGCACCGGACGGTGACTGAATAGGGGATGGGATATTGCTATTTAATCGTGAAAATCAAACATTGACATTCCGATATGTAAGAATAATATCCGCGCATGATTAAACGCAATGAGGCGATGCTCTCAATTGATAAAGGCTTCAGCGGACATTCCGTTGTGTCGATTCTCGGACCCAGACAATGTGGAAAGTCAACATTGGCCCGGATGTTCTGCACAGGGAAGGACACCGTTTTTTTTGATCTTGAAAATCCAGTAGATCGGCGGCGACTGGAATCTCCTATGCAGACTCTGGAGCCACTCAAGGGAGTTGTCGTTCTCGACGAAATTCAACGCAACCCGCAACTTTTCGAAATTTTACGTGTACTTGCTGACCGCCCGGATCAACCGGCAAAGTTTTTGGTGTTGGGCAGCGCAGCGCCATCTCTGTTGAAAGGGGCTTCTGAGTCCCTGGCTGGCCGGGTTGCTTTCATTGATCTTTCCGGGTTTGACTTGACCGAAGTCGGTGGTCAGTCCTCCCTTCAACGGCTCTGGCTTCGCGGCGGATTTCCCCGTTCTTATCTCGCCTCTTCAGATGAAGAAAGTTTTCGCTGGAGAGAGGGATTTGTTCGGACATTTTTGGAGCGCGATATTCCGCAGTTGGGAATTACAGTTCCATCTGAAACGCTTCGCCGATTCTGGACAATGATTGCGCACTATCATGGTCAGGTCTGGAACGCTGCGGAACTGGCCCGTTCACTAGGGGCGAGCGAACCGACGGCGCGGCGCTATCTCGATATTCTTGCAGGGGCGTACATGGTACGGATTCTTCCCCCATGGTTTGAAAATATCGGCAAGCGGCAGATTAAATCTCCAAGAATTTATCTGCGTGACAGTGGAATCCTGCACACCCTGATGGAGCTGCCCAGCCTCCATGCGCTTCAGGGCCATCCGAGGCTTGGCGCATCCTGGGAAGGATTTGCCTTGGAACAAGTGCTCAGCCAGCTCAAAACACGGCAGGCCTATTTCTGGTCCACTCATGGCGGCGCGGAGCTCGACTTGCTGATTATTCACAACGGCAGGCGCTATGGTTTTGAAATCAAATATGCCGATGCGCCGGGACGAACCCGCTCTATGCACAGTGCGCTCAACGATTTAAACCTTGAACACCTGTGGGTCATTTATCCGGGAGAAGAGACGTACGAGTTAAGTGAGAAAATAACCGTTTTCCCGCTAAGTCATTGGACTCCGGAACAGATGTTTTAAAGGAGTGCTAACTCTGCAATGAGTGTTATGTAGGTAATAGGGTTTTTAATAGGTAGAGGGTGAGGTGGGGGAGCCAATCTGGTAGAATAATTCTTAGGTTTCAAATGGTTGGAAAATTCTTCGTGTCTTTTCGGCCAAAATTTCCAATGCTTGGAATCCAAGAGTGGAAGGAAGCAGTTTTATGAAAACACAAAAAACAACAGTCGGTTCGATCAACTCAGACGTTCTTTCGTTTACCGCCGGGCGGGATGTGGAGTTGGATAAAAGTCTCATTACGGCCGACTGCCTCGGCACGGCCGCGCACGTAACGATGCTCTCGAAAATGAAGCCTGCGGTACTCAGCGAGACAGCGCGCAAAAAGGTAATCCGTGAACTTAAGGCGATCATCAAACAGGCCGAAGAAGGTAAATTTAAAATCCGGCTTTCCGATCAGGACGTGCATCTGGCGGTCGAGCGTACCCTGACCGAAAAACTCGGCGATCTCGGCAAAAAGATTCACACGGGCCGCAGCCGGAACGATCAGGTGGCGGTGGATATGCGCCTTTACGGCCGCGAAGAAATCCTCGGCACGCTCGATGAAGCCGTTGCGCTCATTTCGGCGCTGCTCGCTTTTGCCAAACGGAATGAAAAAGTTCCCATGGTTGGACGAACCCATATGCAGCCGGGGATGCCGTCGTCCGTCGGCCTCTGGGCCGCCGCCCATGCAGAGAGCCTGCTCGACGACTGTGTGCTGCTGGTGAACGCCTATGAGCTGAACGACCAGTGCCCGCTCGGCTCGGCCGCCAGCTACGGCGTGCCGCTACCGATTGATCGCGAACTCGTTTCCGACCTGCTTGGCTTCCGCTGTCCGGTTCACACCGTGCTGTACGCCGGAAACAGCCGCGGAAAAGTCGAAAGCATCGTGCTCTGCGCGATGAGCCAGGTGATGCTGTCGCTCTCGCGCTTCGCGCAGGATCTGATGCTTTTCACCATGCCGGAGTTCGGCTACTTCACGCTGCCCGATGAACTTTGCACCGGAAGCAGCATTATGCCGCAGAAGAAAAACCCGGACGTCATTGAACTGGTTCGCGCCAGAGCCTCACGCGTTAAGGCGTGCGAGCTGGCGGTGTACGACCTCATCAAAGGATCGCCCGGCGGCTACAATCGCGACCTGCAGGATGCCAAGGAGCCCTTCATGGAAGGGGTCGCGATGACCCGCGACTGCCTGCGCGTGCTTGCCCCGTTTGTACAGGCGATTCAGGTGGACAAAAAAGCACTTAAAGCAGGCTTTACGCCGGATGTTTTTGCGACCGACCGCGCACTGGAGCTGGTCGGGCAGGGCATGCCGTTCCGCGACGCCTACCGGCATGTCAAAGAAAACCTCGGCGAACTCGAAAAAATGAATCCAGCCAAAGCGATTGCGCAAAAAACGCACTTGGGTGCGCCGCTCGGGATTGACTGGAACCTGCTCAAAGAGCGCGGCAGAGCCGTCACTGGCATCGTCCGCGACGAGCGCCGTGCGCTGAACCGTGCCGTCGAACGTCTCCTCAAAGTCTGAGGTTTTCCAGATATTGGAGAATGGACTTTTTTCAGCGGGCAAGGGTGGCGTATAATCTGGTATGCAAAATTTTATTCTGGATACCAACGTCCTGCTCCACGATCCCACCGCCATTCGTCAGTACGAAGCAAGCCATGTGATCATTCCGCTCAAGGTGCTGGAGGAGATTGACCGGTTTAAACGTGAGCTGAGCGAGCGCGGACGCAATGCCCGTACCGTTTCACGCGCGCTGGACGAGTTGCGTAAGCAGGGTCGGCTTTCCGATGGCGTTACGCTGGAGCACGGCGGCACGATCAAAGTGATTTTCGCAGACGAGAACGACCCCTTCGCTGTCGGCCTGCCCGCAGACGATTTAATCCTTAAAATGGCGATGGATTTGAAGAAGGCACAGCCGGACGAACGCTGCACGGTGGTCAGTAAGGATATCAACCTGCGGCTGAAGGCCGATGCGCTGGGGCTGGAGGCGGAGGACTATGAAAACGGCAAGCATCGCGAAGAGAATGAAATTTATACCGGCCAGGCGGTGCTGGAAGCGGATGCCGAGGCGATCGGTTCTTTTGCCACTGAGGGCTATGCGGTGGTGCAGGGCATGGAGGAACTGTCTGCCAATCAGTATGTGACGCTGAAGAATCCGAATGATCCAAAGCAGACCATGCTGGGCCGCTATGATGCCGAGACGCGCCGCGTGGTGAAGCTGCTGACCATCGGCGACGCCGGCACACCGATCACGCCGCGCAATCGTGAGCAGCGCTTTGCAATGGACGCGCTGTTGAATGACAAAATCAAATTGGTGACGCTCGCGGGCAAGGCGGGCACGGGCAAGACGCTGCTGGCGATTGCTGCGGGCTACCATCAGGTGATGGAGACCAAATTCTACAAGCGGCTGCTGGTTTCACGTCCGATTTTTCCGATGGGAAAGGATCTCGGCTATCTGCCCGGCACGGTGGAGGAAAAACTCGATCCGTGGATGCAGCCGATTCACGATGCGCTTGCGCTGATTGTGCACAATCGCGGCGGCAGCGGCCCAAGCAGGAAGGGCGGCGACCTCCTTGCCTCCAATCCGCTGATTGATGTCGAGCCGCTCACTTACATTCGCGGACGGAGCATCCCGAACCAGTTCATGATTGTGGACGAAGCACAAAACCTGACGCCGCTGGAGGTGAAGACGGTGATCACGCGCGTCGGGCAGGACACCAAGATTGTGTTGACCGGTGACCTTTATCAGATTGATAATCCCTATGTGGACAGTCTTTCCAACGGGCTGAGCGCGGCGGTGGATAAATTCAGAAATGAGGCGCTGGCTTCTCATATGCTGCTTACCGAAGGGGTGCGTTCTGATATTGCCGAAAAGGCGGCTAATTTGCTTTAATTTCGCTTCATTCCTTTACAACACGGTTTCGAATTTACTACCGTTTTCCGGCTTCCATAGCTGAAACGGAGAAAGGGGCCCTATGCTGTTCCAGAAGAACATGAAGAAAATTCTCGCCGCGCGCGGTTACCGCCATTGCGAAAGCGACGAGGAATTCACGCGTCATGGCGACTACGTTCGGAACATCCAGTATGTCTTTTCCAAAGAATTCAAGGGCGGCCGCGAGAAAGTGGTGGATCTTGTTTTTCTCGGCGCGGATGTTCTTAGCGAAAAACTGGTGATCGGATTTTACCGTGAAAACGTTTCTATTGAGAACGGCGTGCTGGAAAATTCCGACACCAGCATTCCGCTGGAACGTTTTACGTACGAGGAATTTGAAAAACAGCTCAACCGGCTGATCCCCCGCGGCAATCCGCTTCGCAAGGGGGCGGACAGCGGGGAGCCGTTTTAATTGAAAGAGAGAATTTGCAATGAATGCACAGAAACTTTTTGCCGAACGCATCGGCGGAGAACAGTTCGGGCAATCCACCGAAATTTATAAATTTGAAAAAATCAAACGCGCCAAAGCCAAGGCGCGGAAACTGCACCCCGATCTTGAAATCCTCGACTTCGGTGTCGGCGAACCCGACCGGATGGCACCCGCGCCGATTCGTGAGGCACTCAAGACGGAGGTGGATAAGTCTGCCAATCGCGGCTACTCCGACAACGGCATTCCGGAATTCAAGCAGGCTGCCGCACAGTACATGCAGAATTTCTTCGGTGTGGCGCTTGATCCGGAAGCCGAGATCAACCACAGCATCGGCACCAAGCCGGCACTCGCTATGCTGCCGCTCGCTTTCGTAAACCCTGGCGATGTGGTCTTTCAGACGGTACCGGGTTATCCAGTGATGGCCACGCACGCTAAATACCTTGGCGCTGAAGCGGTTGATATTCCACTGCTCGAAGAAAACAGATTCCTGCCTGACCTCGGGAAAATCGATCCCGTACTGGCCGACCGCTGCAAGCTGTTTTACATCAACTATCCCAACAACCCGACCGGCGCGGTGGCGACCGATGAATTCTACGACGAGCTGATCGCTTTCGCGCAGAAGCACAACATTCTGATTGTTCAGGATGCGCCGTACGCCACGCTGGTTTATGATGGCGGGCGCAAATCCATCCTTCAGCGTCTCGGCGCGAAAGAGTGCGCCATCGAACTCCATTCGATGAGCAAGGCCTATAACATGACCGGCTGGCGCCTCGCCTTTTTCTGTGGTGCGCCGTGGGCTGTTGACGCGCTGGCTACCATTAAGGACAACTGCGACAGCGGCCAGTTCAAGGCCATTCAGCACGCCGCCTGCGCCGGGATTGCGGATGAAAGCCTTGCCGAGGAAATCCGTGTTCATTACGAGGGCCGCCTGCGCCGCATGGTCGAAGTGCTCAAGAATGCAGGTTTTGATGCGAAGATGCCCGGCGGCACTTTTTACCTCTACGTCAAGGCGCCCAAAGGGGCAGATGGCGCGGAGTTTTCCAATGCCGAAGAAGCATCGCTCTACCTGATCGAAAACTTCGGTATTTCGACGGTTCCGTGGGATAACACCGGGCCGTTTATTCGCTTTGGTGCCGTGTTTGAATCGGCGAGTGACGAAGATGACGAACGGGTTTTGAGTGAGCTGGCCGCACGGCTGGCCAAAGCACAACTTGTGTTTTAAAAAGTAGGACAGGCATCTTGCCTGTCCAGCCCTGCACCGTTCCAATGTTTGGAAGATTCAAATAAGGAGTTGAGAAAATGGAAACCAAAGAATTTGATCAACGGATGGTGCGGTTGCGTGAACGCCACGAACAGTTGCTGGCTCGCAAAAACAGTATCAGTAGCGGCTGGGACAACGGTCTCTACGACCGCTACGTCAATCCGGTAGTTGCGCGCGATCACATTCCGCTGGAATGGCGTTATGATCTCAGTCCGGAAACCAATCCTCATCTGATCGAGCGACTCGGTGTCAACGCCGTGCTCAACGCCGGTGCGATCGAATGGGAAGGAAAGTATATGCTCGTCTGCCGTATCGAGGGCAACGATCGCAAGTCGTTCTTCGGTATTGCCGAAAGCGAAAACGGGATCGACGGGTTCCGCTTTTGGGAGGAGCCGTGCGAAATCGGTTCGCAGGGCGAAACCAATGCCTACGATATGCGCCTGACGCGTCATGAAGATGGCTGGATTTACGGTCTTTTCTGCGCGGAATATCATGACGACTCTCAGCCGAAGGATCCATCGGCTGCCACGGCCGCCTGCGGCATCGTGCGTACCAAAGACCTGAAAAAATGGGAACGTCTTCCTGATCTCAAATCCAACTCCCCGCAGCAGCGCAACGTCGTGCTTCATCCCGAATTCGTTGATGGGAAATACCTGCTCTACACCCGTCCGCTCGACGGCTTTATGACCGCTGGAACCCTCGGCGGCATTTCCTGGGCGCTGGCCGACTCCATGGAGAATCCAGTGGTTGACGAAGAGAAGGTGATGGATCCCCGTGTTTACCACACCGTCAAAGAATCCAAAAACGGCATGGGCGGCACACCGATTAAGACGGAAAAGGGCTGGTTGCATGTGGATCACGGTGTGCGCAATACCGCTGCCGGCCTGCGCTATGTCCTGTATGCCACGCTTTACGATCTCGACGACCCGACAAAGATGATTGCCAATCCCGGCGGACATTTGATTGCGCCGCTCGGCGACGAACGCGTCGGCGACGTTTCCAACGTCGCCTTTTCCAACGGCATGATTGCCAAAGAGGACGGCTCGCTTTTCATCTACTATGCATCAAGCGATACGCGTATGCATGTGGCGACGACGACCGTCGAAAAGATGCTCGACTACGTTTTTAATACACCTGCCGACCCGCTGACTACTGATCAGTGCGTGCAGCAGCGCCTCGAACTGATTGCGAAAAATCGCGACTATCTCGAAGGCGTTCGCGAAGAGATTATCGAAAAAGGAATGTAATTGGGTTCTTTAGCTGTTCAGCAGCTGCGCCGGCGGCTCCACAATGTATCCCAGCTGTTTCATGCCGTCGGCGTCAAAAAAGCCGTGATCGTAAAAGAATCGGATGTGTTCCAGCGCGGATTTGGCCTCGTTCAGCTTTTCTTTGAAACGATCAAGCGGAATCCGGTTCAAATCCTCTTCACCGGAAATCTCGATCAGATGGAGTTTTTCCAGCGCCTGTTCACCGACATGATTCAGCAGCCTTCCGAGCACCCTCAGTACATAGCGATGGCCCTCGTTTCGCTGGCCGTTCAGAACGTCATCGCAGAAAAATTCATAGCATACGGGGGGGCGCCCCAGGGAGAGGCTGCAGCCGTTTTCTGTCAGCCAGCCATACTGGTCGGAGAACTGAGTGCTGTCCGGTTCATAACCATGCAGGGCTTTGAGAAAGGGGCTGCTAAAAGCCTCTTCGCAAAGATCGGTACGGCAGCAACGGGACGTGCAAATAGAGCAGGCGTATGAGCAACACGCGCTGATCAGGTTCTGCACCTCACGCTCCAGCGCAGCATAGCGCCAGATAATTTTAGACAAACCCCCTGTCTTCATAACTAAAAGGAAAATACTTGTTTTAAGTAATAGATCAACTTTTATTGTAAATACAATTCCCTTCCTGGCAGGGCGGCTCCCCGTTGCGAGGGCTCAACGCAGGTTTTTCAGAGAGCGCAGAACGGCCCGAAGCCGGGCTCCTGTTTTTTCTGCTTTCAGCCGCGGATAGCGGCCCGCCGGCATGACGGCTTCGCCGTTGCGCGTCAGGATGATGCGCTCTTCGCTAACGCGCACCGACTGCACACCCGCCTGTGCCGCTGCGATACGGATGCGCGCGATTTCAAACAGATTTTTTACGGCGGCGGGCAGGGCGCCGAAGCGGTCGGCAAACTCTTTTTTCAGTTCGCGCACTTCGCTTTCCGTGGCCAGCGAGGCGATCCTTCCGTAGAGCTTCACGCGCAGGTTTTCATCTTCCACATAATCGTACGGAATAAACGCTGCGTTCTCCGGATAACGGTCGTTTGTTGTAGACCCGCTGTCCTCAGCGGGCGCGCCGGGTGAGGACACCCAGCCTACAGATTTGCCGCGTGGTGTAGGCCGGGTGACCTTACCCAGCGAGGAGGGAGAACGATTTAGAAAATCGAGGTCAACCGCGGCGTCAATGACCGGCGGAACCTTTCGGCCCTGCAGCTTGGCTACACTTCGCTTCAACAACTGGCAGTAGAGGTCAAAGCCGATTGCGGCAATGTGTCCGCTCTGCTGCGCGCCGAGCAGGTTGCCCGCGCCGCGGATTTCCAGATCGCGCATTGCAATACGGAAGCCCGTGCCGTGCCCCGTATAACGCTTGAGCGCTTCGATGCGCCGCCGGGCTCTATCAAACAGCTGCCCGTGGCGCGGCAGCAGCAGAAAGGCATAGGCCTTATGTCGCGCCCGCCCGACGCGTCCGCGAAGCTGGTAAAGATCGGCGAGGCCGAAGCGGTCGGCGCGGTCAATAATGATTGTATTAACGCGTGGAATATCCATGCCGCTTTCAATAATGGTCGTGCAGAGCAGGATGTCGAACTGCCCCTGAACAAAGCGGTGCATCACATCCGAAAGCTGCTTTTCGCCCATCTGTCCGTGGGCATATTCAATCCGCGCCTCCGGAACCAGCTCTGAGAGTTTCCTGGCGATCTTACCGATGGTCTGCACGCGGTTGTGCAGATAAAAGACCTGCCCGTCGCGCGCCAGCTCATGGAGAATGGCTTCACGCACAATGTCCTCGTGATACTCCAGCACAATGGTTTCGACCGGCTGGCGCTCCTGCGGCGGGGTCTGGATCGTGCTCATGTCGCGCCCGCCCGTCAGGCTCATGTAGAGCGTTCGTGGAATCGGCGTTGCGGTCAGCGTCAGCACATCCACCTGCCTGCGAAGCTGTTTGAGATGTTCCTTGGCGCGGACACCGAAGCGCTGCTCTTCGTCAATGACAACGAGGCCGAGATTTTCAAACTGCACATCGCCCGATACCAGCCGGTGCGTACCGATCACGATATGGGTTTTACCCTCACGAAGCCGCTTAATTGTTTCGTTCTGCTCGCCGCGCGTACGGAAGCGACTCAGCATTTCCACGGCAACCGGAAATGCCGCCATGCGTTCGGTGAAGGTGTCGAAATGCTGCTGGGCCAGTACGGTGGTTGGAACCAGCACGGCGACCTGTCGGCCTTCCATCACCATCTTAAACGCTGCGCGCATGGCGACTTCCGTTTTGCCGTAACCCGCGTCGCCGCAGATCAGCCGATCCATTGGCTGTGCTGTTTCAAGGTCGGCTTTGACCGCCCGGATGGCCGCGAGCTGATCGGGTGTTTCCAGATACGGAAATGAATTTTCGAACTCGCTTTGCCAGTGTGTATCCGGCCCGCAGGCACGCCCTTTTTTAAGCGCGCGCGTCGCCTGCGTTTCGAGCAAATTGGCCGCGAGATCTTCAATGGCGGCCTGTGCCGAGGCGCGCTCGTTCTGCCAGCGTCTTCCTTTTAACGGATGCAGGGCCGGCGCGGCGCGGCCCATGCCGACATAGCGCGTCAGCAAATGCGCCTGGCCGGTCGGCAGATAAATTCGCGCGCCCTTGGCATATTCAATCAGGAGCATTTCCTGCCGTCGACCCGCCATCTCAATGTCCATCAAGCCCATGTATTTGCCAATGCCGTGATCGACATGCACTACCAGTTCGCCGGGCTGAAGTTCTGTCCACTCCGCCACCCGCGCGCCGACGGTTTTCTGCATCTTCGTGCCGCGTCGTATGTGCGCCGTCTTTGGCTGACAGCCGTAAATATCCGCCTCGGTTATGACCAAGTGTTTTTGCTGTTTTGCAATGAAACTGCCGTGGAGCAAGCCAACACAAATTCTGACCCCTGATCCCTGGCCCCTGACTCCTGACAGATAAGCCTCTTTCAGACGTTCTGCCGCTCCCGGAGTTTCCATGTAGATGTCGATTTTCCAACCATCGGAAATCATTTTTTCCAAGGTTTGGAAAAAGGTTTTACGCTGCTGCTCCGCCATATCCGGGCGGTGGAGTTCACTCACCGGTTGGAGGTTGGTCTCATAAAATGTCAGGTCAATGTCGATAACGTCACTGGTGACGTGTCCAATCTCAATTGTAGACGCGACGCCCTCATCGCGTTTTTGAGGCGACGAGGACGTCGCCCCTACATTGCTGAAAATCTTAAGCGTATTGCCGGGAAGCAGTGTTTCGAGCTTTGCATCGCCTTTTGCGTTGAGTGGAAAAATTTCAACTGTTTCAGTTTTTTCCACCGAGCGTTGCGTGTCGGGATCGAAGGTGCGCAAACTTTCAATTTCATCGCCGAAAAATTCGATGCGAACGGGCAGAGGCGCGGTTGGCGGCCAGACGTCAAGAATGCCGCCGCGGCGCGCGGCATATCCTTTTTCGTACACTTCGACATCGAATTCATAGCCTGTATCGCTCAGCCAGTCGCAGAGAGTGGCGGGGTCTATGGTTTCGCCTGTTTTGAGAGTGCGGCTTTTTGCAAGGGGCAGCTTTTCATCAAGCACCTGATTTGTGGTGATCAGGATAAAGGTAGGGTCCGCTTCCCTCATGTCCGCCGAAGCCTCGGCGAAGGAGGAAGCGGACTGCGGACGGCTCGGCGAGCCGTCCCTACCAGAGAGAAATGAAAGTGCTTTCAGTCGTGCGCTTTGCGCCTCCATATCTTTTTCGTCGAAAGGCGGCAGTGTCAGCAGTGTTGTTTCGGGGTGGAGTGTGCGAAAGCAGTCGGTCAGCTTTTCCAGTGTCTGTATCCCGTCGGCGACCCAGATCTGGGGGCGCGGCTTTTCGGAGAGCAGCGCGCTACCCAGTGCCGCCTGCGCCGACGGCGGCAAGTCAGGCAAACGGCACACGCCCTTTTGCAGTGCCGCACGCAGGGTTGAGACATCTAAATTCATGGATGGAATTTACCATCTGCTTTCACCACGGAACACACGGAAAACACGGAAGGAAAGAAATGGATAACTGTATGGAACACAGCGCGGAGCGGTTATGCGGCATTCAGCCTGATCGCACCGCCGCGCTGGCTCTATCTGAAAATCCTGTGCCTGCACTCCAAAGGGGATCAGATGAGGCAGGAATTTCCTTTGCCGTTTTTGCCGGGTGCCGGCAGCCCAAGCGGTTGCTTTATATATCCTCCGACGAGGCCGATTACAGCATTGGGGCCGTCCATGATCGTCGCAAGCCGTATTGCGCCTTTTTGTGTGACGACCCAGGGTAAAGCCCGGCTGCCGCCACGTCCCGGTTTTGGGATCACTCCCAGTGATCTCAAACATTCCTGCTCTTGCCCTGTGATCTGGAACGCATAACGCTCAGGGAAAAGGGGTGGGTCTTTCCTGTTGTTCTTTTTAATGTTTTGAACGATCTGTCGGGTTTCCACCTCAAAAACGTCGGCTACCTTTGCGGCAAGCATCACAGGATAACCCCTCAACTCGAAAATATTCGAAGGATTCGAGTCTTTCAGGTGTTGGATACCCGTATCGTCGTGATTCACCATTTGGCCGCTCCTGTACGTTTGAGATCATTGTGGATGATTCCAAAAACTCATTTTCTCGTTAGGAGGCAGGGTATAGAGGTAAAGGCAAGGAAGGAAGATAAATAAGAAATAAAGACTTGGTTTCCCTGGCGCTTAGCGTTTATACGAATCAGTTGATGAAACGCGACCGGCCTTCGCCTTTTTCGACGCGACCGATGATTTTCGGGCGGGCTTTCTGCTTTTTTAAGAGA